>NZ_WKZC01000009.1:0-60377 GCF_009679635.1 Finegoldia sp. BIOML-A4 | reverse complement strand
GTTTTACCGTGGTCAACGTGACCTATTGTACCAATGTTAACATGTGGTTTTGTTCTTTCAAATTTAGCTTTACTCATTTATATAAGCCTCCTATTTATTATTCTTTTTTCCTATAACTTCTTCTGATATTGAGTTAGGAACTTGTTCATAATGATCGAATTGCATTGAATATGTTGCACGACCTTGTGTTTTTGATCTTAAGTCTGTTGCATATCCAAACATTTCTGCCAATGGAATAAACGCATCTAATACGTGTACACCATTTTTAGGATTCATACCGTCAATCTTACCTCTTCTTGATGAAACGTCTCCCATTACATCTCCCAAATATTCATCTGGAGTTGTGATTTCAACTTTCATCGCTGGTTCTAATAAGATTGGTTTTGCTTTTGCAACTGCTGCTCTAAAGCCCATAGAACCGGCAATTTTGTATGCCATTTCTGATGAGTCGACATCGTGGTAAGAACCATCTAAAAGAGTAATCTTCATGTCAAGCATTGGATATCCACCTAAGATACCTGTTTGAGCTGCTTCTTCAGCACCCGCTTGAACTGATGGAATGTATTCTTTTGGAATAGCACCACCGACAATTGCATTAACAAATTCGATACCATTTGATTCTTCTGGATTGTCAAGTGGTTCAACTCTAAGAGTACAATCACCGTATTGTCCACGACCACCTGATTGTTTAACATATTTTCCTTGAGCTTCAGCTGCTTGAGTGATTGATTCTCTGTAAGCAACTTGTGGGTTACCGATATTAGCTTCTACTTTGAATTCACGTAAAAGTCTATCAACGATAATTTCAAGGTGAAGTTCACCCATACCAGAGATTATAGTATCGCCAGTTTCTTCGTCTGTATATGTTCTAAATGTTGGGTCTTCTTCTGCAAGTTTTGCAAGAGCAATACCCATTTTTTCTTGACTTGCTTTTGTTTTAGGTTCGATTGCTACAGAAATTACTGGATCTGGGAATTCCATGTTTTCAAGGATAACTTCGCTATCCATATCACATAATGTGTCCCCTGTTGTTGTATCTTTTAATCCGATAATAGCTACGATGTCTCCAGCGTATGCTTTATCAATTTCTTCACGCTTGTTAGCGTGCATCATTAAGATACGACCAATTCTTTCTCTCTTACCTTTTGTTGAGTTGTAAACATAGCTTCCTGACTCAACACTACCTGAATAAATTCTTGTGAACGCAAGCTTACCAACATATGGGTCAGTTGCGATTTTGAATGCTAATGCAGCAAATGGTTCTTCATCTGATGATTTTCTTGTAGTTGGTTCATCAGTTTGAGGATCCACACCTTTGATATCTGGTACATCAATTGGTGCTGGCATATAATCAACTATTGCGTCCAATAATGGTTGAACACCTTTGTTCTTATATGCAGAACCACAAAGTACTGGGTTCATTGCATTAGCAATTGTTGCAGTTCTTATAGCTCTTTTGATTTCTTCTTCAGTTAATTCTTCACCTTCAAGGTATTTTTCCATTAACTCTTCATCGTGTTCTGCTATGTTTTCTAATAATTCTGCTCTATATTTTTCAGCTACTTCTACTAAGTCACTTGGAATATCTTCAACAGTGAATTCTGTTCCTAGTTCGTTTTTGTAGATATTAGCTTTCATTGTAATAAGATCAACTACACCTACGAATTTATCTTCAGCTCCGATAGGAATTTCGATAGGTACAGCATTTGCTCTCAATCTTTCTCTAATAGTGTCAACAGACATGAAATAATCAGCGCCTGTTGCATCCATTTTGTTGATGAAGCAAATTCTTGGTACGCCATATTTATCAGCTTGTCTCCAAACAGTTTCTGATTGTGGTTCTACACCGCTTTTTGCATCGAATAAAGCAACTGAACCGTCAAGAACTCTAAGAGATCTTTCTACTTCAACTGTAAAGTCAACGTGACCCGGTGTATCGATGATATTGATTCTGTTACCTTTCCAGAAACAAGTTGTTGCTGCAGAAGTAATTGTAATACCTCTTTCTTGTTCTTGAACCATCCAGTCCATTTGAGCGGCACCGTCGTGAGTGTCCCCAATTTTATGGATTTTACCTGAATAGTATAAAATACGTTCAGTAACTGTCGTTTTACCGGCATCAATATGGGCCATTATACCAATGTTTCTTGTATCTTTTAATGAAACTTGTCTAGCCATTTTTTCTCCTTACTTACTTTCCGATAGATTAGTATCTATAATGTGCAAAAGCCTTATTAGCTTCAGCCATCTTGTGTACGTCTTCTCTCTTCTTAACTGATGCACCAGTGTTATTAGCTGCATCCATGATTTCTTTAGCTAACTTTTCAACCATAGTTTTTTCACCACGAGCTCTTGTATAAGTTGTTAACCATCTCAAACCTAAAGTTTGTCTTCTTTCTGGTCTAACTTCGATAGGAACTTGGTAGTTAGCTCCACCTATTCTTCTAGTTTTAACTTCTAAGATAGGCATAATATTGTTCATTGCTTTGTAGAATACTTCAAGAGCGTCTTCTCCTGTAGTTTCTTTGATAATATCAAAAGCACCATAAACAATTTTTTGGGCAGTACCTTTTTTTCCGTCTAACATAATGTTGTTGATAAGCTTAGTAACTGTCTTATCATCGTAAACTGGATCTGGCATTACCTCTCTTTTTTGAACATGTCCTTTTCTTGGCACTTCGCTTCCCTCCTTACTATTTAGTATTTCTCAGGTACTCGAATTACATCGCTGTGCTATAAATGTATATTAAAATCTTTTATTCACACTAATACCTTTTGTTTTTGTTTTATTTCTTTGGTTTCTTAGCACCGTACTTTGAACGACCTTGCATTCTGTTTTGAACAGCTGCAGTATCCAAAGCACCTCTGACAATGTGGTATCTTACCCCTGGTAAGTCCTTTACTCTACCACCTCTGATTAATACAACACTGTGTTCTTGTAGGTTGTGTCCGATACCTGGAATGTAAGATAAAACTTCCATACCATTAGTTAAACGAACTCTGGCAACCTTACGAAGTGCTGAGTTAGGCTTTTTAGGAGTCATAGTTCTTACTGAAGTACATACGCCTCTTTTTTGAGGTGAGTTAGCTTCTGTATAGCTTTTTTTGATGCTGTTGAAGTTACGACTCAAAGCTGGTGAATCAGATTTGTAAGTTTTAGATTTTCTTCCTTGTCTTACTAATTGATTAATTGTTGGCAAATTTTCCACCTCCTGAAATTATTTTATGCATAAAAAAAGAATATACAAGATATTCTTATTTATCCTTGTATATTCTATCATTAACATTATGATATGTCAAACAAATTCTTAGTTTTTTGCATATTTTTATTTTAAATTCCAAAAATTTCTTTGTATCGTTCCTGAGAAGTTTTCGAACGTCTTTTAATATCCAAAATTTCAATATTATTTTCTATAATAACAGACAAAATATCATTAATACTACTGTTGTTTAAGCTTATCATATTTTTGTCCATATTAAAACCCTTTGATTTCAAAACAGATGATAATTTTTCATTATCGCTTGAAATAATCTCTATGAATTTTTCATTTTCCAAAACTTCTTCCAAAATTTTCCCGTCTTTTAAAAACAAAATATTATTGGTGATTTCATCGATATCGTTTAAAGAGTGACTGGATATTAAAATTCCCTGTCCATCTTTTGCTTTCTTCTTTATAAGAGCCATCATCTTTATAACGCTAGTTGGATCAAGACCAGAAAGCGGTTCATCAAGCAATATAATATCTCTTTGTGGCAAGAAATCCATCGCAAGCATCAGCTTCTTTTTCATACCTAATGAATACGAACCAGTCTTGCTTTTTACAAAACTTTCAATTCCTATTTCTTTGATAACCCTATCCACATCATCCTTGGTTCTTTTATAGACATTTTTAATATAGTTCAAATAATCCATGCCGTACAAGTTTTCATCCAAGATTTTCTCATCTTTGAAAAAAGAAATATGATTAAAAATCTTCTCATCTTTAAACTCTTTACCGTCTACCAAAACTTGTCCGCCATCTCTTTTGAGAAGATTGGTCATAGTATTCATCAAAGTAGTCTTACCAGAGCCATTCGGCCCTACCAAAGCTTTGATTTGTCCTTTTTCAATACTAAAAGATATATCGTGAAGTATCTTTTTCTTTCCGTAACTTTTTTCAATATTTACTACTTCTAACATTATTTCCTCCTGCCAAATGAAACTCTGCCCAATACATAAAACAATATTGAACTAATCACAAGAACTACAACAGCCATCACCATCGTGTAAGAATTCTGTCTTATCAACGCCGACAAAAATCCCGTAGATACAAATCCCGAATCCACATAGTTAAATGGAACAAAAGATCCGATTACTCCCATGTACTTTAATGCAGTGAATGGTACAATAAACGCAATTATGGATATTAATATCGTAAATAGTTTGTTAGTAGCAGTGTACATAGAATTTACAAACATACTGATAAATATAGTAAACAACACAGTTATTGTAAAAGATTCTAGTATATACACCAGAAATGGACCAACATTTGAGTAAATAATTCCACTGTCCACAATATAGTTGATAATTGGAAAATCACTGTCTGCAAATCCACCCATCATACCTCCAGCTAAGAATAATACCAAAGCTGCAACGATGTTTATACCAATCGCGTATATTACGCTTTCTATTATCTTTGACTTGTACGATTTTGTTCGACTTACAGGAAGTACCGATTTAAGTTCGAGCTGCTTATTCGATTTGATAATAGTAGATGTGAACAGCAATAGTGCAAACACAATCAACAATACATTTAATTTAAGATAGAAGTAATCGTGTAACATCCCAAAAGCATTAGTTCTTTCTGATATTCCATGAGTAATGTAGTAATTGATTTTAGGTAAAGTTCCTTTGAAACTATCCACATCAAAAGGATTATAATCAATTCCTAATTGCGGAATATAGAATCTGTCTGTTGGTGTGATGTTGTTTATGAGCATGTATTTTTGTTTGAAGAATGCTCCTTCAAGTGCAAAATCGTTGAATACGTCCACCATTCCAGTTGTTTCACTTCCTGTTGCTTGAAAATGAAAACCATTAAATTCAGTTACCCTTACCTTATTTAAATTGCTGAACTTTTGGGGAGATTTGTATCTATTTTCGTAAGCGTCGAAGTATTTGTTCTCATTTTCGTAAAATTTCAAAGCATGTGAATGAGAATTTATCATTTCTTTTGCTCTCTTGCTATTTCCGTATTTTGCCTTAATCTCATCAATATCCCTATAAACCAAATTTTCTAAGGCAGAATTAAGATGGTTATAGTTTTTAGTTTGAATTGAATTAAAATTATGCCAATTGTTTTGCAAGCAGATATTTCCAACCAAAATAGCACACACGACAAACAATATCAAAAACCCATTAAATGATAGCACACGGTTTTTAATGGAACCTTTTAAGTTGAATACATTTCGGTCTTTGTATGTATCATGTGATGTGAATTCTTTTCTTCTGTTCAAAAAAATCGTGCCTATAGCTGTTATCAAAAGCATAAACACTGTAGCAATCACAGGTTTTAACGAAAACGACTTAAACAAGCTTAGAGGATTGTATGCATGATTGAAGAAATTAAAATCAACCAATAGCAAACTCATTATTAAAACCAAAGTAAAATATTTTGCTTTGGTATTTTGTATAAGTTTATCAACAAAAGAAAATGCAAATCCAAACGCCATAGTGATTAACGCAAAAGGGAATACACTCTTAAAAAATGTAGACAAAGGCGTTCTCATAACATATGAGTATTCTCTTATAGAACCACCCCTGTCCTGAACAGTCCTAATAACAAATGTAGAATCGTAGTGATATGTTAAATCGCCCACACCATTTCCAGTTATTAAAGATGCTACGAATACTGTCAACAATGAAATGAAAATGTACATCACAATCATACACATAATAATACCAAAATCGTTCGCTACATCCTTTATTTTGGAATTCGATGTTACGCTGGTTATATCATCTTCTCTCATTGTGAAAATCATCACGAAACCTAATAGAATTATTGGCACAGCTCCAAAAATCACACCAGCTTCATCAAATATCACTTTGCTGAAACTGTGATTGTCATTCTCGTCAATCAATCTATCTTCTATGGAGTTTCTCTCTTTGAAGAAATTTATGTAGCCTTCTCCTCTCAGTACAGATGTCCTGAGTTCTTTAGGATTATCCATGTTCTCGTCTGTATGGTACTTATTATTCAGAGCATCCAATTCATTAGTATACTTTATGATATCCTTTTCATTATAATTAGACTTGTTATACTTGTAGTTTTCATCAAGACCATGAGCTTTCATCAAGTTTTGTAATACATTTTTCCCTTCAATTAGATACGCTTTGTGATCTTCGTAGCTTTTCTTGTCTGGTTCTTCTGGTGTTATTTTCTTCCAGTCAGTTTTTTTGATGATTAACTCATCCCAACTAATGCCATTAGAAATGGAGATATCACTTGAAGTAAGAAAATCAAATGCATGGTTGGTTGTATTATAATGTAGGAAAAAAGCAACAATTCCCATAGTTATAGAAAACAGAATCAAAAATGGAATCATCTTGTATCTGTATAATTTTTTTAGTTTGTAAGTAAACATTTTTGTCTCCTTATTGTTTCTTTAAATTCCCAGAGTATCTGTAATACAACGTACCCTCTTCTTCGTAGTCTGGACGTATTGATTTTTTCAGTACTCCCTTGTAGCCAGATTTTTCATATTCTATTTCTCCGCCTACATTTTCATGTGATACTGAAATGTACTTAAAATCATCATCGACTTCTATCCCTGAACTCGAAATCGTTTCTGATTTATTTACAAGACTAGCATTAAGTCCAGCTATTACAACAAATACTACAGCCATAGTTGCAATTAGCTTTTTCATTGTGTATTTCATATTGTCCCCTTTCGTTGTCAAGTAATAATTTATTTACCTTTAATTATATTTTAGTACACTAAAATAAAAAAACAATAGTTTTCCAAGCATTGTATACTTTTCTTAACTATTGTTGATTTTTGTTAATTTTATTAAATTAATTTCTGGTCGATTAAATATCCTTGGAACTACCGTCTTTTCCTTGGCAAGCCCACGTGATACTATAAGTGTATAATCGTCGCTATACATTCCCCCTGCGTATTTTGGAAACAGACCTTGTCCCGGCGATATAACTCCATTTAAGATATAAGGAAGTCTCCATTGTCCACCGTGAGTGTGACCTGATATCATCAAATCAAAATTTTTCAGATTTTTCTTGAAATAATAATCTGGTTTGTGAATCAAACATATATTAAAATTTTTTGAATCTAATTTTTCATCTAAATCATCTAATTTATTTTCATAATCATCCAATATTTCTCCAGATGAATCGTCCACTCCGATAAGTTTAATGTTGTTTGATAAGAACACTTCTTCATTATCGAGAATTTGCACATTATAATTTATGATTGTCTCATCTATTTCTACCAGATTTTCTATTCTTTTTTCGTGATTTCCGTGAACGTAATAAACCTTCTTACCCAGTTGTTGTAATTGTTCCAGCAATTCAAATGCTTTTTTGGGTTTTAATTTGTCATCTACAATATCTCCACCCAACAAAATCACATCACAATCGACCGATTTTATTTTATCCATTAATTTCTTTTGATTTATTCCATAATCGCATGAATGAAGATCCGATAAGAATAATATGTCCATATCACGGTCAATCTTTTCAGATTTTATTTCGTATTGTACTATGTTGATTTTGTACGATATCGATATTAATAAAAATAATAATATCAATGCGGATACAATTAAATACATTTTTCACCTCAAATTAAAAAAACCGAGCTACAAAAGCTCGGCTATTGGTGGCTCATCCGGGACTCGAACCCGGGACACCCTGATTAAAAGTCAGGTGCTCTACCATCTGAGCTAATGAACCACGACTACCTTTCTATGATAGCACAATAAGATTGTTTTGTAAAGTGTTTTTTACAAATTTTTAAAAAAGAGCAGAATTATTACCAACTCTGCTCTTGATTTTACAATTTCACAATATCTTCTTTGTCGAATGCGAAGTATTGTGCAATTCCATTTTTGTATTCTACGTCGATTTCTCCTTCGATTAAAGGAAGAATGTAGTCCATAAATTCGTCGTCGATTTGAAAATGGCTGTCTGTGTATTTTGGAATTATCATTTTGGTTTTGTTGGCAACTTTTTCTATATCGACAAGTTCGAATTCTGTCTTGTAAGGTTTGTTGGAAATTCTTTTGATTCCAACCATTTTACCTGAATGATTTTCTACACATTCTACAGAAAATTCTCCAACTTCAAATGATTCTTCAATGTCTGTCTTGGATGCAAATGACATGTCACATCGTTGAAGTATGTTCAGTTCAATACTTCTAATTGGCATATCGTAAATTTCTTTTAATTTATCTCTGATTATGTGAGATGGTCCTTGCAATTGTGCATGGCCGAACTTGTCTTTCTTGCCAGATGTTTTGGATATGAAGTTATTGGAAGAATCTTTAATACCTTCACTTACTAAAATCAAAATATTATCTGTTCTTTTGAAGTTTTCATTGATTTCCTTGACTAGGTTATCAAATTCAAATGTATCTTCACTTATATACACAAGATCTGCTCCAAGGTTACAAAGTTTTTTGGAGATTGCTCCTGCTGCTGTTAACCATCCAGCGTATCGTCCCATAATTTCAACAATAGTTATAGTTCTGTAGTCGTAGATTTCGACATCTTTAGCTATTTCATAGACAGAATTTGCTACAAACTTCGCTGCAGAACCAAATCCTGGTGTATGATCAGTTCCAAATAAATCATTGTCGATTGTTTTCGGAGAGCCCATTACATGAATATCTTCTCCAATTTTTTCGATGTATTTGGATAATTGATACACTGTGTCCATTGAGTCATTACCACCAATGTAGATAAAATAATTAATGTTAAATGATTTCAAAATTTCCACGATTTTTGCAAGTTTTTCTTCGCTATCTACTTTGTATCTGCAAGATCCCAATGCACTTGCTGGAGTGATTTTTAATCTGTTCAAATCTTCATCTGTTTTGATTTGTGCTTTCATATCTATGATTTTGGAATCCAACAATCCTTGAACGCCGTATAAAGCTCCGTACACATTGTCAAATCCTAGCTCAATTGCTTTTTTATAACAACCAGCCAATGTTGCATTGATGGCACAAGTTGGTCCACCTGATTGTGCTATTAATAAGTTTTTGATAATACCACTCCTTAATATTCTTCTCTTTCAAATCCTTTACCCAATACTTCGTAGGCATCATTTACTGTAATAAATGCACGAGGGTCAATCTTTTTCAATTTCTTCTTCAAATACGCAACTTGTGCTCTTTTTAATACACAGAAAATAACTTCTTGTTCGTTATTCAAATAAGCACCTTCTCCGTGTAAGAAAGTAACACCGCGGTTCATATCTTGCATAATAATTGAAGCAACTTCTTCGTTCTTAGAAGTTATCACGAAAACTTGTTTAGTTTCACCTATTCCCAATTCGATTTTATCCAAAACTCTGTAAGCTACAAACATCGAAATAATAGTATAAAATCCTTTATCAATACCATACAAAGCACTACCTATCGCAATGATTACTGCATTACAAGCCATGAGTACATTTCCTATTGAAATATCTTTTTCGTTTTTCATAATAGCAGCTATGATATCCAAGCCACCACTGCATGTACCAAATCTAAAAAGCGTACCCATCGACGTGCCATTTATCGCTCCACCAACCACAGCTACAAGCATATCATCTTTTAAGATAAATGGATTTGGAAGATAGTGGAACAATGTCAAATAAATTGACAACACAATGGTAGAAATCGCTGCGTAATTTACAAATTGTCTAGTTAAGTATTTGTATCCAATAATCATAATTGGAATATTAAGTAAGAACACTGTAACTCCTGTAGGAATTCCAGTCATATATTGAACCAACAATCCAATACCAGTAGAACCACCACTCAAGAAGTTCTTTTGACTGAAGAAAAAGTCAATCGCAACGGCAGCCAATAAGTTAGCCAACAAAATTGAAATGATTTTCTTCTTGGCTTCATGTCTATTACCAAAATTTTTTACAAAAAAATCCGTTTTACTCATTATTTTATAAATCCTAATCTTTCTTTAATATATACATCCCATATAAACAAAGCCACAGCAATGACAACGAATGTGTATTTTTCATCCTTTATATCCAATGTAAACTTTTCGTAGATGCTGAAACCTTTCTTGTTTAATTCTATATTGCCAAAATCTAGTACATTGATATGTTTAAAATCAGAAATATCAATTACTTTGTCGTTGTCGTATTTAATAGTGTTAGACATGTCAGACTCTAATGTAAAATTGACATTCTTGGAATTTATTACGTATTTTTTGTTATTATCATAAAAAATACGCTCAACCTTCATCACGACATCTTCGTTTTCATCGTAAAACACAAAGTTTGAGCCCTTGTCAAAGCTTGACCCAATGAATGCATCAAAAAACGAGGTACTATTTCCTTCCTTGTATCCAGAATAAATAAGCTTATCATCCGATAAAATTCTAAATCTATCCTTTATGTCTTTGTTAATATAAAAATCGTAAATCATAATCAATCTTTCTTTGATAATTAAAAGTTTAATAATAAAAAATCAGGCCATAGGCCTGATTTATAAACTATTTACTCTTTTTCTTGTTAACTGCTTCTTTTAAAGATTTACCAGCTTTAAATACAGGCGCATTTGATGCAGGAATTTGAATTTTTTCTTCAGGATTTCTTGGGTTTCTTCCTTCACGAGCTTTTCTTTCTCTTGATTCAAATGTACCAAATCCTACTAATTGTACTTTTTCACCTTTTGCTAATGTTTCTTCAACAGTTTTAATGAATGCGTTTAAAGCTCTTTCGCTTTCTACTTTTGATAGCTCACTTTTTTTAGCTATACTAGTTAATAATTCAGATTTATTCATCTTTTCCTCCTTAAATTTTCAAAATAGTTAAAACCTATTTTAAATACAGTATACAGTAATATTTTTTTTATTTCAAGTGTTTTGACTGAAAAAACAGCGTTTTTTTATTAAAAATTAGTAAATTTTTACGCCCATATCCTTTTTTTGTTTTTCAAATTCTTTTTGAACTTTTTCTTGGATAATTTTGTTGGAAATTGCTGTCTTAACATTTTGTTTATTTGCATCAGTCATCTTATCTAATTCAGTAACTTTACTGTTAAGTTTGATGATGTGATATCCAAATTCTGTCTTAACAGGTTTTGAAACTTCACCTGGTTTCATTTTCTTCAATGCATCAGAAAATTCTTTTACCATTGTAGATGATAAGAAATCACCTAATTTACCAGAATTTTGCTTAGCTGATGGATCTTCTGATTTTGCTTTGGCAACTTCATTGAAGTTCTTACCATCTTTTACTTCTTCGTAAGTTTTGTTTGCTAATTCTGATTTTGCTTTAAGCTTAGTGTCGTCCAAGTTTTTACCCTTGTCATCCTTACCTGAGAAAAGAATGTGATCTGCGTTATATTGAGTATAAGTGTCTAAATTTTTGTCGAATTCGTCTTTGATTTCTTTGTCAGATGGTTTGAAGTCTTTTTCAAATTGTTGAGAAAGTTTTTTGTTCTTCAATTGTTTTTCGATTTGTTCTTTCAAAGCTTGTTCTGTCATATTTTCTTTTTTAAGTTGTTCTTTGAATTTGTCTGCTCCACCTAATTGTTTTTGAAGCTTGTCAACTTCTGCTTGAACTTCCTTATCAGACACTTCAATTTTTTTATCTTTCATTAATTTGTTTGCGATTTTTTCGTTAATTAGCATATCAATGATTTTAGGTTGGATTTGCTTCAAAGCTTCCTTACCTTGTTCAGTGTTAGGGTTGAAAATATCTTGTCCATAATATTGTTTGTAATCTTCCATTACCTTGTCAACATCTTTTTGGTAGATGTATTCTTTGCCAATCTTTGCCACTGCTCCGTCTGGTTTTTTAGAACATCCTGTTACCATTACCATCATCACAGCTAATACAATTGCTAAAAATTTCTTCATTTTTCCTCCAATTATTTCTCATTATCCTTCAAAAGTATCGATAATACTTCGATAGGATCTCTTAAATTTTTGTCCTCAAATCCCAAAATGATTTTAGGTTTTTCTGACAAATCAAATCTCATTTCTTTTTTGTAATTTTCTGTCAAGTATTTTAATGTTTCTAATGAAATTTTGTCAGGAGAAGAAAATTGCAAGAAAAGTTCTCCCTTTATTTCTTTTATACTTTCAATGGACAATCTCGCGCAGAACGCTTTGATTATAGATACATCCATTATATTAACGATAGGCTTAGGAACATCTCCAAACCTGTCGATTAATTCATCAATTATTTCAGAATAATCATCTTCATCTTGTATAGATGCGATTTTTTTGTAGATATCAATCTTTGTTTCATTCTCAGAAATATAATCTTCAGGAATGTATCCGTTGACTTTGATTTCGATTGTGACTGTATTCTTATTTTCAGAAATAGTTTCTCCCTTGGCTTCTCTGACTGCTTGTTCCAAAAGCTTCACATACAAATCATAACCGATTTTTGCGATGTGACCATGTTGACTTTCTCCCAAAAGATTTCCAGCTCCTCTGAGTTCCAAATCCCTCATTGCGATTTTAAAACCAGATCCAAATTCTGTAAAGTCTTTTATTGCCATAAGTCGTTTTTCGGAAATTTCGGTCAATGATTTTTGCCCTTCATATGTGAAATAAGCAAACGAAGTTCTATCAGATCGTCCAATACGTCCCTTTAATTGATACAATTGCGACAAGCCCATCTTATCTGCATTATAAATTATCATTGTGTTGACATTTTGTATATCAAGACCTGTTTCTATAATAGTTGTGCACAATAGTAAATCATAAATTCCATCTTGGAAGTCGAGCATTACATTTTCTAGCTCTTTTTCATTCATTCTTCCATGAGCTATCGCTATGTTTAATTCAGGAACCAATTCTTTCAATTTAAATTCCATCTGATCAATATCTTCTATTCTATTATACACAAAATATATCTGTCCACCGCGGTCTAGTTCTCTGATTATTGCATCTCTTATCAAACTAGGATTGTACTCTGTAACATAAGTTGATATCGGAGTTCTGTCTTCTGGTGGTTCTTCCAATAAACTCATATCCCTAATTCCCGTCAAACCCATTTGTAAAGTCCTAGGAATTGGAGTTGCTGACAGTGTAAGCACATCTACGTTTTCTCTCATAGATTTTAATTTTTCTTTGTGTCTCACACCAAATCTTTGCTCTTCATCAATTACTAATAATCCCAAATCTTTGAACTTCAAATTTTTCGACAAAATTCTATGAGTCCCCACCAATAAATCTACAAGACCTCTTTGCACATCCTTCATTATTTGTTTTTGACGTGCTGGAGAGACGAATCTGCTCATCATTTCAACTCTGATAGGATAATCTCTGAATCGTTCTTTAATTGTGTTGAAATGTTGTTGTGCGAGAATTGTAGTTGGAACTAAGAAAGCAACTTGTTTACCGTCCATTATAGCTTTAAAACAAGCTCTGATTGCAACTTCTGTTTTTCCGTAACCAACATCACCACACAATAACCTATCCATTGGTCTGTCAGATTCCATATCGGTTTTGATTTCTTCAATGGATCTTACTTGAGAATCTGTTTCTTCATAAGGAAATGAATCTTCAAACTCCCTTTGCCATTCAGTATCTTGAGAAAACTGATATCCTTTTAATTTGGCTCTTTTTGAATATAATTCAACCAAATCATCTGCCATTTCATCGACTGATTTCTTAGCTTTTTGCTTTGCCTTTGCCCAATCATTTCCACTTAATTTATTTAATGAAGGCTTTTTGATGTTGCCACCGCCGATGTATTTTTGGACCAAATTCATCTGATCCGTTGGAATCATCAGCCTGTCATTTGCTTTATATTGAATTACAATGTAATCTTTTTGTATTCCATTTACATCGATTTTTTCAATTCCCTTGTACTGACCAATCCCGTGATTTTCGTGTACCACGTAATCATCGATATTCAAATCAGAATAATTTACAATATCCTGACCGGTACCTTTTTTCTTCTTACGTTTTCGAATTTGTTTTTCGCGTCCGAAAATTTCCTTATAAGTAATTATCAAATACTTAGGATCTTTTATTTCAAAACCATTTGGCAAATTCTTCTGAGTAATCAAAACCTGCGACGATTTGATATTTGCATTATAATCTTCAGCTTCAAGAGTTGGAATTCCATTAGTTAAGAACAAATCCTTGAGCATATTTTTTCGTTCGACATTTGCCGCAAACACGATTTGCTTGAATCCCCTTAAACTGTTGGATTTGATATTTTCAACCAAACTGTCGATATTCTTGTTAAAGTTTGGCGCTTCCAATGTTTTAAACTGATACATCGCATTTGATTCGATAAGTCTAGTTCTTTTGACCAAACTTGTAATGTTGACAGAAGTTTTCGCTTTTATCAATTTCAAAATATCGGAAATTGGAATGAGTGATTGTTCGTGCTTGGATAAAACTTCTCCTTTTTCAACCAAATACACGAAATCTTCCAAAAATCTCTTTTCTTTTTCCTTGTAAATATCATAACATCTGGACAAATCTTCAATCAGCATTATGCTGTCATCTAAAAAATAATCAAACACAGTATCATAATCTTTTTTTGTAAGAAAACATGATACCAAGTCGATTTCGTATTCCAAATCACTCCTGATGTATTCCATCAACTTTTCGAATTTGTCCTTGACGTTGTCTACATTTTCTCCAAAAATCGGATGATTAACCCTTTTATCCAGATTTTTCTGAATAGAATTAATAATGGATTCTTTCTTTGATTCTTCAATAATTAATTCGCTGCAACTAATGATGTCGACGAACTTGCAATCTTCAATTGATCTTTGAGTTGATACTTCAAAAAACCTCATAGAATCTATCTCGTCATCGAACAATTCAATTCTCACAGGAAATCTGCTGTGTACTGGAAAAATATCTACAATTCCACCTCTTATGGCAAATTGTCCCTTGGATTCTATGGTGTCTACTCTTTCGTACTTCAACACCTTCAACTTTTCTTGAAGTTCTTCCAAATTTATCAAATCAGTATCTTTGATTGTAAATGCGTATTTTTTTGCTACAGATTTTTTTGTGATTTTCTTCGTTAAAGCATCAAATGTAGTAACTATGATGAATTTTTCGTTGTTTAATAATTTGAACAACACATTTACTCTTTGATCTTCTGCATTATCGTCCAGTGATCTTGCGTTGTACAAGTTAAGTTCTCTGCTTGGAAAAAATTCACAAATATTATCTTCAATATCATTCAGATATTCTGTCAAATTTCTCGCTCTCATATTGTCTTCTACAACTACGACAAGAGGTTTGTCTATGTTTTTGGATGTTGCATACACAAAACTTGCAAAAGCTTCCTTAATGACACCGTGAATGTAAATAGACGAATTATCAGATGATAGCGAATTTAAATATCCCTGAAATTCTGTGTTATCCTCGTAAATTTTAGTTAGAAAATTCATATCAAGCTTTTCCCATTGAAGTTGTTCATAGCATAATCGACATTTTCTTCTACTATTTTGATAGCCGCATCACTTGACATGTCAATTTCTTTTTCTAAAACTTCGAATTCCTTCTTGCTAAATTGTGACAACACAAAATCCTTCAAATCGTAATTGTTGTCATTTTGACCGACAGATACTTTTATTCTTGCAAAATCTTGAGATTGAATAAGATATATAATGGATTTTAACCCATTGTGAGTTCCTGCAGAGCCTTTCTTTTTTATCCTAATAGTTCCGAAAGGAATATCAATGTCATCGCAAATAACAATTAGATTTTCTGCTGATAAATTATAATAATTAAAACAATCCAAGATAGCTTTTCCAGAATCATTCATGTAAGTTGAAGGCTTCATCAATATCACTTTTTCATTTCCGATAAATCCCTCACCAATCAACGATTTGAATTTTAATTTGTTCACTTTAATATTCAATTTTTTTGCCAAATCATCTATAACCATAAATCCGGCATTGTGTCTTGTGTATTCGTACTTACTTCCTGGATTACCCAGTCCTGCGATTAAATACATATAATCATTCCATTTCTATCTTTTTTTATTATAAACCCAATCTTTTTTGTTTTCTTGGCGGCTTCTTCCAATTGAAAGTGCACCTTCTTCAACATCCTCAGTAATTGTAGTACCACAAGCAATGAAGCTGTCTTTTTTCAAAGTCACAGGAGCAATAACATTTGAATTAGAACCGACAAACACATTGTCTTCAACCACAGATCTATGCTTGTTTTTGCCGTCGTAATTTACGAAAATTACTCCGCAACCGATGTTGATATTTTCCTTCAAATCACTATCTCCAACATAAGCCAAGTGACCTGCTTTTGTTTTATTGCCAACAGTTGAGTTTTTGATTTCAACAAAGTTTCCAATATGAACATTTTCTTTCAAAACGCTGTTTGGTCTCAAATGAGCAAAAGGTCCGATGTCTGTGTTCTTTCCAACAACAGAATTTTCGATGTATGATGATTTAATAATCACGTTGTCATCGATTTTAGAATTCACAATTTCGCAATCGCCCTTAATCAAACAATCACTGCCTATTTCTGTGTTTCCATAAATCCTGCAAGGTCCAATAATCACAGTGTCCCTTCCTATTTTTACGGATGGTTCTATGATTACAGAATCTGCATTTGAAATTACAACGCCATCTTCCATGTATTTTTCATTAACTCTTTGTTTTAAAATTTCTTCACAGAAATACAATTGGGCTTTTGTATTTATTCCATAAGTTTCGTTTACATCAGAATGTTTAAAAGTTTTGATAATTTTGCCGTCATTTCTGATGATTTCGAAAATATCTGTCAAATACATCTCGCCTTTTGAATTATCTGTACCGATTTTTTCAATCGACATCTTCAACACATCGCCATTCACAATCATCATGCCGCTGTTGAATTCTTTTATTAATAATTGCTCATCATTGCAGTCTTTTTGCTCAACGATTTTGAGCAAATTACCCTTTTCGTCCTTTACAATTCTTCCATATCCAAATGGATCGTCGATTTCACTTGTAAGAACTGTTGCAACGGAATTTTGTTGTTCATGGAAATCAAAAAACTTCTTCAACGTTTCTTGCTTTATTAATGGAGTATCCCCCGTTAAAATAATAACTTTATCGCCGTCATTTATTTCATCTAAACATAATTTAACGGCATACCCTGTTCCATATGGATATTGTTCTCCTATATTTTGTTTTACTAGATGAATACTTTCATCTAAGTTTTCTCTTAAAATATCGTAATTATTTCCGCCGACTACTATTTTCTGATCCACAAAATCACAAGCATCCATGACATAATCAATCATAGTCTTGTTCAAAAGTTTGTGTAAAACTTTTGAGTTGTGAGATTTCATTCTAGTGCCTTCTCCGGCAGAAAGTATAATAGCTTTCTTCATTATTCATCTCCTAAAAAATTATCACTACCATTATACTATAAAACAGGAATTTTTGAAGCATATAATGTTAAAATAAGTCAAAGATGTCAAATTATTTCCCAAAATTTGATATAATGTATGTGGTGATTATATGAAAAAATTTATATTAGTATTTTTAACATTAACAATGTTAGTTGGCTGTTCTCAAGAAAAAGGTGAAAATAAACCAGTTCCAAAAGATCCAGCACCACAAGTAAATGAAAAGGCTGAATCTTCGTCTAAAGATTTTGAGAAACACGAAGCCACACTTTATGACAAATTTGACACAGTAATAAGATATAGTTTGTATACAAAATCTGAAAAAGAATTCAATGAGTATTCCAAGTTTATCAACGATGAATTTGACAGACTTCACAAACTATACAGCACTTACGAAAATTTTGATGGCGTAGATAACGCAAAGACAATCAACGATAACGCAGGAGTTAAACCTGTAAAAGTCGACAAAGATTTGTTTGATTTAATCAAATGGTCAGTAGAAGATTATTCCAAATACAATAAAAAAACAAACATTGCATTTGGTTCTGTAACTGATTTGTGGAAAGAATACAGAGACAACGCTCTGGAAAAGAAAAAAATCGAAATTCCTTCAGCAGATGTTTTGAAAGAAAAAAATCTTCACACAAGTATCGACAACATAGTTTTGGATGAACAAAACAGCACAGTTTTCTTGAAAGATAAAGATTCAAGACTAGATTTGGGTGCCACTGCAAAAGGATACGCCACAGAAAAAATAGCCCAAGAGGTAGAAAAACGTGGACTAAAATCGGGAATTATTTCCGCAGGTGGAAATGTTAGAACAATTGGAAAACCAATCATAAAAGGAAAAGACAGCTGGGTAGTCGCAATCCAAAATCCTAATTTAAACGAAGAACCAGACAAACAATACGTCGCAATCTTGAAAATACCGGAAACAACATCTATGGTTACAAGTGGTGATTATCAAAGATTTTACGTTTATAACAACAAAAAATACCACCACATAATTGATCCGGATACACTAAATCCAGCAAGTCATTTCAAATCAGTGACAATCGTCACAAAAGATTCTGGACTTGCAGATTTTCTATCTACAACAGTTTTCGTTATGAATTACGAAGAAGGTAGAAAATTGGTAGACTCTATCGATGGAGTTGAAGCATTTTGGGTATTAGAAAACAACGACATCAAATACACTGACGGCTTAAAAGACATTATGGAACTAGAACAGTAGAATTATTAAAATAGTATGATATTTTGTTGAATATGTGATAGAATATTATTGTTATTAAATCAAACATAAGGAGGATTTTTATGCACCCAATGATAAAAAGATTTGTGGATTCAGAGTTTTTAGATGAACAACAAGCAGAATTCATCGAAAAAGCAATTGAAAACCACGAAAATATTATTATTTCAGGACATAGATCAACAGGAATCAGACAATTATTAGCTATTATGATGGGAATTGCTAAGAAACAATTCAAATCAGTACAAGTTAAAGGATTAGAAAGCATGGACGAAGATGCTGAATACTATTTAATTCCTGGTATCGACACAGAAGAATTCGAAGATATCGTTCAAAAAGCATTCGATAAACCAAATTCTTCACTAATCACAATCAAAGAACCAGAACACCCATACTCAATTATGAAAATAATGAAAAAAGGTGGAAAAAATTCAGGAGATTACACAAAAGTTGTAAACTTCCTAGAAGCTCGTAAAATCGATGGCGTTCCATTCATGATTAGTACAACAAAAATGACTTATAATGAAAAACATGGAATCGACAAAGATAAAGTTGAAAGATTCAAAGCTTTCTAATAATTGATTATTTAAATTAAGAGATAACTCATTTTGAGCTATCTCTTTTTTTTAATAAAAAAACTGATGAAACACACGTTTCACCAGTTAAAAATTTATTATCTATTTTATTGTCTATTAATCAGGAATAAATGAGCCTTCTGATTTGTCGTTTTCAAGCATATCTTTTAATGTGTACCATGAAAGAACGGCACATTTTACTCTTGCTGGTAATGTGGATATGCTTTGGAAGCACACTGCATCTTTCAGAACTTTTAGTTCTTTTCTGTCAGTGATTTCTCCTTTTATCATTGAGATGAATTTGTTGCACAAATCTATTGCTTCATTTACAGATTTACCTTTGATTACATCGCACATTATGGATGTGGATGCTTGTGATATAGCACATCCCATTCCAGTGTATGCAATGTCTTCGATTGTATCATCTTGAACTTTTAGTTGCAATGTGATTTCATCTCCACAGCTTGGATTGTGTCCCAACTCACAATGAGTTGGATGTTCCAATTCACGTCTGTTTGATTTATCCCTGCTTTTTTCCAATATTAATTCTGTATATAAACTACCTAGTTCCAATTCTCATCAATCTCCTTACGTCTTCAAGATGTTCAATGAAAAAGTCAACTTCTTCAAATGTATTATAGAATGCAAAGCTTGCTCTGCATGAGAAATTTGTCTTCAAATATCTATGAAGTGGTTGTGCACAATGGTGTCCACTTCTAATTGCAATTCCGTAACTATCCATAATACTTGCAACATCATGTGGGTGAGCTTCTTTGAAGTTAAAATCTAAAACTGGTGATCTATGAGTGTCACTTGTTGTGTATACATCGATGATGTCGGATTTTTGTTTGATTTTGTCATAAGCATAATCCATTAATGCTTTTTCATAATCTCTAATATTTTCTATTCCAATTTTTTCGATGTAATCTATCGCTGTTATTAATGATTTTACCGCTCCTACATCTTGTGTTCCTGCTTCAAATCTTCCTGGCGCATCCAAGTAAGATGATTTATCTTCAAACACATATTCAATCATATCTCCACCGTACAAGAACGGCTTTAAGTTGTTCAATAATTCTTTCTTTCCGTAGAGTATTCCAACTCCCATTATGCTAAGCATTTTGTGACCTGAAAATACTAGGAAATCACAACCTAATTGTTGCACGTCAACTTTATTGTGTGGAATATATTGTGCAGAATCCACTATGCATATACAATCTTTGTTAACTGATTTGACGTATTTTATCATTTTTTCAACTTCAGGCATAGTTCCCACTACGTTTGATGCTTGTGTTATTGAGAAAATTTTCGTTTTTTCAGTGATTGTTTTCTTGAATTCTTCAAAATCCAATTGCATATTTTCTTTGTCAACATACAAGTATTTTAGTTTAGCCTTAGTTTTCTTGCACACTTCCTGCCAAGTTACTAAATTACTGTGGTGTTCCATTATTGATATGACTATTTCATCGTCTTCTTTTAAATTATTATAGCCGTACGAATAAGCTAATAAATTTAAAGATTCTGTGGTGTTTCTTGTGAACACTACTTCTGAAGAATCTGCTGCGTTGATGAATTTGGCGATTTTTTCTCTTCCAGATTCGTAAACATCTGTAGATAAAACGCTCAATGTGTGTGCTCCTCTGTGAGGATTTGCATTTTCATATTTGTAAAATTCACTTACGCTATCTATGACTTGAATCGGTTTTTGGCTGGTAGCTGCATTGTCCAAATAAACTATCGGATTTTTGTATTCCTTATTCAAATACAAAAAGTCCTTTCTTATATCTTCTACTTGCTTTTTATCTAACATCCAATTCCCTCTTTGCCATTTTTTCTCTGATGAATGAAAGTAGTTTGCCTTCCAAGTTTTCGTCATCTAATCTAGATAATGATTCGCTAAATTTGGATTCAACTATCATACTTTCTGCTACATCTCTGGATATAGCACGGTTCATTATATAAAATAGCATATCAGCATCTATCTTACCTGCACTTGCTGCGTGATTACCTATAACGTCGTCTTCTCCTGCTAAAAGTATTGGGACTGACAAGCTTTTTGCATCATCTGATAACAATACTGCGTATTCTTCTTCTGTTCCTGTAGATCCCATGGATCCTTTTTTGAAATCAAGAGTTGACTTGAAGTTTTTATAAGATGTTTCTTTTAATGCACCATTTACGATACATGAAGATTTGGATTCTTTGCCGAAATGATTGATTTCATAAAGCATATTCAATGAATTATCTCCATGTGTGAAGTAAATACTGTTGATATCCAAGTTAGAATGTTTGCCATTCAAATTAGCTTTAGTATTGACATAATTGTCCTTGCTTCCTAATTCGTATTGGCTTAGGATGACGTTACTTTCTTCATCTAAGTTTAATATAACTGACTCCAATGCTGTAGTGTTCTTTTCTGTTTGAATAACAAAAACTTCCACATTGCTGTTTTCTTTAGCATTGATTTCTATTACTGAACTTCTGAATTTCTTATTGTCGTCATTGTCTCTATAATCAAGTACAACTCTTAAGCTTGAGTTCTTTTCGGCTACAATTTTGTGAGTATCCAACAAAATATCATATTCTCTGTCAGTTACCAAATCGATAACTCCGAAATCTTTTACTTGATTTTCTTCTGTTCTATATTTTTTGAATAGATTTCCCGATTTTTCGTTCATATCCAAAGCTTCTTGGCATACACCAAAATCTTTGTTGTCTAATGATTCTATTGGATCTGAGTCTATTCTGTATTCTTTTATATCTATATCTGGAAGATTGATTTCTGTATCGTTAACTTTCAAATATTTGAAAGTTTTAAATCCCAGTTTATTGCCTTTAATTTGTTCCATATACAACTCCTATCCTATGCTTCCTTCTAATTCAAGATTAATTAAATTATTCATCTCAACCGCATATTCCATAGGTAATTCCTTAGCTATTGGTTCAGCAAATCCACGAACTACCATTGATTTTGCTTCTTCTTCTGGAATACCTCTTGTCATCAAATAGAAAATAACTTGATCATCTATCCTACCGATAGATGCTTCATGTCCCAAATCGACATGTTTGTTTCCTATTTTAACAACTGGAATTGTATCTGATCTACTTTCATTATCTAACATTAACGATTCACAACTTACTGATGATTTTGAATCGTAAGCATTTTCTTTTATATCTACTAAACCTCTGTAAACACTGATTCCACCTGATTTAGAGATAGACTTGCTGTTTACATAGCTTGTAGTGTGAGGGGCTGCGTGAATCATAACAGCACCTGTGTCTAAGTTTTGGTCACGTCCTGCAAATGAAATACCAGTGTACTCACTGCTTGCGCCTTCTCCCTTTAAGACACTTGATGGATAAAGCATGGATACCGCTGATCCAAATGAACCAGAAACCCATTCAACTTTACCATTTTTTTCAATGATTGCTCTTTTTGAGTTTAAGTTGTACATATTTCGTGACCAGTTTTCGATTGTTGAAAATCTAAGAGTAGCATTTTCTCCAACAAAGATTTCAACTGCACCAGCGTGTACATTTAGTGCGTTATATTTTGGAGCTGAGCAACCTTCAATGAAGTGACAATAACTGTCATCTTCTACGATAATCATTGTATGTTCGAATTGACCTGCTCCTGGAGCATTCAATCTAAAATAACTTTGAAGTGGGATTTTAACATCTACTCCCTTTGGAACATATACAAATGATCCACCTGACCACACTGCATAGTGAAGTGCTGCGTATTTGTGCAATCTTGGTGTGATTGATTTTGCAAAATATTGTTTAACAATATCTTCATGTTCTCTAAGAGCCGTATCAAAATCTGTATAAATAACCCCTTGGTCTACCAAAGATTGTTGAATGTTGTGATACACAACCTCACTATCGTATTGTGCACCAACACCGCTAAGCATCATTTCTTTTTCAGCTTCTTGGATACCTAACTTATCAAAAGTATCTCTGATTTCATCAGGAACTTCATTCCAGTCGCTTGATCTATCTGCATCAGGTCTAATGTATGTTGTGACCTTATTCATATCAACTACACTTAAATCCGGTCCCCATTCAGGATCTTCTGAATTGTAAAATATTTCAAGAGCTTCCAATCTTTTTTCGAGCATCCATTGAGGTTCATTTTTTTCTTCTGAAATTTGTCTTACAATTTCAGGAGTCAAGCCCTCTTCAGTTTTTCTTCTAAAAGTAAATTTATTCTTGATGTCATAGATACCTCTATCCATTTCATCGACTTGAGTCTTCTTTTTAGGTGCCATTATTTCACCTCTTCTCTAATCCAATTGAATCCTTTTTCTTCAATTTGATCCAAAAGTTCGCTAGAACCTTCTTTTACAATAGTGCCATCCATGATTACATGAACGAAATCTGGCTTAATTTCTTTTAAGATTTCCTTGTGATGTGTGATTACAATAACTGAATTATTGTCATGTAAGAATTCCTTTACACCTTTTGATACAGTTCTAACAGCATCAACATCAAGACCAGAATCTGTTTCATCAAGGATTGCTAGTTTTGGTTGTAACATTAACATTTGTAGAATTTCGTTCTTCTTTTTTTCACCACCGGAAAAACCGACATTCAAATATCTGGAAGAATATCCATGATCAAACTCAAGTATATCCATATTATCTTCCAGTTCTTCTCTGAATTCTAAGAATCCTATATTTTCATCAGTTGTTGCTATTTTCGCAGATCTGATGAAGTTTTCTACACTAATGCCTGAAACTTCCATTGGATTTTGGAAAGACATAAAAATACCTTTTTTGGCTCTTTTATCTGTTGATAAATCCATAATACTTTCTCCATCAAGTAAAATATCACCTGAAGTAGTTTCATATTGTGGATTGTTCAAAATAACATTGGCTAAAGTTGATTTACCAGAACCATTTGGTCCCATAATAACGTGAACTTCACCATAGTTTATATTTAAATTTATGTTTTTTAATATTTCTTTATCTCCTACCCTTGCGGATAAGTCTTTAATAGTTAATAAATTTTTTGACATAATAACCTCCTTACAGTTATGTAATAAATATATATATAAGAGATCCTTATGTCCTACTATATTATACACGAAAAAAGCAAAATAGTTAAGCCTTTAAACAAAAACCTACTATTTTACTACGCAATTTCGTCTTCGTCTATAAATTCGGAATAAACTTCCTTGAAATTCATCGAACTGTCGAATTTTTCGTTGGTCAAATTCCAATTCACAATCTCATGTAATTCTACGAATTCATGATCGTTCAAATCATCTTGAATTAAATCTACATATTCCAAACATTTGTCTTTTAATTCATCAATGCTTTCCATTTCTATAAGAACAATATCTTCTTCATATATAGACACATCTGTCTTGTATTTCAAAATCATTTTTACAGAATAAATTTGCTTCAAATCTTTCTCCTCCTCAACACTCCCATATTTTATACTAATTAATTCATTGTGTAAATAGCAAAACCGAAAAATTTAGATTTTTTAGGCGTTTTTTAAGAATTTATTTGTTTTTACTAATTTAAAAGCGATAGTTCTCACTACCGCTTTCAAATTTATATATTTCAAATCTCACGCAAATTAAGGAAGGAAAAAACGTGATACCTTATTTTTGTTGTAAAGTACTAAACTCAATATCCAAATCTTTCGTATTGCCATCTCTATAGACAGTTATCTTGCCTTTTTGTTGTGGTCTAACTTCAAGCAATGCTTTCTTCAAAGAACTCATCGTATTGATTTCTTTACCGTTAACTTTTGTAATTATATCTCCTCTAGTTACTCCAGCTTTTTGTGCAGAAGATCCTCTGACAACTTCCACTACATAAATTCCCTTGTCTATAGATAATTTTTGACCAGTAGCTTGTTGAAATGTTTTTACATCAACTCCACTAATTCCCAACTTAACTCCTTCAAAAGAACCCCCAGAAACTATATTGTCTACTATAGTTTTGGCTACGTTAATAGGAATAGTAAATCCGATTCCTTCTGCAGAAGCTTTTGCAGTATTTATACCAATTAGTTTTCCTTCTTGGTCGAAAAGTCCACCACCACTATTTCCTGAGTTTATAGCAGCGTCTGTTTGCATCAAACCATCCATTTGTAGGCCATTTTGCAAAGTGATTGTTCTATCTTTTCCTGAAATATATCCACTAGTCAATGTTGATTGCAAATCCAATCCCAACGGATTACCAATAGCAATCGCCTTGTCTCCAATTTGAACCTTGTCACTATCTCCCATTTCAACTGGTTTTAACCCTGTTAAGTCAGTCTTTATTACTGCAAGGTCCAAAGTTGTGTCATACCACAATAATTTTGCAGATGATTTCTTGCCATTTGTAAGCAAGACTTCGATTTTTTCTGCTTTACCATCTTGTACAACATGTGCGTTAGTTAAAATGTATCCATCTTTGCTAACAACAACACCGCTTCCAACACCTTCTACAACTCTGCCTTGGAAAAACATATTTTCTTGAACACCTACAGTTGTTATACCAACTACAGAATCCAAAGATTTCTTCGCTACGGCATTTTCGGTAGACACACTATTGTTTTTTATAGAAATAGTACTACTTTCAACTTGACCATTTTTGTTAATAGTCTCAGTAATACCAGTCATATTTTTTGCTACGAAATAGCTCATAACCAAAGAATATATTAGTAAAAATATTGTGAGAGCTTTTAACCAACCGATTTTAGGTTTATTCTTAGCTATTTCTTCTTTTATCATATTTTCGACTTTTCTTTCGCTCAAGCCGTCCCTTCTTTTTTTAATGTAATCGTTGTATTCAGAGTATGGGTCTCTGTCCATATCTACACCTCCATATTTGATACTTATACTTTATCAAGCAAATGTGTTTTAACTGTGAGTAAAACAGCGTAAAAGTTTACGAAAAATCAAACTTTATATTTGACTTTCTGTAACCATTAAAAAAATCCCCGTATTAATTTCTCTCAGAAATTAAATACGAGGATTCAATTTATTTGTTAGGGTTCGGCGTATTGATAGATAAACCTTCTAATTGTTCGACAGAATCCATAAACACTTCACTAATAGTTGGGTGAGCGTAAATCATTGCTGATAAACCTTCAACTCCAACGTTATTATTCATAGCAATTGCTGCGAAGTGAATTAATGTGGATGCATCGTGGCCAATTATGTGGCAACCTAAAATCTTAGATAAGTCTTTTGTAGCAACTATCTTTACAAAGCCTTCTGTAGCATTCAAACTCAATGCCTTACCGTTAGCTTGATACATAAATTTGCTTGTTACATAATCGATGTTTTGTTCTTTTGCTTTTTCTTCAGTTAAACCTACAGATGCAATTTCAGGAACAGTAAATACAACTGCTGGAACTATATCCATGTTGATGTTTTTTTCCTTACCCGAAAATTCTCTTACAAGATTTTTACCTTGATTACTTGCAACGTGAGCTAATTGAGTGTTCTTATACACACAATCGCCAATGGAATAAATACCTTCGACATTTGTTTGAAGATTTTCATCGACAACAATAGCATTTTTTTCAGTTTTAATATCTGTGTTTTCAATTCCTAGATTATCTATATTGCTGCTTCTTCCACTTGCTACAAGAACGTAATCTGCATAAGTTTCTTGGAATTTATCTTTGCCAACTTTTTGACTAATGATTTTAAGTCTTCCGTCTTCTTCAACTATTTTCTTAGCATATACTCCTGTTACAAACTTCAAAGTATCGCTTTTCAAAATTGATTTTAGACGTTTTTGGATTTCGCCATCTTCAGTTTTCAACAATTTGTTACCAACTACAGTAACTTCTGTTCCAAATTGTGAATAGATTGATGCAAATTCCATTCCTATTACGCCAGTTCCAATAACAACCATTGATTTTGGAATTTCTTCTAATTCCAAAAGTCCAGTTGATGTCAAAACTTTAGGATGGTCAATACCTTCAATATTTGTTGGCTTATAGTCTTTGGATCCAGTAGCTATGATAATTTTATCAGCTGTAAGTTCTTTCGTTTCTCCTTCCAAAGTCTTCACAACAACTGTTTTATTATCTTTAAAGCTAGCTTCTCCTCTAATAAAAGTTAAATTATCGTAAGTTTTGAAAAGGTATTCAACACCACTTCTAAGTCTTTCGATAATTTCCGTTTTCCTTTGTTTAATTTTATCGGCTAATAATTTATGGTCATTAACTTCAATTCCAAAAGTTTCTGATTCTTTAATTTCTTTGTACAAATCAGCAATTTTCCATAAAGTTTTAGTAGGTATACATCCTCTGTTCAAGCATGTACCACCTACTTCAGCTTTTTCGATTAAAGTTACATTTAAACCGAGCTGGCATGCCCTGATGGCTGTTTCATAGCCACCAGGTCCAGCGCCGATAATAATGATATCTTTAGTCATTATTCTCCTTTTTTGTAAGTCAATATTAACTTCTTAGCAGCTTCTGTTTCATCTGGTCTTCTAACAACAGTTGAAATAGGTGCTTCTAATAATATATCTTTGTTTTCTCTTGCTTCTTGTGCAATTTGTTTCATTGCAGCTACGAATTCGTCAAGAGTTTGTTTTGGTTCAGTTTCAGTAGGTTCTACCATTAATGCTTCATGAACGATTAATGGGAAGTATACTGTTGGTGGATGGAATCCCATATCTAACAGTCTCTTAGCTACATCCAATGTCTTAACTTGACCATCACAATCATCCTTTAATCCGCCTAATACGAATTCGTGTTTACAGATGAAGTCATGTGGTAAGTTGTAATCGTCTTTTAATTGAGCTTGTAGATAGTTTGCATTTAATACTGCTGTAGTAGATGCACATTTCAATCCGTCACTACCCATAGTTAGGATATAAGTCAATGCTCTCATTAAAATTCCGAAGTGACCTTGGAAGTCTTTCATTCTACCAATAGAATGTTCCATGCTATAATCTAAGAAATATTTATCTCCATCTTTTTCAACAATTGGTTTTGGTAAATAATCTCTTAAGAATTTCTTAACACCTACAGGACCTGCACCTGGACCTCCACCACCATGTGGTGTAGAGAATGTTTTGTGAACATTGAAGTGGATTGCATCGAATCCCATGTCCCCTGGTCTAGCATGTCCTAAAATAGCGTTAGCATTTGCTCCATCATAGTATAGTAATCCGCCAGCTTCGTGAACTATTTCAGCGATTTCTTTGATTTTAGTTTCAAATAAACCTAAAGTATTAGGGTTAGTTAACATCAAACCAGCAGTTTTTTCATTTACAACTTTTCTTAAGTCTTCAACGTCAACTACACCATTTTCGTTTGATTTAACTTCTACAACTTTGTAGCCTGCCATTGCAGCTGTTGCTGGGTTAGTACCGTGAGCTGAGTCTGGAACTATGATTTCATTCTTTTCAGAATTACCATTAACTTCGTGGTATTTCTTGAAGATTGTAATAGCAGTTATTTCACCATGAGCACCTGCTGCTGGTTGTAATGTCATATAATCCATTGCAGAGATTTCGCATAGTGATTTTTGTAAAGTATACATTGCTTCCAATGCACCTTGAACTTGGTAGTCATCTTGTTTTGGGTGAAGACGAGCAAGTTTTGGGTTTGCTATGATTTCTTCATTTATTTTAGGGTTGTACTTCATTGTACAAGATCCTAATGGATACATACCTGTATCTACGCCGAAGTTTAGAGTTGAAAGATTAGTATAGTGACGAACTACGTCAACTTCACTAACTTCTGGTAAATCTAATTCTTCATTTGATAAAAATTCTTCAGGAATTAAGTTATCTTTTTCTTCTACGTCTAATTCAGGAAGTTTATATCCAGTTCTACCTGGTTGTGATAATTCAAATATTAACTTGTTATAAGCCATATTATAATACCTCCTTAACTGCTGCTACAAAATTGTCCATTTCTTCTTTTGTTCTCTTTTCTGTTACAGCAATAATTAAACCATTGCCACATCCATCTGTAGCTTCTTTAATGCTAATTCCAGCTAAGAATCCTTTATCAAATAATGCTTTCTTAACTTCTTCAGTGTCTTTGTCAAAACCGATAGTGAATTCATCAAAGAATGGTTTTTCACTAAGAACTTTAACTTTGTCTATTTTCTTCAATTCTTCAAATAGATAGTGAGCTTTTTGTAATGATTGAGTTGCTACTTCTTTAATACCAGCTTTACCTAAAAGTGATAAATAAATACTTGCTGCAAGTAAGTTAACACCTTGGTTTGAACAGATATTTGAAGTTGCTCTATCACGTTTAATGTGTTGTTCTCTTGCTGAAAGTGTTAAAACAAATGATCTCTTACCGTCTTCGTCAGTAGTTTGTCCTACTACACGGCCAGGGAATTTTCTAACAAATTCATCAGTAAAACACATATATCCTAAATAAGGTCCACCATATTGTAAGTTTACTCCGAATTGTTGAGCTTCACCTACAACAACGTCAACATTATATTCAGCTGGTTTTTTTAACAAACCTAAACTCATAGGATCTGCTGACATTATCAAGTAGTTTTTCTTGATAGAGTGAGTTAACTCTTCATATTTTTTAACATCTTCGATATATCCGTAATAGTTTGGAGATTGAACGATAACTGTACCTACTTCGTCAGTCATCATTTTTTCCAATTCGTCCATATCTGTTAGTAAATCTTTCATTGGGATAAATTCTACTTCAACTTTTCTATCGTGACAATAAGTCAACAATATTTCTTTTGCTGAAGGACTAACTGTATTAGCGCATAGAATTTTTGATTTTTTGGACTTTTGGATAGTCATCAAAGCTGCTTCTGTGATAGCTGTTCCTCCATCGTATAAAGAAGCGTTTGATATTGGCATACCAGTAAGGTTTGCCATCATTGTTTGATATTCAAAAATATAGGAAAGAGTACCTTGGCTTATTTCTGGTTGGTATGGTGTATATGAAGTGTAGAATTCACTTCTGCTTGCCATTGCTGGAATAACAGAAGGAACATATCTATCATAAGCTCCACCACCTAGGAAACAAACCTTATCATCAGTAGATGTGTTCTTAGCAAAAATTTCGTCGAAATATCTTCTAACTTCAACTTCACTTTTTGCTTTTGGTATGTTAAGTTCTCCTTTGAATTGAACATTTTCAGGAATATCTGAATATAGTTCATCAGTAGAGGAAATGCCAATTGTTTTTAGCATTTCCTCAATTTCTTGATCAGTAATTGAGATGTATGGATACATTATAATTCTCCTAAGAATTTTTCGTATTCATCAGCAGTCATTAATTTAGATTCATCGAAGTCTTCGAATTTAACCTTAGCAATCCAGCTTTCGTATGGAGCTTTATTGATGTTACCTGGTTCATCATCTAATTCTTCATTAGCTTCTACAATTGTACAAGCAAATGGAGTGTAAACTTCTGATGCTGCTTTTACAGATTCAACACTTGCTACAGATTCTTCTGCATCAATTTCATCATCAACATCTGGTAATTCAACGTATACGATGTCTCCTAAACTGTCTTGTGCATAATCTGCAAGACCAATTTCATAAACGTCTCCGTCTACTTTAATCCATTCATGATCTTTTGTGTACAATAAATCTTTTGCTACTTCTGCCATTTTCTTTTCCCCCTATTTTCTATCCAAAAATTTTCTTTTAACAACTGTTGCTTTAGCTGGTTTATTTCTGATAACAACATCAACTTCATCACCTAATGCTACAGCTGATTTATCTACAAATGCATTTGCTAAACATACGCCCAATGTTGGTGAAAGGTATCCTGTAGTTACTTTACCGATAGTTTTGCCATCTTTTTGAACTTCAGCACCTTGTCTTGCAATACGTTTGCTTTGCATTTCGATACCAATAAGTTTCTTGTCGATTCCAGCATCAACTTTTTCTTGAGTTTTAGCTTTACCAACGAAGTCGTCTTTGTCCATTTTAACTGCAAATTTCAAGCCAACTTCTAATGGAGATACTTCATCTGCAAGTTCATTTCCATATAAAGGCATTGCTGCTTCAAATCTCAATGTATCTCTACATCCAAGACCACATGGTTTAACACCTAAGTCTTTTCCTTTTTCTAATAATTCATTCCATAAGTCTACAATTGCTTCTGCAGTTGCATAAACTTCGAATCCATCTTCACCAGTATAACCAGTTCTAGAAATTAATACATCATATTCTTTGTATTTAATGTCTTTTACAAAATGATAGTATTCAATTTTTGAAAGATCAAATTCAACTAATCTTTGTAATAATTCTTCAGCCTTAGGACCTTGAATAGCGATTTCTGCAACAGAGTCGCTGATGTTTTTAAGTTCAACATCGAACTTATCTACATATTTAGAGATATGTTTGAAGTCCTTTTCAGTGTTGGCTGCGTTAGGAACCATTAAAAAGTCTTCATCGTTATTTTTGTAAACTAATAAGTCATCAACCATTCCACCATCTTCATGTAATAATAAAGAATATTGGATTTGACCATCTGCACATTTAGTGTAATCATTAGTGCAAACATAGTTTATAAATTTTAAAGCGTCTTTGCCTTTTACAGTAAATTCACCCATATGGCTTACATCAAATAAACCAACGTTGTTTCTTACTGCTTCGTGTTCTTGTTGTAATCCTTCATAATCAACTGGTAAATAAAAACCAGCGAAGTCAACAACTTTTCCACCTAATTTTTTGTGTTCCTCATATAGAGGAGTTTTTTTTGTACTCATAAGCATCTCCTTTTACTTATAATCCTTTTCATAACTATTGTACCATAAAAGTTATTAGTATTTGTAACAAAATTTATTAATTCTGATAATAAATAAGCCTGAATTTATAGAAAATTTTTATAAATCATAATAAATTTACACAAATTCAGGCTTTAAATTTTCTTCTAGAATAATCCTACAACTGTACCATCATCTAAAACATCACAGTTTTCTGCTGAAGGTACTTTTGGTAAACCTGGCATTGTCATTACAGAACCTAATAGTGCAACAACAAATCCAGCGCCTCTTGAGATTTTGAAATCACTTACTGTGATTGTAAATCCAGTTGGAGCTCCGATTAATTTTTTATTATCAGAGAATGAGTATTGAGTCTTAGCCATACATACTGGATAATTGTCTAATCCTAATTCTTTGATTTGTTTTAATTTCTTCTTAGCTTTTGCACTAAATTCTACGCCGTCAGCTCTGTAGATTTCTTTTGCAATCTTTTCGATTTTTTCTTTGATTGGTAATTCAAGGTCATATAAGAATTCAAATTCGTTTTCTTCTTTTGTATTTTCAACAACGTATTCTGCTAATTCTTTTGCACCTTCGCCACCTTTAGCCCATACATCACAGAAAATAGCTCTTGTTCCGTCTGCTTCAACCAATTCAGTTAATTTCTTAATTTCAGCATCAGTATCATTTGCGAATCTATTGATTGCTACTACTACTGGAACTTTGTATTTCTTCATGTTTTCGATATGACGTTTAAGGTTAGCATATCCTTTTTCTAAAGCTTCTACATTTTCAACTTTGTAATCTTCTGCTTCCCCGTGATGTTTTAATGCTTTGATTGTAGCTACGATACATACCATATTTGGATGTAAGTCGTTTCTACATTTGATATCGAAGAATTTTTCGGCTCCTAAGTCAGCACCGAAACCTGCTTCTGTAACAACATAATCTCCAAGCTTTAATCCTAATTTTGTAGCTATTACAGAGTTACATCCGTGTGCAATGTTGGCAAATGGTCCACCATGAATAATTGCTGGAGTATGTTCTAATGTTTGAACTAAGTTTGGCTTGATAGCTTCTTTCATGATTAATGCTACAGCACCATCAGCTTTAACGTCTTTTGCGTAAACTGGTTTACCTTCTTTATCAAAAGCTATAAGAATGTTTCCAACTCTTTCTTTTAAGTCTTTCAAATCTTTTGCAAGACATAAAATAGCCATGATTTCACTTGCAACAGTTATTTCGAAACCATCTTGACGCATAACTCCGTTACCTTTTGAGCCAACGCCAATGATTATATCTCTTAATTCACGTTCATTCATGTCCATACATCTTTTAATTAAGATTTGTTTTGGATCGATGTTTAACGCATTACCTTGGTGAATGTGGTTATCCATCATTGCGCAAATTAAGTTGTTTGCAGTAGTGATTGCGTGGAAGTCACCTGTGAAGTGCATGTTGATTTCATCCATTGGAACTACTTGTGCATATCCACCACCAGCTGCTCCACCTTTCATACCAAAGTTTGGTCCTAATGATGGTTCTCTTAAAACTGAGATAGCATTTTTGCCAATTTTATTAAGTCCCATTGCCAAACCAACATTCATAGTTGTTTTACCTTCTCCTGTTGGAGTTGGGTTAATACTTGTCATCAAAATTAATTTACCATCTTTTTTGTCTTTGTTTTTTTCAAAAAGATTTAAATCTAATTTTGCCTTATATCTACCATATTGTTCGTAATCTTCTTCTGTTAATCCCATTTTTTCAGCGATAACACTGATTTTTTCTAATTTCGCTTTTTGAGCAATTTCTACATCTGTAGCCATAATCATTACCTCCAAATTTATTTATTAGCTATTATCCTAATAACCACTAAGCTATTTATACCCATATTTGTTCAATAATAACACCAAAAATCATTTTTTTGGTTTTTTTGATAATTATTATTAATTTAACACATTTTATAAGCTAAAAAAATAGAACCAATCAAATTAATGACTGGCTCTGAAGTTTATTATTTAATTTTCGCTGCAATTTCTTTTGCCATTTGTTTTAGACCTTGATCGTCTTCATCTTTCATACGACCTTTAGCTTCTACAACAGTTTCTGTTGTTTCAAAGTTTCCTTCTTCAACAAATTGTTTTAGATTTTTGACAGCGCCACCGCTCCATCCGTAAGATCCAAATACAGAAACTACATGATTTTTTAATTTTTGCATTTTCAATACGTTCAATAAATTGCTCATCACAGGATATACAGTGTTGTTATATGTGCAAGAACCTAATACTAATGATTTCTTTTCCCAGCAATTAGAAAGTATATACGATTCATGAGTTTTACTTACATCAAATACTTCAATGTTTCTAACACCTTCAGCTGCTAAGTATCTAGCCAATTGGTCTGCCATCAATTCAGTATTTCCATACATTGATGCATAAGCTATTACAACTCCTTCATTTACTTCATAAGTTGCCCATTTTGTATAATCTTCAACGATTTTTGAAGGTTGTTTTCTCCAAATACAACCATGAACAGGACAAATTGTTTTGATTTCAAGTGAAGATAATTTATTAATAGCACGTACAGCCATTTGTGAATACTTTCCAACGATATTTGTGTAATATCTTCTGAATTCTGTTCTTCTAACTTCGTAATCTAATTCGTCATCAAATATTGCTCCGTCATTAGTTCCAAATCCACCGAAAATATCTTGTGAGAATAAAATCTTATTTTCAGCATCGTAACTAACCATTGATTCTGGCCAGTGAACCATTGCTGTTAAATAGAATGTTAGTTTTCTATCTCCTAAATCTAATTCGTCGCCTTCTCCAACTTCGATAAAATGGTCAGAATCAATTTCAAAATAATCATTTAACATTGATCTTGTTTTCTTGTTTCCTACGATTTTTAAATCTGGATAAAGGTCTAAAATTTGTGGAATTGAACCTGAATGATCTGGTTCTATGTGATGAATTACCAAATAATCTAATTTTCTATCTTTTAAAATAGCTTTAACGCTATCGACAAATTCATCACTTTTGCTGACTTTTACAGTATCCATCAAGCAAGTTTTTTCGCCTGTAAGTAAGTAAGAATTGTAAGCTACTCCATAAGGCAATGGCCACATGTTTTCAAAATATTCTGTTTGTCTGTCATTTACACCCAAGTAATATAAATTTTCTTGGATTTTAATTGGTTCTGTTCCCATATTTCCTCCTATAAATTAACAATTATAAATCATTTTCACCGTAAGTATCCAAAAAGTTATACTTTTCTCCATTATATTCATACCCAAGAATTCTGGATACATCAACATTTTCACTGGATTTAAATATAGAATTTTCTACATTTGTAAATCCTCTATCCGACAATTCTGCAATCAAAAGTTTGATTTGTTTCCTCATTGATCCTTCTGTTTTCTTAGTTACAGAACAAGCGCAGTCTAAAGCTTTTAATCCCGAATAATTTAACCAACTTTTTACAGATTCTTCTCTAATTAAATACATTGGTCTGATAAGTTCAATCCCTTCAAAGTTATTAGAGTGAAGCTTTGGCATCATAGTTTTATAATTTCCAGAACACAAAACATTCAATAAAATAGTTTCAATCACATCATCAAAGTGATGTCCCAACGCCATTTTATTGCAACCAAGCTCTTTTGCTTTGGAGTAAAGCGCACCTCTTCTCATTCTCGCACACATATAGCATGGATTGTTAGATGAAATTTTCTCACTAACACTAAATACATCGGTATCATACATGTGATAAGGAATGTTAAGTTTCTCAAAATTTTCTTTTTCAAGTCTAGTGTTTTCTTCGCTATATCCTGGATTCATCGCTATAAATTCAAGGTCAAAATTATTCATTCCATGCTTTTGAAGTTCTTGAAATAATTTTGCAAGAAGCAGACTATCCTTGCCACCACTCATACACACGGCTATTTTGTCTCCATCTTGAATCAAATCATATTCTTTTATGGCCTTTATAAACTTCGACCAAATGTGTTTTCTATATTTTTTTATAATTGCTCTTTCAACTTCTTGTACAGTTCTTTGCATATATCTCCATTTTTTCTAAATCTACTATGTTACTAGGGCTATATCTTTCAGCTACTTCTAAACTCACAGCTTCTCCAACATCAAGTCCCAAACTCCTCAAATAATCTTCAACAGTACTTAGTGCTTTTCTTGGAGTATTATTCTCCTTACTCAAATGCGCTAATTGAATAACTTCGTGATTTCCTCTTAGAATATCTCCCAATAAGTACGCACACGAATCATTGGACAAATGTCCGTAATCTGACAATATTCTTTGTTTTAACGCCGGAGGATAGCTTCCGTACTTTAGCATATCGACATCGTGATTTGCTTCAATAAAAAAAAGATTCGAATCTTTAATTTCTTCATACACGCTATCTTCGATAATTCCAGTATCAGTAACTAAAGAAATTTTCTTGTCGTCCTTGCTAATCACATAACCACAACTATTTGCGCTATCGTGACTAGTTTTAATTGGTAAAATATCCAAATCTTTGAAATTAATGTGTCTATTATTTTCGAAGATATAAATATTTTTATCATTTATTTTTCCAATTTTGTTATCCATTGCATACCAAGTTTCAGTATTTGCGATAATTGGCAAATCGTATCTTCTACTCAACACGCCAATTCCTTTAATGTGGTCTGCATGTTCATGAGTCACAAAGATTGCATCTAATTTACTTGGGTCTACATTTATATATTTAAGTAGGTTTTCAATAGTTTTACCACTAAAACCTGCATCGATTAATATTTTGGAGTGTTCTGTCTCTATATATTCGCTATTTCCACTTGAACCGCTAGATAACGAACAGAATTTAAAACTCATTCAAAATCCTCCTTATTTACTATTATAATTGATATTGGGTTTTTTTTAAAGTAAAAAAGATAGTCGGCAAATTTTACCAACTATCTTGAAGTTTTTGTTTTATTTTTCGTAAATATTTTTTGTATTAAAAGATTTCTTATTCTTAAACAAACTTAATTCTGTAACTGGAACAGTTGATAATTCACCAACTCCTACCACAAATGTTAAAAATATGAACGAAGTTTGTGTCCAAAATATTGTAACATCCACCATACTGTGAATCATAACCATAATTATCATTGAAACAATCATTTTAGTGTATTTTTTTGAATACAAGCTTTTGATTTCTTTGAACAATTGACAGATAATTGGAACCAACAATCCTGCTCCTATCAATCCAAAATTAACCAAAATATCCAAATACAAATTGTGCGAATGAAGAATTGCACGATTTCTTATTGTAGCGTAAATATTGTGTATTCCTAGTGGCCCAACTCCTATTACAAAATTCTTCTTGAAAGCTTCAATAGCACTAATCCAAATAGATTTTCTAAGTCCCATATCAAAACCAATTTTGTCTATTCTTGGAATCAAATCCATTCTTCCAGCGGCAACAATTCCAACAAAAGCAAGTACAAATAAAGAAATAATCGCAATAGTATACTTTCTTTTTTTCATCATAATCGTAAGAGCAAACACCGATATGAAACTAGCAAACATCGCTCCTCTTGAATCTGTGATTAATAAAGTTAAAACGCTTAAAACCCCAACCACAAGAGAAAATAATCTTTCAAATGATTCTGTCGAAAAATATTTGTACGCACTGATTATCCCAACCAAAGAACAAACCATAGCATAATAATTTGCATTGAAAAAGAATGTTCCAACAGTAGTTCTATTCTCACTGATGTATTTCATAAATTGAGCGTAGTTGAATGAATTGTTCTTCAAAATTATCGAATACTGAGTCAATGTTATCAAAAAACAAAACGATGCAAACAACATTATAATTATCATACAGTCTTCCATAAATTGTTCTGTCATATTTTTCCTGATAAAGAGCACAAATACGAAAAGCACAAACATTCCGACTGTCGCAAGTATTCCATAAGTATTGTTGAACACAATGCTAACTACTAATGAATAAACAGCGAAGATCAATCCAAACACAGACAGATTAGTCTTGTCAAAAATTTCCTTGAATTTATTTTGATACACAAAATAAAACATATCCACTATCAAAACGCCGATTCCGATATAAAACGGCATAAACATTGCAATAGCGGTCAACAGAATAAATTTTTGATCTGTAGTGTAATCCAATATTCTATTGTAAAAACTTTTCATATTTCACCTCTCATTCGTATCATTACTTATATAATATCAAAAATTCGTTATAATATACGTTTTTTGACAAATCGTAACTATTGACGATGACAAGATATTTTATCAAAGATTTTAGAATTTTGCAATATTTTGCAATAAAAAATGAGAGATAACCCAAAAGCTATCTCTCAAAAATCTAAAATTTATTTATTGCCGATTGTTTCTACCATAACTGCTTTGATAGTGTGCATTCTGTTTTCAGCTTCATCAAATACTTTTGAATATTTGCTGTAGAATACTTCATCAGTTACTTCCATTTCTGACAAGCCAAATTTTTCGTGGATTTCACGACCAACTTTAGTTTCTAAGTTGTGGAAAGATGGTAAGCAGTGTAAGAAAATTACGTTAGGATTTTCAGTCATTTCGATTTTCTTCATATCTACTTGGTAATCTTTAAGCAAGTTGATTCTTTCTTCGAATTGAGCTTCTTCACCCATTGATACCCAAACGTCAGTGTAGATTACATCTGCACCTTTTAGGCTATTGAAATCATCTGTAACTGTGATTTTAGCACCAGATTCTTTGGCAATTTCTTGAATAGAGTTCATCATTTCGTTTGATGGATGTAATTCTTTTGGTGCAAGATTTACAAATTCCATACCTAATTTAGCAGCTCCAATCATTAAAGAGTTTGCCATGTTATTTCTACCATCACCAACATAAACGAATTTAACTTGGTCTAAGTTTTTGTGGATGTTTTCTTTTACAGTTAAAAAGTCTGCTAAGATTTGTGTTGGATGATAAATATCAGTTAAACCATTCCAAACTGGAACTGAAGAATATTTTGCTAATTCTTCTACAGTTGCATGGTCAAATCCTCTAAATTCGATACCATCGTAGAATCTTGATAATACTAAAGCAGAGTCTCTTACAGATTCTTTCTTACCAAATTGGCTATCATTCATACCTAAGAATGTTACATTACCACCTTCATCGTGGCAAGCTGTTTCAAATGAACATCTTGTTCTAGTAGAAGTTTTTTCAAATAACAAAACAATGTTTTTGCCCTTTAAAGTTTCTCCTACAATACCCATTCTTTTCTTTTCTTTTAATGCAGCACTTACATTTAGTAAATGTTCGATTTCTTCTTTAGTGAAATCTTTTAAAGTTAAAAAATCTCTTCCTTTTAACATAATTACATCTCCCTTTCAAATGGCATACTCATACATCTTGGACCCCCACGTCCTCTAGATAATTCGCCTGATTTAATAGTTCTTATATTTACATCAGCTTCTTGTAGCAAGCTGTTTGTAACATTGTTTCTGTCGTAAACAATAACAGTATTTGGTGCAATCGCCAAAGTATTTGAACCGTCATTCCATTGTTCACGCATTTGATCTATTGGATTAGTTCCACCACATCTTATAATTTTTACATTATCAACGTGTAAATTTGTAGATAAAATTTCTTCTAATGAACCTTTTTGAACTTCTCTTTGTAAAGTATTATCTTCAAGATACAACTTTTCAACATACAAAGGTCCTTCGATTAGTGGGTGAACCGTAAAAATTCCCTTATCAATCATTGTAAACACAGTGTCCAAGTGCATAAATTCTCTTTTATTAGGAATTTTGAAAGACAAAACAAATTTAAAATCTGATTTTTCTAATAAATTCTTAGCGAATTTGTCCACACTTTCTTTTTGTGTTCTTTGAGAAATACCAACAGCTACACATTCGCTGTTTAAAATTAAAATATCTCCACCTTCGATAGAAGTGTCTTCTGTTCTATCGTAGATCTTTTCAATATCGTTGAATCTAGAATTATAAGTGAAAATGTATTTTGCATAAAGCGTTTCCCTATTTCTAGTTTCTGACCACATTCTGTTGATACTTACACAATTTCCCACAAAAGAAAATGGGTCTCTTGTGAAATACAAGTTAGGCATTGGATTAACAGCTAAAAGTCTTCCGCTTTCGTCGTTAATACCGATTTCATCTAATCTAACTCCTGCCATAGTTTTAAGTATCAATTCTTTCTCATCTGAAATATTTGTAAGTAAATCTCTTAGTAAATTGATTTCATCTGCGGATTTATTTCCCGATTCTTCAAGGAAATCTTCGATAAATTGTTTTCTAACGTCATCTTGTTTAATGGATTCTGCAGCCAAATCTTCTAGGTATAATACTTCAATACCTTCATTACGCATAGTTTCACAGAAAAAATCATGTTCTCTGATAGCATTTTCCAAGTAAGGAAGTTCATCGAACAATAGCTCTTCCATAAAATCAGGAGTCAAATTGTTTAATTCTTCTCCCGGTCTGTGAACTATTACAGATTTTAACTTATCAATCTCAGAGTAAATATTTGGTTTCAATATGTTGCCTCCTTAACTGATTTCCACATAAAATTATAACACATTTACAATAAAAATTAACACAAAAATATCGAAATTTTTTTAATATTAAAATACTTTTTGAAATATGATAAAATTTTATATAAAATGAGGTGACAAATGATTATTAGACACGCAAATAAAACTGATTTGATTGATATAATGGTAATAATAGAAAATGCCAAAATATATATGAAAGAAAACAAAATAAATCAATGGAGCGAAAATTATCCTAATGAAGATGTCTTCTTAACTGATTTGAAAGAAAATAGATTATATGTAGCAGAAATAGATAAAAAAGTTTTAGGAATGGCTGTGTTGGTTTTGGATGGAGATGCTGATTACAAAAACATCGATGGAAAATGGCTAGTTGATGGAAAATACGGAGTAATTCATAGAATAGCAGTAAATCCAGATTACAAATCACAAAATGTAGCCAAAAATTTATTGGATTTCTTTGAAGATAAATTAAAAGAACTAAACTACGATTCAATAAGAGTGGACACTCACAAAGACAACAAATCCATGCTAAGATTTATTGAGAAAAACGGATTTCAGAAATGTGGGATAGTTTATATAAGAAAAACAGACGAGAGAATAGCATTCGAAAAACTACTGAAATAAAATAAAAATAGCAAACCATTGGTATGAGGATTGTCCCTAAGATGGTTTGCTATTTTTTATTATATGTTCAATTTTAAGTATCAATTTCTGCAAAATACAAAGTATTAGTTTTTGTATCGTAGACCGCAAGTGTAAAATTTAAAGATGAACGTTTTAAAATATTTTGACTCTTGTCTTCTTGTCTGTCAATTAACATATAATAACCTTCCGAAATTTCTGGAAAAAGCGATCTGGAATTATGATCCGTCACATAAGATGATGTTTTTTCATCTCCATACATCAAAGTTTTCGTTGTTTTATCCAATGGAAATTTCTTCCAGTTACTATCCGGTTTTATCCGATTCAATGTATCGTTGCTATCAAATTCAAATGTTATAAATCTTGTCCCATCTCCCATTGCTCCATGATCATCGTATTTCATGATTTGATTTGCTTTAACTAATTTTAAGTTAAGTTCATCAGACACTCTTGATTTGTCACTTTGCGCACAACTTACCATTAATAATGAAATGATAATCGCAAATAACAAATATCCAATTTTTTTCATAATAATCTCCTTTCAAGATTATTATACAACAAACCTAATACAAAAAAATCTACAAAATTTTAAAGATTTGCACTAAAAAAGCACTTCTATTAAAAATTCTATAATTTTTTCTATTAAAAGTGCTATTTGAATATTATTCTTTTTTGAATGTTGTAGCTTACTATGAACATCAAAGCTTCAGTTATGATTTTTGCCACAAAAACTTTAATTCCTAAACCTGACAAAATTTTCAACACAATAGTATTCAAAGCAAGTATGAACACTACTAATGTCACGTATTTGATGTATTTTTTTAGGATTTTATCTTTATTTTTGAACACGTATTTGTTATTCACATAAAAGTTAAACGTGCTTGACACTGCCCTTGCTATTATATTGGACAACACCAAACTTTGTACGTCTAATTTGTAAACTAACAATAAAAAAGTAAAATAATCCACCAAAAAACTCAAATAACTTGACGCCGAAAATTTCAATATGCTTTTGTAGATTTTGACTGAATCTTTTAGTGCATTAAAATGACTTGTTTCATTATTTTCTATATAAATAGTTTCGATAGGAACTTGCATTATGCTTTCAGAATCGAATTCGTAAAGCATATTCATTTCGTATTCGTATCTTTCTCCTTCGATTCTTATCATTTTATCAAGTTGAGATGTATTAAAAGCTCTGAGTCCCGTTTGCGTGTCCTTGATGTATTTCGATGAACTAGAATAAAATACAAATCTTGTGATTGTATTGCCTAACAGAGATTTAAGAGGGATTCCTCTTTTCAAATCTCTAACTCCCAGTATCAACTTATCCTTGTTTTTCTCAGAGTAATCTATTAATTTCAGAATATCTTTAACCAAATGTTGTCCATCTGCATCACTTGTAACCACAGTCCCTGACGCTTGTTGTGCTTTCAAATATTTGAATGCAGTTTTAAGTGCAGCCCCTTTTCCCATATTTGTTTGATGCTCAAGAAGAACTATATTATTAAGTTTTGAAAAATCATATTCGCACGGACCGTCTTTAACCACAATTATATTGAGGTGGTTTTTGTTTAAATTTTCCACCAATTTTGTTAGTTTTTCATCTGGTTTGTACGCTGGTATTACAACGTAATTCATAATTCTCCTATCGTTTTTTATTCGCCATCTTCTGGTTCATAATGAACTATGGATACAAATTTGCCATTTTTATCTTGAATTTTTCTGATTCTCTTGTTGAATTCCAATCTGGTAAGCCACACTATTTTATCGCAACCCAAGCATTTTAATTTAATATCAGCTCCAGTTCTCAGAATTTTCCATTTATTTTCTCCACAAGGATGGCCTTTTTTTAATGTTATAATATCATCTACTTTATATTTCATCTTCATCACCTGCTACAAAATAACAATTCAAATCCATTGATTTTGATTTTGCTTTTTCTATGAATTTTTTGATAATTTCTCTTTGATACAAGTATTGAGATTCTGGTTTACAACTACCCCAAATCGTAATAGTCATGGAGTTTTTGTCCATTTTTGTAACGCCTATTAGCTCTGGTTTTTTTACAATATCTGAATACTCATCTACCAATTCATTAGAAATTTCATCTATGATTTCAGTATATTGATCCAAACTGTACTTGATTGGAACTTCCATTTTAACTTCAATTCTTTGATTTTCTTTGGATAAATTAGTCACAGTGTTGATTTGACCGTTACTAATCAAATGAATAGCTCCGTCAAATCCTCTTATTTTTGTAACTCTAAGTCCCAATTCTTGAACGTTACCTTCAATTCCATTTATAATCACATGGTCCGTGACTTTGAATTGATTTTCAAGAATCAACGCAAGTCCACTGATTACATCTCTTATTATAAATTGTGCACCAAAACCAATGGCAACCCCACCAATACCAGCAGTAGCCAATATCTTATCTGTTTTTACTCCAAACAAATCTAGTACATGGACTACACAGAAAAAATAAATTATATATTTGATGGTATTGTTCAACAGTTTGGTAACTGTGATTTGTCTGCCTTCAATAGATTTTCCCTTTTTCATTAATAACTTATCGAAGCTTTTAGTTAAAATGCTTACGACGATTTGCGTAAGCACGATAATTAGCAGGGATAATAAAATCTTGGCCAACAAATTTAGTTGACCAGCAGAATTATAAAATATTTGATTGAACTTTTCAATATGAAATAACATGAATTATTCTTTTACCTCATTTACAAAAATTACTCCATCTACTTTAAGATACGACCATATCTTAGCGATTGGAAGTTCTTTTTTCAATGCAACCATCTCATCTTTTTTATCTGGATCCAACATAATAGCCAATCCACAGCTTTCAGAAATTTCCCTTGGAGTAGGGATAGTTTTAATATCGTATCCCATACTCACAAGTTTACTTTCTGTCATCATTGTAAAATTAACTGATGTAAAAGTTAGTAATATTTTTTCCATTATCTTATAATTACATTTCTGTCTGCTTTTGATAAAGTATCGTAAATTACATACATGTTAGTAACTTCGCCTATCAAAAGTTTTTCTTTTCTGTCGTAGAAGTCCAAACAAGCGCCACAAGTCATAATCTTTGCACCCTTTTCTTCGATTCTCTTTAAATCGTCGATAACTTCTGAGCCTTCAGTTGTCAAATGTATTCCGTAGTTGAAGAATAATAATGTACTTGGTACTTCGTCAGCTTCTGCTACAGAATAAATGTATGATTTAATAAGTGATTTGCCTAATTTTTCATCTCCATCACCCATTTTATCGCTTGAGAATGCTAAAACTAAATTACCGTTAGTTTCTTCAACCTTCTTTTCTGCTCCTTTTTCTTTTACAATAGTAGTTTCAAAGCCATAATCAGTTTCTACATAACTGAATTCGAAACCTTGACCATTTGCGTATTTTTGTAAATTTTCAACACAGTACATGTCGTCAACTTGTGTCTTAACTGTACCTTCTTCTAATTCATCAAATACATTTTTTGTCATAATAATTGGTCTTGGACAAACTTGTCCTCTTGCATCTACAATTTCCATAATTACCTAATCCTTTCTATTCTGTTATTAAATACTAAATAAAAATCATCTTCTCCTGTAATTGATTTAAGATCCGATGCTTTATATTCCACTAGTTTGGAATCCTCAAACATAAAATACCCATTTTGGTTATATAATATGCAGTTTTTGTCATTAGAATATATTTTAAGTGAATCATCTATCTTAGATTGGCTCACCAATTTCAAATCCTTATCGTAAATTAAAAGTTCCCCATTTTTTGTAATTACATATACATTTTTATCTGAAACCCCAACATCTTTTGTACCGTCGAATGATTTCGATTTTGTAATTTTAGCTTTGTCAAAAACTTTGATGTACCCATCAAATACTACGATTAATTTGCCATCGACATATTTCATTCTAAAAATCGGCTTATCGATGAAAATATTTTTGTAAACGAGTCCCTTGTCATCGTACATGTAAATCTTAGAAAAAATTCTTCCATCACGCTTTCCTATCGTGCTAAAAGCATAATTTGATTTATCCGATACTATCAAGCTAGATACTTCGTCTTTCATCTCAAAACTTTCCAAAATTTTCATATTATTAACAATTGAAAATTCATTTTGTGTATCGACAATAATATGGTCTTTGTTTGCAAAAATATAAGAAATATCAGACTTAAAAGATAGCTTCGAATTCACCTTTCCTTTTGTATTATATTGCAACAAATCCTTTTTATCAATCAAATAAAGAAATTTGCCATCAAAATAATAAGGCTTTTTGTCGTCGTAATCTTGTTTTAGAATTAAGTTTTCATTTTGGTACATCAAAATCTTGTTATCGTAGTGAGTTACTACGTAATTTTTCTTCAATACGGTGCTATTTCCAGTGTTAATATTGTATACATTTTTTTTAGAAAACATCATCACTGCCAAGACACATACAAGAATAGCGACAACTGCAAGTAATATATAGTTCAAGTTTTCTTTTATTTTATCCATTATTTTCTCCAAAAACTTCAAGAACTTTCATTCTAGTATCATAAAGTTGTTCATCTTTTACTAAAACAGTGACGATATCTCCTGTTTTCAGTACACTATCTCCATTTGGAACGTATTTTTCGCCATTTGAATCCACTTCTGCAATTAAAGCATCTTTTGGAAATTCAATATCTTTGATTTTTTTATTGGAAACACAATTTTCATATCCAAGTTTTATATCAAACATTGTGAATTTATCATTAACACCTTTTCCAACAACTCTTTTGTTCAACATTCTCTTTAATAAAATATCGTAAATTGGTTCGAAATTTAAAGCCATGCATATAAAATATGCCATGATTGAACAAAATGCCAACCCCAATAGATGTGTCATATTTCCATTTAATTCCAGTACCAACACAACACTCAAAAGAGGACTTCTAACAACAGCTGTTAGAACGCAAACCATAGAAAGCACAACAAAATTTGACAAATAAACATCTTGCACAACTCCGAAAGCACTCATTAAATTAAAATAAAATAATCCTGTAATTCCACCTAGAACCAAAACCGGCAAGAAAATACCACCTTGAGTTCCAGTTGCATAAGATGTTGATGTCATAAACATTTTAAATAACAAAAGTATTATCAGCAATAAAAATGAATTGTAATTGTGTGCTGCCATGTTTTCTATAAATGAATGTCCGCCACCTAAAATATCTTTGTAGAATAATCCAACTACAGATACAAACGCAAAAAATATCGCTATTTTCAAATCTTGTTCAAGCTTAATTTTCGCAAATACATCTTGGAAAAACGTGATTGAATAATTAAATAATTTCCCAACGGCACAGCAAAGTATAATCATTGGAAAAATCAACAAATAATATTTTGTTGGCAGTACATGAGTCATTCCAAAAGAAAACACTGGTTTGATTTTGAATATTCCAACAGCTATGACATCAGCAACCACCGCTGCTGCAAAACTTATTGCAACTACTTTTTTTGAAAAAGATTTATGAAGTTCTTCCAATATGAAAACAAGACCTGAAATCGGTGCTGAAAAAGCAGCTGAAAGACCCGCAGCAGCTCCTGCAGTTAAATACAATTTCTCATCCGTTTTGCTTTTTCCAAATTTTTCTGATAGCCACTTAGCACTACTAGCTCCCAATTGAATTGAAGGGCCTTCTCTTCCCAAAGAAAGTCCCACTAATGAGGCAATTGCTCCTCCTACAATTTTGGAAACAGTAACTCTAAAACTATTTTGATTAAAAGCTCCGATAAGTTCTCCTTGAACTTGAGGAATACCACTACCACCAGAAAGTGGAGCCCATTTAAGTAATTTGCTAACCACAATTCCTAGGACAAATGATACTGCGATAATTAAAATAACTCTTGAAAAACTGTTGTTAGAATAAACGGCATTTCTAACCACTTCTAATTTACTTAACAAATATCTGTAAAAGACAGCCAGTCCACCTGAAAATACTCCGATGGATAAACTTGCTAAGAAAAGCGACATAGAAGAGCCTATTTTAAACTTTTTTTTCATTAAATAATCACGCTTTCTAAAAATTCTCTAAATCTATCGATATTATATGTAACGGAAATATACGTTTCAATTCCCTCTCCTTCAATCAAATTATTTTCTTCATCAATTTTTAAATTTGTTTGTGCATAAATAAAATGATCTTTTTTGGAGTATGCGTACAACAAGAACAAATCTTCAATTAGTTTTTCTGATGATTCATCAAACATTTCATTCAAAATATCAGTATAATCATTCTTGTTAAATGTGTCATTTGTAATCATAAACACACTTTTACCATTTAATACATTCAAATCGCTGTTGTCTGATTTTACGTATTTATCGTACATGAAAATATCATCTAATGATTCAAGAGTCTCAGTGTTTTCCGTAAAAAATTCTGACAAATATTTCATGTTAGAGAAATTAAGCAAATCAATATTTTTAAAATCACCTAAAAATCTTGATAATACGACATCATTTTCACTCATAAAATCTTTCAAAAATACAACTTCTACATCCCAATCCAAATTATCCATCAAATCTAGAACGTTATTATTTACATCAGATTCTATTGTAATTAAAGATATTTCAAAAATTTCTATATTATATAAAATTACGAGTAAATCCATAGCTTGTGTACTAGATTCAAAATTCACCCACAATTTTTTATAGTCTTTTTTATTAAAATTTTCCATATTTTACATTTATCTCCATAATTTCTATATAATTAACATATATACTGTAATTAGTGGATAACCACTTATGTGTATTTTATTATATCAAAACACATAATATTTTAAAAATTAAATGGAGGAAAATATGGATTACAATTTAATTAACACAGAATTGTCTCAATTGTTGAGAGAAACTTATCGTAAAACAGACGCTTTATTGGCACCAATTTCAGATAAATACGGATTAACTATTATGAAAGTTAAAACTTTATTTGAATTAGGCAAAAATGATGATTTGACTATCGGTGATATCGGAGTTTTAGTTGGTATGGCTGGTGGAAACATCTCTAACTTGTGTAAAGCATTAGAAAAAGAAGGATATGTTTCAAGAAAAAGATCTGAAAAAGATGAAAGAATTGTTACTGTTCGCTTGACAGAAAAAGGTAAGAAAATCATCAACAATATCGTTGAAGAAATTTCTGAAAAATACAAAAAACAAATTAAATTAACTAACGAAGAATACAATAGTATTATCAAAAGTTTGAATTTATTAAACGAAAAATTAAATGTTGAATTAATGTAGTGGCACAATATGAAAGAAAACAAGCAAAATAAGAAGAAGATAATAATTTATTATCTTATAGCTATAGTTCTTTATGCTGTGGTTGCCGGCTTGCTTTTCCCTACTTTTTCAAAAACAAAAGAAGAAGAAGTACCTTACAATAAATTTATCGAAATGCTCGATAAAGGAGAAGTTAAAGAGGTAAAAATATTAGACACTCATATCAATTTCAAAGCAAAAGATAAAAACAACGTCATTTACAAAGCGGGTTTGATTAGAGACGAAAAATTAGTCGATCGTTTATTGGAAAGCAAAGTCCAATTTTCAAGCGACATTCCTAGTAAATATGCACCACTTTTATCAATTTTCTTACAATTTGTCTTGCCATTTATAATAATATTTGGTTTCTTGCAATTAGCAATGAGCCAAGCTACTAAAAAAATGGGAGGCAATGCATTACAATTTGGTAAGAGCAATGCAAAAATTTACGTTGAAAGTCAAACTGGCAAGAAATTTACAGATGTTGCTGGTCAAGAAGAAGCTAAGGATGCTTTGTTGGAAGTTGTTGACTTCTTGCACGATCCAAAAAGATACAACGAAATTGGTGCAGTTTTGCCAAAGGGAGTTTTATTAGTGGGCCCTCCTGGAACTGGTAAGACTTTGCTTGCACAAGCTGTTGCTGGTGAGGCAAAAGTTCCATTCTTTTCAATGAGTGGTTCAGAATTCGTTGAAATGTTTGTCGGATTAGGAGCTAGTAAAGTTCGTGATTTGTTCAAACAAGCAGCAGAAAAGGCACCTTGTATCGTATTCATCGACGAAATCGATGCTATCGGTAAGAGACGTGATACTGCTGGAATTTCTGGTAACGACGAAAGAGAACAAACTCTTAACCAATTATTAAATGAAATGGACGGTTTCAGCGGAAATTCAGGAGTTGTTATACTAGCTGCTACTAATAGACCTGAAATTTTAGACCCAGCACTTACTAGACCTGGTAGATTTGACAGACAAATTCCTGTTGAACTTCCAGATTTACAAGGACGTATCGATATTCTTAAAGTTCACGCACGTAAAATCAAAATCGAAAAAGATTTGGATTACAAGGCAGTCGCTTTGATGACAGCAGGTACAAGTGGTGCTCAATTGGCAAATATAGTAAATGAAGCTGCACTAAGAGCTGTTAGACTGGGAAGAAATATCGTAACGCAAGAAGATTTGATAGAATCTGTTGAAGTTGTAATAGCCGGTCAACAAAGAAAAGGCACAGTTATAACTCCAAAAGAAAAAGAACTTATAGCTTATCACGAAGTTGGACACGCATTAGTTGCTGCAATGCAATCACATTCCGCTCCAGTTACTAAGATTACAATTATTCCTAGAACAAGCGGTGCGTTGGGCTACACAATGCAAGTAGATCAAGAAGAAAAATTCCTCATGAACAAAGAAGAACTATTTAACATGATAGTTACATTAACAGGAGGAAGAAGTGCAGAAGAAGTTGTATTTAACACAAGAACTACTGGTGCTTCAAACGATATAGAAAAAGCTACAAAAATCGCTCGTGCGATGGTCACTCAGTACGGTATGACTGACGAATTCGACATGATGAGTTTGGAAACTACAAACTCAAAATATCTTGGCGGTGGCAATACTTTAGCTGCAAGCGATCATAAAGCAGGACAAATAGATAATAAAGTAGAATCTATAATAAAAGCTGCTCACGAAAAAGCTAGAAATATTTTAACTGAAAACATCGATAAACTTCACGAAATTTCAAAATTCTTACTAGAAAAAGAAACTATCACTGGAGAAGAATTCATGGAAATTCTTAATCTTGAAGATGAAAAGAAATCTGAAATAGATGAAAACACAGTGAAAAAAGAAGAAGTCGATGATACTACAGTTAGCGATTTATAAAAACAAAAACATTCTCTATTTTGAGTTTTGCTCAATATTAGAGAATGTTTTTTTGATTTATTATTTCATTTTATTGTTGAAATGAGATTTTAAGATGAAATAAAATGCCGCAAATAAAACCGCTCCAGCCGCAAAAATCACCCAAGTGATTTCCCATCTGTTCGTATACAAACTAACCGCAAGATATACTGCTGTGATTATTAGCCAGAAGGCTGTAATATATCCGCTCATCTTTTCTCTCAATTTTTTATTTTTCATAGTGTAATCTTCTACTTGAAGTAACATGTTATAACTTGATATCACAGAAAGCTTTTTGATTAAAATATTAGTAGCTACTGATACAATAATTAACAACAATATTACAGACGATAATTGCAATACTTCGCTTTCTGATATAGATACGAGTATGACAGGAATCACACATAATATATACATTATTATCGCAGCGGCTATTGCTTTATTATCTTTTTGTTCTCTTTCTTCCTTTTTCTTTTCAACTAATCCTTTTACGCCATATGATAAATTAAATGATTCTTTTGAAATAAAGTCATATTTTTCAATTAAATTCGCCTTCACTATCAATTTATATACACCAAAAGCAATTATAAGAAATAATACAACAATTCCTCCTATGGCGAAAAAATCTTCGCTCTTAACATTTGTTGTTAACGCTATGATTTGAGATACCAAAACTGCAACAGGAGATATTATGAATAAGCTTATGCTCTCAGCAACGTTATTTGAATATTCTTCGTATGCACTCATAAAATCATTAGCATCTTCTGCGCTAATTATCTTCTTAGCCTCCAACTCTTCGACAGTATCATCCGAATATTCAATATCATCAATTTCATCCTTTAATAAGTAGTCTGTTTTTACTCCAAAAACATCACTCAATTGAATAATCTTATTGATATCTGGAATTGAGTTTCCCATTTCCCATTTCGATACAGATTGTCTGCTAACGCCTAATTTTTCTGCCAATTCTTCTTGAGTTAGATTATTCTTTTTTCTAAGAAGAACTATCTTGTCACTTAATATCATTTCAAACCTCCTTGAATTTTTGTTAATTTAATTTTATAAAATCTTGCAGTTGATTGCTACAAACTTTGATTTGAAATTACGCAACCACCGGTTGCATTATTGATATTTCGGTCATTTATGAAAAAAACTAGCTCGTTTGGAGCTAGTTTAATAAGTTTTATAAAGTTTCTATTTTTTCTGTAATATTTTCCAAATAATTTGTTTCGACTTCACTTATTTTTCCAATCTCAGTTAATTTTGAAATTTCTGGATTAATTGGAAGTTTGCAAACTGTATCGATATTTTCTTCTTCGGCAATTTTATCAACAGTGCTTGTTCCGAAAACTTCGATGTGTTTTCCGCAATCAGGGCATTCCAAGTAGCTCATATTTTCAACCAATCCTATGACCTTCTTACCCATCATTTTCGCCATGTGCAATGCTTTTTTTACAATTATTTCAACAAGTCCTGATGGAGACATCGCCACAACAATTCCTTTAATTGGAATTGATTGAAATACTGTCAATGGAACATCACCAGTTCCTGGTGGCATATCCACAAACAAATAATCTAAATCTCCCCAATTTACATCTTGATAAAATTGTTTAACAACGCCTGCGATTACAGGTCCTCTCCAAATTACTGCATCATCGTCTTTTGGAAGCATCAAATTCATTGAGATAACTTTGATTCCATTAGATGTTGTAACTGGGTTGATGTGACCTTCTGAGTCAGCTGTTGCCTTTTCAGTTAATCCAAAATATTTCGGAATAGATGGTCCTGTAATATCACCATCCATGATACCAACTTTATATCCTTTTTTTGCCATTTCGTTTGCCAATAGACAAGTGACAAGGCTTTTTCCTACTCCACCTTTACCACTTACTATTCCAACGATGTTTTTTATATTACTTCCTGTATTTGATTCGATCAAAAAATTAGGAACTTTTCTTTCTGTCATAATTTCACCCCATTAAAAATTATACCTAAATATTCTCACATAATTTATTAATGTGTCAAGTTTTTGAAGAAATTCTTAATTTTATCGAATAAATTCATTCTTTTATTATCATTATTATCTTGAGTTATAGAATTACTAGATTTTGAATTAATAACTCTACTCTCATTGTTAAATTCTGATTTTTGTTTTTCAGCATTCTCTTTTGCAATTTCTATCAATACTTCTTGAGCATTTTTATTATCAGTATTTTCAACTTTTGAGTATGATTTATCAGGATTTAATTTTCTGATTTTAGTATCATCAGCAAACATAATATCCATGAAATTCAATATTCTGCTCTTAATAAAATCATCGTAAATTGGAACTGCAACTTCCACTCTTTTTCTAATATTTCTAGTCATAAAATCTGCTGATGAAATGTATACTTTGCAATTTTCAGCCTTACCAAATTGATAAATTCTATGATGTTCCAAAAATCTTCCTACTACTTGATAAACATTGATGTTCTCAGTTTTATCTTTTATACCTGGAACCAAACAACAAATTCCTCTCACCATCAAATCAATCTTTACTCCTTTGCAAGAAGCCTTGGAAAGTTTGTCTATTAATTTTCTGTCTGAAATTGAATTCATTTTGATTCTAATATAACCATCATCTGAAAACTTAGCCTTTTCAATTTGTTCATCGATTAATTTATCAAGTCCAACCTGCATAGAATGAGGGCTAACCATCAAATGTTTGTACTCACCATTCAAATTCCCTAACAAAAAATTATCGAAAAGCGCCTTAGCATCTGCACCAATTTCATGTCTAGTTGTCATATACGAAAAATCCGTGTATAGTTTCGCTGTTTTTTCGTTATAATTTCCTGTACCAATTTGTGTGATATACGAAATCTTGTCATCTTTAATTTTAGTAATCAAACAAACCTTAGAATGACACTTGTAATGGTCAAATCCGTAAATAATTCTACAACCAGCATTTTCTAATCTAGATGACCACAAAATATTATTTTCTTCATCAAATCTCGCTCTCAATTCCATAAGAACCACAACTTCCTTGCCATTTTCGGCAGCTTTTATAAGAGCTTTAGTGATTTCAGAATTTTTTGCCAATCTGTAAATTGTTATCTTAATTGAAACTACTGACTCATCTTCAGCAGCCTCATTCAAAAGTCTTATAAATGGATCGATGGATTCATAAGGAAACGAAAGGAACAAATCTTTATCGTAAACTTGCTCGATAACCGATTTTTCTTTTGATATCATCGAAGAATCTTGTGGAGAAAATTCTTCATACGTATATTTTTGAATTACATCCTTTGGCATATCGTATACCAAATCAAACAAAAATCCACATCTCATCGGACTTTTTGTCACAAACATACGATGTTCTGTCAAATTTAAGTTTTTCAACAAAAATTCTTTAGTTTCATCATTTGGAAATTCGTTAATTTCAAGTCTTACAGGTCTCAATCTTTTTCTGAGTTTTATCATCTTTTTCATATATGATCTGTAATCATCATCAAATTCCAAATCCTCGTCATCGTATTCGATGTCTGCATTTCTAGTTACAGACAAAATGTATTTTGACTCACATTCGTAATTATCAAATATTTCTTGACCAAACTCTCTGATAACATCTTCAATAAGTACAACTCTTGTGTCAGATAATTTTACATATCTTTTAATTTTATCTGGAACTTGAATCAATCCCATAAATTGTTTCTTACTCTTAGACTGAGAAGTCAATTGAAACAATACTACAATTGCCAAATTAGGAATTTGAGGGAATGGATGAACCCTGTCTACTATTTGAAAGCTAAGAATAGGGGCAATCGTAGAATTGAAATAATAATACAATATCCTTTTTTCTCTATCATTGAGTTCATCTATTTTACAAATATTTACATTTTCTTTTTGTAAATCTTGTTTTAAATCTTCATAAACAGAATCTTTTTTCTCATATAACTTTTTAGATTCATCCATAATACAATCTAATTGCTCTTGTGCATTCATCAATGATTTATTGTCTATAACCTTCTTTTTCATATCATTGATATCAGTAAGACTACCCACTCTAACCATGAAAAACTCTTCAAAGTTAGTATCAAATATTGAGAAAAACTTCAATCTTTCAAATAATTCCACGTTCTTTTCTGATGCTTCTTCAAGAACTCTTTCGTTAAATTTCAACCACGATAGTTCCCTATTTTGCGTAAACGAAATATCGTACATTTTATCCCCTTCCTAAAATTTTATTATAAACAAAACCTTCCCTAACTCCAGTCATGCTAATTCTAATAATATCGGCATAAAAATATTTAGAAATTCTATACAAAATAATCATTCCTGGAATTAATGTGTGAACCCTATCCGCCTTTACCTTTAAAATAAGTTTCATTTTTTCTCTATCAGGCATACTCATGAGTGTATTAATCAATTTTTTTAGTCCATCCATAGTAATAATCACATTACCAGACTCTTTGTCATAAATTTCATTGTATAATTTGAGACAAGCACGAGCAGTTCCTCCGACCGCACACAAGATATCGTGTTGTACTCTGTTGAGATTATTAGAAGCAAGCATTAATTTGATATCATCTTCTAACAGTTTCTTCTCATCATTTGTCATGAACAAATTTTTTGAAAAATTATCGAAAGCTACAAGCGATCCGATATTTAAACTTGAAGTTCTAACAACTTTTCCTTGTTCGAAAACTACTATTTCGCTACTTCCTCCTCCTATATCAGTAAGAATTCCACTTTTTGAATAAATTCCCGCACCTAAAAAAGACAACTTTGCTTCTTCTTCTCCGCTAATCAACTCAATATCAATTCCAACCTCTGTCCTTACCCTTTCAATTATTTCACGTCTGTTAGAAGAATTTCTAATTGACGCCGTAGCAATTGCAAAGGTTTTTGAAATATCTTCGAAATTTGATATTAAATTCTTGAATTCATTTAATGTATTGATTAGTTTTTGAATGCCGTGCTCATTCATGACTCCTTTTTCAATGAACGATGCTAAAGATGCTGTGGACTTTTCATTAAAAAGATTTTTGACAGAATCTTTAATCACCTTATATACTGATAATCTTATTGTATTTGAACCTATATCTATGACTGCATAAATCATTAATAACACCTCTTTATTTAATTTTACTATATATTATCTGTTTTTCTAAGTGTTTTACAATAAATTATCAAATTGTTTACGTTAATTTTACAATTTTCCCAATTATTTTTACAATCTATGTTTAGAATTGCAAAACCGAGGGTATAAATTAAACTGTAAGAGATTATGACCAATAAGGAGGTATTATATATGGGAATTTTATCATGGATTATAGTAGGAGCATTAGCAGGATGGATAGGATCTAAAATAACTGGTAATGATGCAAGCATGGGAGCAGGTGCTAACATTCTTTGCGGTATTGTCGGAGCTACAATCGGTGGCTGGATAATGAGTATTATCGGAAAAAGCGGAGTAAATGGATTTAATATTTACAGCATCCTAGTTGCAATTTTAGGTTCAGTAATATTATTATCTATTATTAATGCTATTAAAAAGAGAAAATAAATTGAATTTTATGTAGTATGTCAACTAAGGCATACTACTTTTTTTGTTTCCTCTAATACGGTAATTATTATAATTATCTGCTTGATATTTTAAAATTCTTGTATTATTGTTAACTATGTAAAAATTTGACAAATGTTAATTATCATATTATAATTTAACAATACGATATCTGGAGAGTTGTCCGAGTTGGCCGAAGGAGCATGATTGGAAATCATGTAAACATTAACGTGTTTCAAGGGTTCAAATCCCTTACTCTCCGCCATGCACTAGATGGGGAATTAGCGATGCCCTGTAACCTGCAATCGCTACAGCAGGATCGAATTCCCGAGCGCGGGATTAAAAGTGTTGGTATGAACTTAAAAAGTGGTGTTGAGAAGTGGGTCTCACGCAACAGGAACCTGTGAACCTGGTCAGGATCGGAAGGTAGCAGCCATAAGCAGTTATTTCTGTGTGATGTGAGGGTGCCTATTTTGAGCTAACTATTAAGAATCGCCTCCGCTTTTTCTAACAGACTCGGGTGTGCTTACATATTTACCAGATTTATCTGGTAATTTTTTTGCATTTTTTTAAATACAATTCACTTTTTAATTTTCTTGTTTAATTTTAAAATTTTAAATATTTACTTTTTTTAATTTCCATCTATTTTCTCATATTCCAGATCAAATTCTTATCATTTTACACAAAACAAACTACATTTATTCTTCAATAGAATTTTAGGAAAATAAAAAACACCACTTTCGTGATGCTTTTTATCTCTTATAAATAAATCTTGACTTATTTTATAATGAACCTTCTTTACCATTTGTTTCATAATGCAAGCTCATATTTTTTACGTGTTTATGAAGCATAATGATAGCAATAATGTTTGGTATAACCATTAATGAGTTTGTTAAGTCTGCTGTGTTCCATACTAAGTCTACTTCTTGTAAAGAACCTGCAATGATACATAACAATACTAAAATTCTGTATGGCCACAAACCTTTATGACCGAATAAGAATCTGATGTTTGTTTCACCAAAGTAGTACCAACCAACTATTGTTGTAAATGCGAAGAATCCTAATGCAACTGCAAGTAGAACTGTACCACCTGTACCAAATGCTCTTGTGAAAGCTTCTTGAGTAACCAATGCTCCGTTCAAGCTTGTATCTGTCCATGCACCTGTTACTAAAATCATTAAAGCTGTTACTGTACAAATAACAATTGTATCGATGAATACACCAACCATAGCTGTGTAACCTTGTAATACAGGGTGAGCTACATGAGCTGTAGCGTGAGCATGTGGTGTAGAACCCATACCAGCTTCGTTAGAGAACAATCCTCTACCAACACCTTTTGCTGCTGCTGCCTTAATTGTGATACCTAATGCACCACCAAGAGCTGCTTCTGGATTGAAAGCTGCTTGGAATATAAGTTTAAATGCAGGTCCAATTTGATCATGGAACTTAACCATCATTATTATTGCTGCAACGATATAAATCAATGCCATGATAGGAACTACTAATTGAGCAAAGTTTGCAATTCTCTTAATACCACCAATGAATACTCCACCTGCTAAAACTGCAACTACTATACCAACAATTATTGGGTTAAGGTGTCCGCCTGCTCCTTCTACTGCTGCTACAACACTTGTTGCAATTGAGTTTGATTGAACTATATTTCCTACAAATCCTAATGCAATTACTATTAAAATTGCAAATGCTACTGACATTACTTTTGCTAATCCAGGATGAGTTGGTCCAATACCATTTTTAATGTAGTAAGCAGGACCTCCGACGAAGTTACCTTCATCGTCCTTTTCTCTAAATTTTTGTGCTAAAACTGCTTCGGCATAGATTGTAGCCATACCTAATATTGCTGCAAGCCACATCCAGAATATTGCACCTGGACCACCTGCCATGATTGCTGTTGCAACCCCTGCAACGTTTCCAGTACCTACTTGTGCTGCTATAGCTACTGCTAAAGCTTGGAAAGAAGATACTCCTTCATCTTCAGATTTCTTTTCTTTTGAGAAAACTCCTCCAAAAGTTTGTTTAAATGCTGCGCCTAATTTTCTAAATTGAACGCCTTTTGAATAGATTGTGTAGAATATACCGCAACCTAAAAGTGCAATCAATAAAATGTTGTTACTTAGAAAACTGTTGATGGCCACTATGGTATCGTTTAATGCTTTTTGATCCATAAAATTTCCTCCTTAAATTTTTTGAGATACTTGAAAACCTTTATTGTGATTATACTATGATACAACAAATCTTCTCTCAAATTTGCCTCTGTCAAGCATTTAAAATCTTATATCCTGGATTATTCAATAAATTAATGCTAATGCTTGACTAAGTAAATCTAACCAAATCACTTATGAAAATCTTTTCATATCTCTTACTATTATTATACTATGTTTTTAGTAAAATGCAATAACTTTACTAAAATTTTTATTATTTTACAGACATTTATTGTTTTATTGTAAACTAACTGCTATATTATGCTAACGACTTAATTGTTACATTTTTGTTATAATTATTTTTTAACATTAACTAAACGCTTAATAGTGATTTTTTTGACCTTTTATGATATTATTATTTATAGAGTTCTTACTCAAAAGAAATTTAAGGAGTGAATTTACATGTATGATTTAATTATTATTGGTGCTGGCCCTGCTGGTTTATCAGCTGGTTTATACGCTGCACGTGCTAAAATGAACACATTGATAGTTGAAAAAGAAAAAACTGGTGGTCAAATCACTACTACTGATTCTATTGAAAACTATCCAGGTGGAATTGTTGGAGAATCTGGCCCAAGCTTAATCAAAAAAATGGCTGACCAAATCGACAACTTCGGTCTTGAAATTAGAAGAGCAGATGTTGTTGACGTTGATTTTTCTGACAAAGTAAAAAAACTTACATTAAAAAATGGAGATGTATTAGAAGCTAAATCAGTTATTATAGCTACTGGTGCTGCTCCAAGAAAATTAGGATGCCCTGGTGAAAAAGAATTCACTGGTAAAGGTGTATCTTACTGTGCAACTTGTGATGCAGATTTCTTTACCGACCTAGAAGTATTCGTTGTTGGTAGTGGTAACTCTGCAGTTGAAGAAGCTACTTACTTAACAAAATTTGCTAGAAAAGTTACTTTATTAGTTAGAGGCGATCACTTGAAATGTGATAAAACTGCTGAAGACGAAGCAAAAGCTTGTGATAACTTATCTATGAGATTTAACACTTCTATTAAAGAAATCAAAGGTGAAGGAATCTTGGAATCAATCGTTATGGTTGACAAAGAATCAGGTAACGAAGAAGAATACCACTGTGACGAAGATGACGGAACTATGGGTGTTTTCGTATTCGTAGGTACAATCCCTTACTCTGATGTATTCAAAGGTAAAATCGAATTAGATGATTACGGATATGTTTTAGCTGACGAAGAAATGCACACTAACGTTGAAGGCGTTTATGTAGCTGGTGATGTTAGACAAAAAACTCTACGTCAAGTAGTTACAGCTGCTGCAGACGGCGCTATCGCTGCTACTCAAGCTGAAAAATATGTAGATAAATTCTAAATTTCATTTATTGAGATTTTCTATAAAAGAATTGCAGATTTCCGCTGTGAAATTTGCAATTTTTTTTTATTATGATATTATAATGATGTCAACGAACGATAGGCGTTCGATTGTGGTAATTTCATTCTTATTAGAATGAAAAATATATTTTAAAATACAGAAAGGATGTATTATGGGTTTTTTAGAAAATAAAAAAGTTATAATCATTGGAGACCGTGATGGAATTCCAGGTCTTGCAATTGAAACATGTGTAAACACAGTAGAAAATACAGAAGTAATTTTCTCAAGTACTGAATGCTTTGTCTGAACTAGCGCAGGAGCTATGGACTTAGAAAACCAAAAGAGAGTTAAAGACTTCGCTGAACAATACGGAGCTGAAAACGTAGTGGTTCTTCTAGGTGCCGCAGAAGCTGAAGCTGCAGGTCTTGCAGCTGAAACAGTAACAGCAGGTGACCCAACATTCGCAGGCCCATTAGCAGGCGTTGAACTTGGATTGTTAGTTTACCATGTTGTTGAAGAAGAATGTAAAGAACAATTCGATGCTGACGTTTATGATGAACAAGTTGGTATGATGGAAATGGTTCTTGACGTTGATGAAATCGCTGAAGAAATGAACGATATCAGAAGCGATTATTGTAAATTTTTATAAAATCTAACATTTCACTTAAAGTGAATATTCTTCTTATTATTATTTAAAAAGAAAACAGCCTTTAATTTGATGTGTACCCATAAAACTGGACACAATATTTAATTAATTAGTTGTAGTGGATGCTAACCTATACTTTGTAGGTGG
>NZ_WKZC01000008.1:0-67791 GCF_009679635.1 Finegoldia sp. BIOML-A4 | reverse complement strand
TAGTTTACTATCATCATTTCATTTTGTCAAGTGTTTTGTAAAACTTTTTTTATTTTCGTTTTACATGCATTACTTTCTTTTAAGTAATTTAAAAAGCACTTAACTCAAAGTGCTTTTATATAATATCAATATAAAAGGTAATTGTCAAGTGCTTTGTAAGTTTACTTTATATTATTTTAAGAATGCGTGGTATGCTTTGCTTGTCATGTAGCAGTCAGCTTTTGATAATAATTCTACTGGTGCATGCATTGATAGCATAGCTGTTCCGATGTCAACTACTTCTGCTCCTTGGTTTGCAAGTATGAAGGCTATTGTTCCTCCACCACCTTGGTCTATTTTACCAAGTTCAGTTGTTTGCCACATTACTTTTTCTTCTTTGAATAATTGTCTTAATTCATTTAAGAATTCTGGGTTGGCATCATTTGAGCTGAATTTTCCACCGTGTCCTGTGAATTTTGCCAATGAAATTCCACATCCACTTAAAGCTGTGTTAGAATCTTCTGTTGCATCAGCATACAATGGATCAATAGCTGCAGTAACGTCTGCTGATAATACTTTTGAATTAGCCATGATTCTTCTCATTGTTAAATCACTGTAATTTTCATGTTGATTATTAGCTATTTCTGCAATCATGTTTCCCATGTATGGTGCATTCATTGATGTATTACCAACTGATCCTATTTCTTCTTTATCCACGAATAAAGCTACAGCTGTTCTCTTAGGATTTTCAACTTTAAGGATTGCTTCTAATGTTGCATAAGCACAAACTCTGTCGTCGTGACCGTGAGATGCAATCATTGCTCCGTCAAATCCAACGTCTCTTGCTTTAGTAGCTGGTACAATTTCTAGTTCTGCTACTTGGAAATCAGATTCTGTTATTCCATATTTTTCATTCAAATATTTTAATATACATTTTTTGATTGGGTTTTCTTTTTCATCTTTGAAGTTATAGCTATCATGACCAGCTATTATGGCTAATTTTTCACCCTCAATTGCCGCTCCCAATGTTTTTGAGTTCAAATCTTTGGATAAGTGAGCTAATAGTTCAGTGATGTAGAAAACTGGTTCGTCTTCTTTTTCGCCAATTTTGATTTCAACTTTTTTGCCTTCATTTGTGAAGATTACTCCGTGCATTGCCAATGGGATTGTAGTCCATTGATGTTTTTTGATTCCGCCATAGTAATGTGTCTTCATCATTAAGATGTTTTTATCTTCTGAAAATGGTATAGCTCTAACATCTAATCTTGGGCAATCTAAGTGTGAACCAACTATATTAAGTCCTTCATTTATATCATCACCAATAACTACTAATACGCATGATTTGTCCTTATTATTTATATAAATTTTATCGCCTTTTTTGATTTGTCCTTTTAACGCTTCATTCAATTCAACAAATCCGTGTTCTTTTGCTTGATTAACAATAAATTCTGTAGCTTCTCTTTCAGTTTTGCAACTATCTAAGAAGTTTTTGTATCTTTCGCCATAAGCGTAGATTTCATCGTGTTCTTTTTCATCTACAACTTCCCAGATACTTTTCTTTTCGTAATTCAATTCCATAAAATCACTCCATTTCTGTAACTTTTTCTATAGGTTGTCCTATAATTTTAGATCCATTAATTTTAAAATCAAATGGATTTTTTGTGACAAAATATTTTGTGTCACATATATTTTGATAGTTCCCGCAAATCTCATAAATATCTTCACTTAGTAAATCTGCAGGATCTACAAATGTAATATTATCTCCTGTATATTGTTTAAGGTATTCAATTAGAACAGGATAATGTGTACATCCCAAAACTATGGTGTCTGCTCCAAAATCTACAATAGGTTTCAAATATTCTTCGACTTTTTTCAAAATTTTCTCTTTATCTTTGCAGTTTTCTTCAACGAATCCTACAAAATCAAAACACGCAGATTGGCAAACTTCAATACCTTTTTGTTCTAATAATTTTTTATATAAACCATTGTCTACTGTAGCTTTAGTTGCTATTACTCCAACTTTTTTATTAGAAGTAGTTTTTAAAGCAGATTTAACACCGTATTCAACAACTCCAATTATATCAAATTTTGCAATTGATTTCATATAATCCAACGCAATTGATGTTAACGTATTACAAGCTACGACAAGTAAATCTATCTGTTGTTCATTGAAAAACCTCACAATATTCTCAGAAATCTTAAGCATTTGTTCTCTGGTTTTAGAACCGTAAGGGACATTAGCACTATCAGCAAAATATACATATTCCTTATTAGGCATAATCTTCTTAACTTTTTTGAATACAGTAAGCCCGCCCAAACCAGAATCCACGAATCCTATTTTGTTATAAGGTTTTTGTTTTGAATACATACTTATATTTGTCCTTTAATTTATTGTAGCAATTTTCAAAGTCGTTATAGTTTTCAAAAATACCAAAAACAGTTGGTCCTGATCCACTCATAAGTGCCAAATTCGCTCCCAATTCATATAACTGTTCTTTTATAATTGAGATTTCTTCTACTAATTTTTCTGATACACTTTCCATCGTGTTAAATGCTTTCCTATAAAAAGTTTCATAATCACGACTATCAATAGCAACGGAAACTTTACCAAGACCACCCTTTGACTCTTTCAAATTATCATACACATCTTTTGAAGATATACTCATTCCATTATTTACAATTATTATATTTTTATTAGAAAAATCAGATAATCTGACAAACTCGTTTCCTATTCCCTTTGCTCTTACACATTTTTTGTTCGTAAAATAGAAAGTATCCGCCCCTGTCGATCTACAGATTTCTTTGATTTCTTGATCAGAAAGATTAAGTGATAAATCATCATTCACAAACATCAAAAACTCACATGCATTGGAACTTCCTCCAGCAAGTCCTGCTGATATAGGGATTTGTTTGTCTACAAATACATCATAACCACAGTTAATGTCCCTGAATTTTTTCAAATTCTCAAATATTTTAAATATCAAATTAGTTTTATCAGTTGGAAAATCCGGATTATTAGAGCTTAAATTCAATTCGTAAGTACTGTTACGATTTATATCCATAATATCGTGAAGATCAATCAAATTCATAACTGTATCGATATTATGATATCCATCTTCTCTTAAACCAAGAACATCCAATGACAGATTTATCTTGGCATAGCTATTAATCTTCATCAAATACTCTTAAATCTTCTAATTTTTCAAAAAATACTATCTTTTCGCCATCAGTTATCATAGGAACACCTACTTTGTTATCCTTAACAATTGATTCAAATTCTTTTCTATTATCTCTATAAGTAAAAAATTCTTTGAGATTTTTCATAGAATCTGTAATATTGATTGCTTCATAATCAATATTGGCATTTTTTAAAATTTCGATTGCATCTACGCAATCTGGGCATTTTTCTGACATATATAATTTTAACTTCATATTACACCTCTATTAATAAATTATACTATTGTTTAAATGTTAAATCAAACTAAAAAAACGACCTTCCGGTCGTTTTTTAACATAATTCTAACTTTACTGTTGATGTAAGTATATCTGAGTAAGTATATGATATTGTTCTTTCTGAATCATATTCGTTAGTTATTTTTATTGTAAATAAACTTGGGAACACTTGGCTAATAGTTCCTTTATTAGTTACAATTTTATTTCGTCCTTTATCTGCCTCGACAATAACATCTTTTCCAATATTACTTCGCACTTGACTTCTAATCATGTTCAAATCGTTAATTTCCTTCACGTTATTCCTCCTAACAGATCGTCGTTAGTAGTATTATATCACTCTATCACTCTAAAGTCAAATTAAATAGAATATTTTACAGTAATATTAAAAATATGTCAATAGTTTTTATATATTTTTTAAATTCCTAATGCAATGTGTGCCATCTCAAAATAAATTAATAAACTCAAAGCATCAACTATTGTAGTAATCAAAGGACCTGCCATTATTGCTGGGTCTAGTTTTAGCTTTTTAGCAATTATAGGCAACATTCCACCTATTAATTTTGCAGTGACTATAGTAAATATCAAAGTCAAAGATACTACCAAACCAATTGGTACGCTAACTTTATCTACAATCATAGTTTTGATAAAACAAACTACGCTCATTACTACAGAAACTATCAAAGCAACTCTGAATTCTTTGAAGAAAACTTTAAGCCAATCTTTTGTACTGATTTCCCCAGTTGCTAATCCACGTATAATCAATGTCGATGATTGAGATCCTGAGTTTCCTCCAGTGTCCATTATCATCGGAATAAATGCTGTTAATATAATAGCTTGACCTAAAAGCGATTCATAATGAGTCATAATTGAACCTGTAAACGTCGCAGAAATCATCAGTATCAAAAGCCACGCAATACGTTTTTTTGCCAAATTAAACACGCTTTGATCCAAATATTCGTCTTCGTCTGGACTCATACCTGCCATGATTTGGAAGTCTTCTGTCGCCTCTTGTTCCATAACGTCCATGATGTCGTCAACTGTTATTATACCAGTAAGTCTTTTTTCATTGTCTACAACTGGAAGCACAACGAATCCGTATTTTTTGAACACATCTGCAACTGTTTCTTGGTCATCGTCAGTGTGAACGTAAATTACATCTTCGTCCATCAAATCTTCTATCAGTGTTTCAGGTTCATTTGTAACTATAGTTCTCAATGAAACAAATCCTAGTAAAGTTTTCTTTTCATTTGTTACAAAACATGTATAGACGGTCTGCTTATCTACTCCTGTCTTTTTTATAACTTCAAGAGCCTTTCTCACAGTATAATAAGATCTCAACTCAATATATTCTATTGTCATCAAAGATCCCGCTGAATCTTCTGGATAATTTAAGAATTGATTAATCAGATTTCTTTCGCTTTTATCCGTATGTCTGAGGACTTTTTTAACAATTCCAGCAGGCATTTCTTCGATTAAGTCAATCATATCGTCAAAATACAATTCATCGACTATGAATTTAACTTCTTTATCACTAAACGCCTCTAAAAGCCTTGTACGATGATCCTTTTCCATGTGAGAGAATACATCTATGCAATCATCTTTATTAAGTAATCTAAAAACTAACATTGCACTTTTTAAATCTAACGATTCTATATAATCTGTAATATCAACTGGGTTGTATTTTTGAATTTGATTTTTTAGTTTTAAATAATCTTTGTCTTCTAGATATTTGTTAAGCAAATCCATATCTATTTCATGACGTTCAAATTTTTCATCCATCATATTCCTCACCACCTATAATTCTATTTCTTATTAAATTATAACATACATACGCAAAATTTTTACTTGAATGAACTTAAAGCTTATATTATAATAAGAATATAAATGATGAAAGGGTGATTTTATGGAAATTACTAAAGATATGTTAATCGGAGATATTATTAGAAACAATCCAGATTCTGTAGAAGTTTTATTCAGAAACGGATTATCATGTATAGGTTGTCCAGCAAGCCAAATGGAAAGCTTAGAAGAAGCTTGTATGGTTCACGGACTAGATGTAAATTATCTATTAGAACAACTAAACAAAAACTAATATTTCGCCCGCTCACACAGCGGGCTTTTACATAAAAAAACTACCTGTCGTTTGACAAGTAGTTTTGTTTTTTATAAACCTAAAGCTTCTTTTAATTTTGCTTGGTCGAAGCCAACTATTTCTTCATCACCTATGATTGTAACAGGAACACCCATGTGACCTTTTTTCATAAGTTCTTTTCTAGCTTCTTGGTCTTGTGATATATTTTTTTCTGTATATTTTACGTTGTTTTCGTCCATATAATCTTTTGCAGCATGGCAATATTGGCATCCATCACTTGTATAAATTACTACATCTTTCATAAAAATACCTCCTTAAAAGTCTGTATTTTATATATACCCTTATTTGAAAATCCTAATCAATATCAGATAATTTTTTTACGATATTTTTATAATCTTCTAATGACAAATTCTCAGCCCTCAAATTTTCCTTAAGGTTCAAATCACCAAGAATATTCTTTAATTCATTCTTATCGACATTTACAAATCCACTTGTAAAACTGTTCAATATAGTTTTTCTTCTTTTGCTAAAACCAGATCTGATTAATTGTCTAAGAAGTTCTTGGTCGATATCTTCGTCCAGTTTTTTAAGTTTCATATTCACAACTGCACTGTCTACTTTTGGCTGTGGCATAAACACAGTCTTTGGTGCATTCAGAATTATTTTAGCATCACTATTTTGTTTTACAAATAAACTCAATGATGCATAATCCTTGCTTCCCACATCGGCGACCATTCTATTTGCCACTTCTTTTTGAACCATAACAGTTATTGAGTCAATAATATCCCTGTAATCAAACAAATGCTCAATTATTGGAGTTGTGATGTAATACGGAAGATTGGCAACAACTTTGAATTTCTTATCTCCATGGTTTAGTTTATTCAAATCAACCTTCAACACATCTTCATTTATAATTTGAAAATTGTCACGATCTCTAACAGTGTATCTCAAAACATCCATAAGTCTTGAATCAATTTCAATAGAATACAAGAATTTGCATTTATCTACAAGTCTTTCAGTTAAAGTTCCAAATCCCGGTCCTATCTCAATAACATAATCATCTTCGGTAATGCCTGAATAATCGACGATATTTTCAATCAAATTACCATCGATAAGAAAGTTTTGTCCCAAAGCTTTTGAAAACTTAAATCCAAATTTATCCAATATTTCTTTTATATAGGAAGGCTGGTGTAGTCTATAACTCATTTGTTAATCGCCTCCTCTAACTTTTCTCTTGAAATATTGTAATTGTTCAGCATTCTAAGAAAAGATTTTGCATTTCCGTAACCTATGTTTAAGATTTTGCCTACTTTTATTCTTAGGGATTTGGAGCCTTCTCCTACCAATTGGTAGTAAATCATATCATCCATTGTATATTCGTTTTTGGAATCTATCATTGATGGATGAGCGTTTTCTATGGCGATTTTAATATCTTCTTCTTTTGCATTTTCAATTCCGATATCCTCATCTTTGATACACAAATCTTGTGCTATAAATGCGTTTTTAGCGTTTGGAATAAAATCATTAATTCTTTTTCTGATTTTATTTCCTGCATAGTCTGGATCTGTTAGAATTATTATCCCTCTATCTTGGTCGATTTTTTTGAGTCTTTTGAGTAATTTGTCGCTAAAATAAATCCCACCAGTGCAAATCACTTCACAATCTAGTGCTCTTTTGACTCTTTGCTCATCGTCTCTTCCTTCGACAACTATTATTTCTTTTATCATAATTTACCATCCAAAAATATCATCAGCATTATTGCAAATGATTTGTGCCACTTCTTTTTCCGACATTTTTTTCAACAAACTAACCTCTTGTAAAACCAAATTCACATATTTTGGTTCATTTCTTTTCCCACGATATGGATGAGGCGTCAAATAAGGAGAATCTGTTTCTACTAAAATTTTATCGATAGGTAATCTCTCACAAGTTTCCTTGACATTTCTAGCATTCTTAAAAGTTACAACTCCACTAAATGAAATATAATATCCCAAATCAATAAATTTCATTGCCATTTCATAACTTCCAGAATAAGAGTGCATTATTCCTCTTACATTAGGATATCTCGCCAATATATCGTATGTGTCTTGGATTGCATCTCTTGTATGAATAATTACAGGCAAGTTTTTTCTTTCGGCGATTTGCATTTGTTTCTCAAATAGATATTTTTGCTTGTCCTTGTCGTGTTCATAATGATAATCCAGTCCAATTTCCCCGATAGCTTTGCATTTTGGATTATCAGCCAACTCTTCTATCCTAGAAATATCTTCATCCGTAAATCTGCTATCTTCTTCAGGGTGAATCCCCACAGCATTGTATAAGAAATCATACTTTTTTGACAATTCTATTGCTTTAATGGAGTTTTCTACATTGTCACTTGGAAGCATAGCTTTTACAACAGAATTAGATTGTAGGTTTTCAATTATTTTATCCCTATCAAAATCAAATTTCTCATCTGTCAAGTGACAATGTGTATCGTATATTACATAATCTCCCATTAAGATACAGTCGCTCCGTCTTCAAATTCTGAGTCAAGTAGACTTGCCATAGTCAATTTATCGCCTTTACTTGCAGCAAGAAGCATACCTTGAGATTCTACGCCTCTCAATTTAACAGGCTTCAAATTGTACACAACAATAACCTTCTTACCTATCAAATCATCTGGTTCGTACCAGTTTTTAATCCCAGAAACTATTTGTCTTGTTTCTTCTCCGATTTTAACCTTGAAAACCAAAAGTTTATCGGCATCTGGATGTTGATTTGCTTCTACAATTTGTCCAACCCTCAAATCAAGCTTGTCAAAATCATCTATAGTTATTTCTTCTTTTTTCTTAGATTTCTTTGATTTTTTCTTAGATTCTTTAGGAGCTTCTTCTTTGTTATTGTCTCTTAATTCAGAAACTTTTTTACCAGTTCTTTCTTCGATTAATTTGTCGTTAACTTCGTTCAATCGTTCAGTTTCTTTCTTGATGTCTAATCTATTGAACAAGTTTTCTCCTCTTTGAACCTTAGTTCCAAAGACAGTTTTACCAAACACTTTTCCATCTTCCCATTTGATTTCAGAAAGACCGATTTGTTCTTTGATTTTTTCGCTAGTTTCTGTGATAAATGGAGAAGTTAAAATACAGATAACTCTTATCGCATCCATCAAATTATACAAAACAGTCTTCAATCTTTCTGGATCTTCTTTAATCAAAATCCAAGGAGTAGTTTCATCGATGTATTTGTTGGCTCTTCTAACAACTTTCCAAATTTCTTCAAGCGCATTTGAAAAATCAAGTTCTTCCAATAACTCTTCAACTTTTCCTTGGCATCCTTCGACTACAGATATTAAACTCTTGTCAATATCGTTGTTGTCATTTGGTTGTGGGATAACACCATCAAAATATTTTTCAACCATTGAAACTGATCTACTTACAAGATTGCCCAAATCATTTACCAAATCTGAATTAAATCTGTTCATAAATCTTTCTGTCGTAAAGTTACCATCATTACCAAAAGTAAAATCTCTTAAAATGTAGTATTTCAAAGCATCTACACCGTACAAATCGATAATTGGCTCTGGATAGTATACATTTCCCTTTGATTTACTCATCTTATCTTCATTGAATAAAATCCATCCATGAGCGAAAACTCTCTTTGGCAATGGCAAATCCAAAGCCATCAACAACGCTGGCCAAATAATTGTGTGGAACCTTACAATTTCTTTTCCAACCAAGTGAATATCACATGGCCAGAATTTATTGAATAATTCTTCATCTTGTCCATATCCAATCCCTGTCAAATAACAGCTAAGCGCATCAATCCACACGTAAATAATATGCTTATCATCAAATGGAACCTTAACTCCCCAGTCAAAGCTTGTACGAGATACGGATAAATCTTCCAATTCACCACTTAAAAAGTTATTCACCATTTCGTTCTTACGAGATTCTGGCTTCAAGAAATCTGGGTTGTCTTTGTACAATTGTAAAATTCTATCTTTGTATTTTGATAATCTGAAAAAGTACGATTCTTCTTCGTGATAATGAACATCACGTCCACAATCTGGACACTTTCCATCCTTTAGTTGTGATTCTGTCCAAAAAGCTTCACAATCGACACAATAATGTCCCTTGTAAGTAGACTTGTAAATATCTCCCTTATCGTATAATTTTTGAAAAATTTCTTGAACATTTTTTTCGTGAGCCTTGTCTGTACTTCTGACAAAACTATCTATGTCTATGTCTAGTTTTTTCCACAAATCCTTGGCACTTTGTACAATTGGATCGATATAATTTAATGGATTATCACCCATATTTTTTTCTTTTGCTTTTTCATACAACTTTTGACCGTGTTCATCAGTACCTGTAGTCAAGAACACATCGTAGCCTTGGATTTTTTTGAATTTCTTCAAAGTATCCGCAATGATTGTTGTATAAGTATGACCCAAATGTAAATTACTACTTGGATAATAGATCGGAGTAGTAATATAATATGATTTCTTTTCTTCTGACATAATTTCCCTCCTAAATAAAACTACAATAAAATAAAAAATCCCTTATATGACATACATCATATAAGGGCGAAAATCCGCGTTACCACCTTAATTTTAGAATATAAAATATTCTCTCATTGTTTGGCACTTTAATGCCTAGCATTTGATAACGGATGCTCCCGGAAAAATTTAAAAGCATAAGCTATTCAACTTTTCAAACTCAAAGACCATATTCTGCAATAATCTAATATCCTATTCCACCAAACTAAGACTCTCTTTAAAAAAAATTATTACATACTCATCTCATCATAGTCATTTTATCAATATATTAAAATAATATCATAAACAAATGATTTGTCAAGCAATCAAAAAGAGAGGCTATTATACATAACCTCTCCATAAATTTATCGACTATTTTAATTCGATAGTAGCTCCAACTTCTTCAAGTTTAGCTTTTAATTCTTCAGCTTCTTCTTTAGAAGCGCCTTCTTTAATTGCTTTAGGAGCTTCGTCTACGATAGCTTTAGCATCTTTTAATCCTAATCCAGTTAAGTCTTTAACTGCTTTGATAACTTTCATCTTAGCGTCACCAACTGATGCTAAAATTACATCAAATTCTGATTTTTCTTCTGCTGCTGCTCCACCTGCTGCTGGTGCTGCACCTGCTGCTGCTACAGGAGCTGCTGCTGATACTCCAAATTTTTCTTCTGCTTTTTCTACTAATTCATTTAATTCAAGAACAGTTAAGCCTTCAACTGCTTCTAAGATTTCATCTATTGACATTTTTTACCTCCAAATTTTATTTTAATTAATTATTCTTCTACTGTTTCAGTAGTTTCGTTTGATTCAGCTTCTTCTGAACCTTCAGCTTTTGATTTAGCAATAGCATCTGCTAAATATACAAATTTTGATACTGGAGCTTTGAAGCTTCCAAGCATTTTTGTAAGAAGAACTTCTCTTGAAGGGATAGATGCGATTTTCTTCACACCTTCAACATCTAAGAATTTGTCTCCTAAATAACCTGCTTTAATTTCTAAATTTTCGTGATCTGACGCGAATTCTTTAGCTATTCTAGCTGCAGCGATTGGATCATCCATACTGAATGCAACCGCGTTAGGACCAGATAAGTAATCTAAGAATCCATCAAATCCCAATTCTTTAAAAGCAAAATTCATCATTGTGTTTTTGTATACTTTGAATAATACATTTTCATTTCTGAATTTTTCTCTTAATTCTGTTGCTTCGCTAACATCTAATCCTCTATAATCAACGATAACCATTGATTTAGCATCATTAATGTGTCCTTTAATTTCATCAACAACAGCTTTCTTTTGATTTAAAACGTGTTCTTTCATTATTTCACCTCCATGAAAAAGGCTACACTAAAAAAGTCTTTCCATCCAAAGACAGAAAGACTGATAAACTCATATCTTATGCTCCTCTGTAGGATGATTAAACTTTAATAGTCCCTACTGTCTTCGGTAGCCCAAATTAATTACTTAATTATTATATCATATTCTATAAATATGTCAACACTTTTTTATTATTTTTCTTCAATAATACAGATGTTTTTATCTTTCAATTTCTTTTCCTTATATCTGTACAATAATTCATAAATTGTAGCAAATATCGGAACAAAAATAAGCATTCCAACAATACCGCTTAATGCTGCACCTATAGTAACCGCAACTAGTACCCAAATAGATGGTAGCCCTACAGATGATCCCACGATTCTAGGATAAGTTACATTACCATCAAATTGTTGAAGTACAATTATGAAAATCACAAACATAATAGCTTTTGAAAAAGATTCGATTAAGATAATCAAAGCTCCCAATGCAGCTCCTAAAATAGCTCCAACCAATGGAATTAATGCTCCAAAACCAATTAGCACACTAACAGTTGCAGCGTTTGGCATTTTGAGTAGATACATTCCTATAAAGCACATAAATCCAAGCATAAACGCTTCGATAAATTGACCTTTGAAAAAAGAATAAAATTTTTCGTAAGCCACCTTAAAGAAAATTAAAATCTTGTTTGCAGTTTTTCCACTAAAGAAAACATAAGCCAATTCTGTAAATTGTCTTCTCAAAGTTTCTTTTGAAAATAATAAATAAATAGCAAATGTGAACGACACTACAAAACTAAGTACAACAGAAAACACTGTGCTAATTCCAAAAAACACATTGTTCAATATATCCAATCCATTTTTGGTTAAGTAAGGTTTCAATTTTACAACCAAATCATGAGTATTTGTGATAGCGTATGTGTCGTAAATTTTATCTAATTGTTTTGCAACCTCTGGATATTTTCTTAGCTTTTCAACCAATACCGGAATCCCTTGGATTAGTGATTTAATAGCTTCAAAAAAATTAGGAATTATAAGTATCACTACAAATGCTATTATTGCACTAACTATTACTAAACTTATTAACAGGGATATTGCTCTTTTTAGACCCGGTTTCGAAGTCCATTTTTTAAAAACTTTATTCTCAATAAAATTCATAGGCATATTTAGGACAAAAGCTAATGCCGCACCAATAATAAATGGGGATATAATCGCCATAAAAGTGCCCAATGCATTTCCTATAGATTTCCCATTGAACAAAAGATATGCCAAAATAACTGGAACAATTAATATAATTATCCCTATTTGAATTTTCTTTTTATCTTCTTTTAATAATTTCATTTTTCCCTCTGTATTTAAGAAAAGCCACCTTAACGGTGGCTAATAAATTCTTGTTTATATTATTCTTTTGCAAATTGTAATGGATTAACCTTGATTCCAGGGCCCATTGTTGAAGCAATTGTTAAAGATCTAATATATTTACCTTTTGATGAAGCTGGTTTTGCTTTCAATATTGCTTGCATTAACGCATTGATGTTTTCAGCAATTTTTTCTTCTCCGAAAGAAACTTTACCAACTGGAACGTGAATAATATTGCTCTTGTCAGTTCTATATTCAACTTTACCAGCTTTGATTTCTTTGATTGCACTTGTAACATCCATAGTTACTGTACCAGCTTTAGGGTTTGGCATTAAACCTTGAGGTCCTAAGATTCTACCAATTCTACCTACTACACCCATCATGTCTGGAGTAGCTACTGCAACATCAAATCCTAACCAACCTTCTTTTTGAATTTTTTCTGCTAAATCTTCTGCTCCTACAAAATCTGCTCCTGCAGCTTTTGCTTCTTCAGCTTTTTCACCTTTTGCAAATACAGCTACCTTTTGGTCTTTACCTGTACCATGAGGAAGTACGATAGTACCACGAACTTGTTGGTCAGCGTGTCTACTATCTACACCTAATTTTGCGTGTAATTCTACTGATTCGTCAAATTTAGCTTTAGCAGTTTCAACAACTAATTTACTTGCTTCGTCTAATTTATATTCAACTGTTCTATCAATTAATTTTGCACTTTCTTGATATTTTTTACCTTTTTTTGCCATATAATCCTCCTTGTGGTTCTAACGAACTAAATCTCCCACTATTCTTCTACTGTAACTCCCATACTTCTTGCTGTACCTTTAATCATACTCATAGCAGATTCTAAGTTTGCTGCATTTAAGTCAGGCATTTTAATTTCAGCAATTTTCTTAACTTGTTCTTTAGTTAATTGTCCAACTTTAGTTTTATTAGGTTCTCCTGAAGCAGAATTTAATCCTAATTCTTTTTTAATAAGAACTGGTGCTGGTGGAGTTTTTGTTATAAATGTGAATGATCTGTCTTGGTATACAGTCATAACAACTGGAATAATCATTCCCATTTGGTCTTGAGTTTTTGCGTTAAACTCTTTTGTAAATTGCATTATATTAACACCGTGAGGTCCAAGTGCTGTACCTACTGGTGGTGCAGGTGTTGCTTTACCTGCAGGAATTTGTAACTTTACTATTGCTTGTACTTTTTTAGCCATATTAGTTCCTCCTTAAACTATTGTGGTTATCGGGGCTAACCTCCCACATCGATCTATATGAAATTAATTAAATAACTTATATTCAAATTTATATTTTTTCGATATCATCAAAGCTAATTTCAACAGATGTGTCTCTGCCGAACAAGGAAATTAAAACTTTACAGATAGCTTTTTCAGTATTTATTTCTTCAATAATACCTACTTGATCGCTAAATGCTCCAGAAACAATATTCACATTGTCTCCTACATTAACATCAATTTCTTTTTTAGAGTAAGATTGATTTTTAAGAGCGAATTTTTGGATTTCCTTTTCACTAACTGCTACAGGTTTGGATTCTGGTCCTACAAATCCTGTAACACCTCTGGTATTTCTAACTAAATACCATGAGACATCGGTAATTGTCATCTTAACGAAAACATAACCGGGGAAGATCTTTCTTTCTTTTAACTTTTTAGCTCCACCGACCTCTGAAACATATTCTTCAGTAGGTACTACTACTTCAAATATATCGTCGATATAACCACGATTTTCTACCATTTTTTCAATATTAACTTTTACTTTACCTTCGTGTCCAGAGTAAGTATGTACTACATACCATTTTCCCTCTTTGGCACGTTCCTTAAAATCTTCAGTTGCATTTTCAATAAATGTGTTATTTTTTTCGGTCATTGTGGATACTGTTCCTTTCTAAATAAATAGTCCAATTAAACGTTGGAACACAGTATCTAATCCGTATACGATTAATGCAACTATAAAGGAAATTATAACTACTACGATTGAGTATTCTAAAGTTTCCTTTGGTGTCGGCCAGACAATTTTATTCCATTCAGTCTTCACGCCTTTCAAAAATCCTTGATTTTTTTGGGCTGATTTTTGATTAGAATTTTGCGTATTTTTCGCTGCCATAAGCTCCTCCTATCTTGTTTCCTTGTGTAGAGTGTGCTTTTTACAGAATTTACAATACTTGTTAGTTTCCACTCTATCAGGGTGAAGTTTTTTATTCTTTTTAGTAGTGTAATTTCTGCTCTTGCATTCAGTACATTCTAAAATTACTTTATCTCTCATATTAGACCTCCTCTATTAGTATGGACAAAATCCACCGTACTACTTTATCATAAACATGTTGAAAAGTCAATAAATACTAAACTCTTGACAAATATTCTCCAGTTCTTGTATCTATCTTGATTTTATCTCCTTCATTTACAAATAAAGGTACGTTAACTGTAGCGCCTGTTTCTACAGTAGCTGGTTTTGTAGCTCCTGTTGCAGTGTTACCTTTAATACCAGGTTCTGTTTGAGTGATTTCTAACTCAACAAAGTTTGGTGGAGAAACTTGGAATGCTTTACCTTTGTAAAATTTGATTGTTGCCATATCATTTTCCTTTATATAAAGAATAGCTTCTTCAACACTAGCTTTATCAATTGGTAATTGTTCATAAGATTCTGGGTCCATGAAATAATATAAAGTTCCATCGTTGTATAAGTATTGCATTTCTCTTGTTTCAATTCTAGCTTCTTCATATTTTTCGTTAGGATTGAATGTCATGTCTCTGTTTGAACCAGTCATAACTGATCTGATTTTTGTTCTTACAAAAGCTGCACCTTTTCCTGGTTTAACGTGTTGGAAATCTATAATTTGCCATACATCTCCATCCATTTCAAAAGTTGTGCCTTTTCTAAAATCTCCTGCTTGTATCATATATACCTCCTACAATTATCTATCATATATTATACATTACTAATTAATTATGAACAACTATTTTCTCGCACATTCTGATGCATCGCCTTGTAAAATTTTCAAAGCGTGATCTAACGTATCAATTATGTATTCCAAACTTTCTTCAACAGCCTTAGGACTACCCGGCATATTTATTATGAGGGAGTTTTTTCTAATAACTGAAACAGCTCTTGAAAGCATTGCTCTTTTTGTAATCGTCATCGAATAATTTCTAATCGCTTCACTAATTCCCAAACAAAGTTTTTCTGAAACTTCTAATGTAGCCTCAGGAGTTACATCTCTTTTTGAAAATCCTGTTCCACCCGTAGTCAAAATCAACTCAATATTTTCATTGGAATACTCGATTAATTTTTCTTTTATAAGTTCTTTTTCATCTGCTACAATATCATATTTTTCTAATTTATAGCCGTTTTTTTCGATAATTTCTATAATTTTTTTACCACTTAAATCTTCTCTTTTGCCTTGAGAACCCTTGTCTGATACTGTAAGCACTGCTACTTTATACATATTAAAACCTCTTTGTGTCAATATATTTGCTTGACCTTGATATTATATAAAAATACTAGCCCATTGTCAATATTAAAATGCGTCAATATAGTGATTTAATTTGAAATTATCCAAATAAATTTCTATCACATCAAATCTAGGCTGATAATCGTACAAATCATTTTTGTCGATATAAATTTCTGTTGTTTTTCTTATTCTGTCTTGTTTTCCCAAAGTTACAAAATCAGAAGGAGCACCGAACTTGTCATCAGTTCTTGCTTTTACTTCAACTATCACCAAATAATTTTCGTAAGTGCAAACTATGTCTAGTTCCCCAATTCTCTCGGAATAATTTCTGTCAATAATTTCGTAACCTTTTTCTATTAAATATTCACAAGCGTAATCCTCGGCAAATTTACCTCGGTTTTTTTCCATTTTCATATAATTTCCTCAAAAAAGTTTTTCTGTGAAGCGGACATTCTCCATGTTCAAGTATCATTTCTCTGTGAAATTTAGTTCCATATCCCTTGTGTTTTTCAAAACCGTATTGTGGATAAATAGTAGCCATATCCTTCATGTACTCATCTCTTATAACCTTTGCTACAATTGATGCACAAGAAATCGGATATAATTTTTCGTCACCTTTGACAAATGACATTTGTTTAATATCTGTGTCAATAATTTCTGCATCAATTACAATCAAATCAGGTTGTATGAATTTATTGTCCTTTGTTTTCAGACTTTCTACAGCTCTTTTCATAGATAATCTCGTGGCTTGCTTGATGTTAATCTCATCAATCACACTTTGATCCACAAAATTTACACTGCATGCCAAAGCTTGATCCAAAATCATATCCTTGAATTTAATTCTCTTTTTTTCAGAAAGCTTTTTTGAGTCGGTGACTCCTTCTATTATCTCACAATTTTTAGGCATAATAATAGCACAAGTTACAACAGGACCTGCTAATGGTCCTCTTCCAACTTCATCTACGCCACAAATTAATTCTTCCTCAAATTCGTTATAATCAATCGCAAACATCTTCTAATGAAATTCTTCCCAACTTTGTTTTTCTAAATTCATCTATAACTATTGATGAAACTTTAGAATAATCAATATTTTTTCCTCTTAACAAACAGCCACGTCTTATAGCAATATTATCCATAATTTCGATTGTTTCCTTGTTTTGTGTATCAACCGAATATCTTTTTTCTAAAATTTGTGGATCAATACTCATTAGTTTCTCGATGAGTTTGTACGCTAAGTTTTCTTCATCCAAAATTTCATCTTTGATAGCTCCAGTAAATGCCAAATTCAGGCCAATTTCATTATCTTCGAATTTTGGCCACAAAACACCTGGTGTATCCAACAATTCCATCTTGCCTTTTATTCTAATCCACTGATTAGTCCTTGTAACACCTGGAGTGTTCCCTGTTTTAGCAGATTGTCTGTTGGATAATTTGTTGATTATAGTAGATTTTCCAACATTTGGTATACCAACTATCATCATTCTAATAATTTCTGATTTTATGTTTTTGTCTTTTCTATTAGCAAGTACATCTTCTAAAATCTTTTTAGCTGTTGGCTCAATTTTATCCAAATTTTTACCGTTTTTGCTGTCAATTGGAAGTGCTGTTATATTTTTCTTTGCAAAATAATTAATCCAGTTTTGTGTGATTTTAGGATCTGCCATATCCATCTTGTTCAATAAAATCAATTGCGGCTTATCCTTTAAGATATCTTCTATAACCGGATTCATGGATGATCTTACAATTCTGCTATCCACAAGAACCAAAACTATGTCGACAAGTTTCATGTTTTCTTTTATCTTGTCAATAGCTTTTTTCATGTGCCCTGGATACCAGTTTATATTATTAATGTCCATGTTATTTCCTTTCCATCTAAAAAAAGTACTGAGAAAACCTCAGCACTCAATTTAGAATTTTTGTTTTTCTTTAACTTTAGCAGCTTTACCTTCTCTGTGTCTTAAGTAGAATAATTTTGATCTTCTTACTTTACCTTCTCTAACTAATCTTACGTTAGTTACTCTTGGTGAGTTGATTAAGAAAGTTCTTTCTACTCCTACACCGTAAGCTAATCTTCTTACTGTGAAAGTTCTTCTAAGTCCAGTTCCTTGCATTTTAATTACAGTTCCTTCATAAACTTGAACTCTTTCTTTGTTACCTTCTTTGATAAGGTAGTCTACTTTTACAGTATCGCCAACATGAAAGTCGAACTTATTTTCTCTTAATTGTTCATCTTCTAATGTTTTTATAATATCCATTATGATCCTCCTTGGTTTTTTTCTTTCAGATATTTCTGATATATATCTTCTCTTTTAAGTTTAGTGTTGTTTAGTCTTGATTTTTCTCGCCACTGTTCGATTTTTTCGTGATTTCCTGATAATAAAACTTCAGGAACTTCATATCCGTTAAATACTCTGGGTCTTGTGTAGGAATCTTCCTGTAGCAATAAATTGTAGTGCGAATCTGTTTTATAACTTTCATCATTTCCCAAAACATCGTTAATCATTCGGCTTACACAATCTATAAGAACCATAGCTCCTAATTCTCCACCAGTCATCACATAATCTCCAATAGAAATCTCCTCATCACAATAATGATTGATGATTCTACTGTCGACACCTTCGTAATGGCCACAAAGAATGACTATTTCTTTTTCTTTTGAAAGTTCTATACACTTTTGTTGATTAAGAACTTTCCCTTGAGGAGACATAAACACAACTTTTGATTTGTTTTTGTTCACATCTTCCAAGCAGTCATAAATTGGTTGGCAAGTCATAAGCATCCCAGCTCCGCCACCATATATCTCATCGTCTACCTTTTTGTGTTTATTTTTAGTGTAATCTCTAATATTAACCACTTCAAGTTCAATGAGATTGTTTTGGACTGCTTTTCCTATGACGCCGTATGATTTTAAGTAATCAAAACTTTCTGGAAATAATGTGAGAATTATAAATTTCATCACATACCCTCAATTATAACTACATCGATTAATCCATTTTCTAAATCTATTTTTTTAATGAACTCTTTTACAGCAGGTATCATAAATTCTTTTTCATCATTTTTAATTACATATACATCATTACTATAAAAGCTCAAAACTTCAACCAAATCTCCGATGTATTCACCATTACTATAAGCTTTCAAGCCTATCAAATCGTCAATGTAAAAGCTTCCATCTTTCAATTCGTATCTGTCTTTTTCATCTATATATAAAAACTGTTTTTTGAATTCAAGAACTTCATTAATATCGTTAAATTCTTCAAAATCAATGTACAAAAAACCCTTGTACATTCTATAATTTTGAATATTGACCTTAACTTTTTTATCCCCGAGATAATAACAAATATCTTCGTCAAATCTTTCGATATTATCAGTCAACGGTCTCATTTTAAGACATCCTTTAATACCGTGAGTATTGAGCACTTCTGCTACAGCTATATATTCCATTATTGCAAAATATCTACGACAACTTTTTCGCCACTCTTAATAGCCGCTGCCTTAGTAATAGTTCTAATTGCCTTGGCAATCTTCCCTTCTTTTCCTATAATTTTCCCCAAATCTTTGGAATCTGCTTTAATTTCTATAATAACCGTATGTTTGTCTTGTCTTGATGTTACTTCAACTGCTTCTTTGTTATCAACTAACGCAGTAGCAATTGTTTTAACTAATTTTTCCATGACAACTCCCAACTTGTATTATTATTTTGCTTCGTAAACTCCATTATTTTTGAATAATCTGTCTACTGTATCTGTAGGTTTTGCACCGTTTTTAATCCATTGTTGAACTTTTTCGCTGTCAACTTTAACAGTTTTTTCTTCAACTAATGGGTTATAATATCCGATTTCTTCGATGAATTTACCATCACGAGGACATCTTGAATCTGCGACAACTATTCTATAAAATGGTTTCTTCTTTGCTCCCATTCTTTTCAATCTAATTTTTACTGACATAATTTACCTCCATAACTTATTATCTAAAAAAAGGCATTTTCATTTTACCTTTTTTACCAAATTTCTTTTGTAGCGCTCCCATATTTTTCATCATAACTTTCATTTCTTTGAATTGTTTCAAAAGCTTGTTAACCGCTACTTGATCTTGACCGCATCCTTTAGCAATTCTTTTTCTTCTAGATATACTAATGATATCTGGATTTTCTCTTTCTTCTTTGGTCATAGATTTAATAATTGCTTCAATCTTGTCAAATTCTTTGTTATCGAAATTCACTTGTTTAAGCATCTTACTATCCACGCCAGGAATCATTGCAAGAATATCTTGCATAGGTCCCATTTTTTTGATTTGCTGCATTTGGTCAAGAAAATCATTAAAGTCAAAACTTTGAGCTTTAATCTTTTCTTCTAATTCTTTTGCCTTCTTCTCGTCAAATTGATTTTGTGCTTTTTCGATAAGGCTAAGAACATCTCCCATACCCAAGATACGTGATGCCATTCTATCCGGATGGAACGGCTCTAAATCTCCAAGTTTTTCACCTACACCTATAAATTTAATAGGCTTATCAGCTACTTGTCTGATTGATAAAGCAGCACCACCTCTTGCATCACCGTCTAACTTAGTAAGGATAATTCCTGTAATATCCAAATCCTCGTTAAACTTAGCTGCAACATTCACTGCATCTTGTCCAGTCATAGCATCTACAACTAACAAAATATCTGAAGGATTCACTTCTTGTTTAATATTTTTCAGCTCATCCATCAAAGTATCGTCAATATGAAGACGACCGGCAGTATCTATAATTACATAATCAATGTTCTTTTTCTTAGCTTCTTCGATTGCTTTTTTTGAAATTTCAACGGGATTTGTCTGTCCCATTTCAAATACTTCTACCCCTACTTTTCCACCAACAACTTGAAGTTGTTTAATGGCAGCAGGTCTGTAAATATCACACGCTACAAGTAAGACGCTTTTGTTTTTGTTTTTCAACTTCAATGCAAGTTTTCCGGCATGAGTTGTTTTACCTGCCCCTTGCAAACCACAAAGCATAATTACTGTAGGTTTCATTGGTGAAACGTTAAGTTTTTCTTCCTTTTCACCCATCATTTTAGTTAATTCTTCATTAACTATTTTAATAACTTGTTGACCTGGAGTAAGACTTTCTAAAACAGAAGAATCGATAGCACGTTCTTTTACTTGAGATATAAAATCTTTAACAACTTTATAGTTAACGTCCGCTTCCAATAAAGCAAGTTTAACTTCTCTCATTGCAACATCTATATCTTTTTCCGTCAACTTTCCTCTGTTGGTCAATTTTGACAAGGCATTTTGTAATTTATCGGACAAATTTTCAAATATCATTTTCCACATCCTCTAAATCATTTAAGAAATCTTCTATATCTATAATGATATTTTCAATTTCTTTGCTTTTGATTTCTGGTGACAAAGAGAAAAGATCATTTCTGATTTTTCTAAGAAATTGATGACTCTTTTTTGATTTTTCAATTAAGCCAAGTTTTTGTTCGTATTCATAAAGCTTATTTTCAGCTCTTTTCAAACTATCACTTACAGCTTGTTTTGAAATATCACAAATTTGAGCAATTTCATTTAATGACAAATCCTCATTGTAGTATTTGTCAATTACATCGTATTCTCTTTTCGTAAGCAATTTACCATAATAATCAAACATCATGGTAATATTTAATAATTTTTCCATTCAATCACCGTCAACCTTTTTACTTGACTTGTATATTATATAAACTTAAAATCCATTTGTCAAGCATTTTAATCAAAAAAAGAAGTGCTTTTTTGCACTTCTAATTTGTTTTTCATTAATAAAATTCTTTTTTCAAACTTCTACTGAATAATTTGTCGATTTCTTCTTCGCATTTTGAATTTTCGTACAAAACTTTGTACACTGCATTGTTAATCGGTAAATCCAAATTCATTTTGTCCGCTTGTAATTTAATAGCTTTTACAGTGTAGTATCCTTCAGCTAATTTATCGTATTTTTCTGATTTCGCATACATTTCTCCAAACATTCTGTTGTGAGAGTATTGTGAGAACACTGTAGCCTCATAATCTCCCAAGTGACAAAGTCCGTACGCGCTGAGCTCTTTACCTCCCGAAGCTTTAATAAACCTTGCAACTTCTCTACAACCTCTGCTCATTAAAGCTCCCTTCAAAGAACTTATTTTCATTCCATCCAACATTCCCGCAGCAATTCCAATTACGTTTTTGTAAGCTGCGCCGATTTCATTTCCAATCAAATCTTGGCCATAATAAAATCTAATCAAATCTGAACTGTAATTTTCAATCAACAATTCTTTCACATCTTCATCTTCCGAATCAATTACCATACAATTTGGAACATTGCGGTAAAATTCTTGTGGATGACCTGGGCCAATCCAAGCTGCGACTTTGTTAGATCCATCCATAATTTCTTTGCAGACTTCTGATAATCTTTTTCCAGACGAAATCTCAATTCCCTTCATATTAGTAACGATAATTTTATCCTTAATTCCAATTGACTTAAGTTCTTCACACACATTTCTAAAACCTTGTGCATTTATACTAACATGAATAACATCACATTCTTTTGATCTTGTGATATCATCGGTTAATTCCAAATCATCTTGCAAAGTAATAATTCCATTGCTACGACTTTTCTTAAAGTTTTCGAAATCTTCAGTTCCATTCAAACCATACAACAAAACTTCATGACCAATTTTTTTTAAATACCAAGCGATGAAACTTCCCCATCTGCCAGGCCCTATAACCATAATTTTCATTATATACCTCTTTATTTCTTCTTATTAGATTTCTTATTATTTTCTTTATTAATAGCTCTTATTCTAATCATATTCATCCACAAAAGTGTGTTGTAAATTAAAAATGTAAGATATGTTAAGAACACATATACCTTATTAGGATGGTAATAAATCAACATAAAACCTATTAACAAAACGATAAAACTTCCGTATTCGAATTTTGTTCTTTTTCTTTCAAGACTTTTTGGTAAAATCATTTTATTTTGCGACGCATAAACTGCCCACGCAAGTAAAATTAACAACGATATTATGTTGTGGCCTCTAAGCAAAGTAGATACGAAAACCACCATCAAAACATTTGATATCGCCAATATAACATTGTCTGCATTTTTAGTATTATTTTTCATCATATCACCTAAATAAATTATAACATATTAGCAAATTTAAAATAATGTAAATTTTTGTCCGAAATTATAAAAAGCCCATTACCAAAGATTTACTTTGATAACAGACTTTTTTGAAAATTTTAATTTATTTTTTTGCTTTTTGTTCCTTGTCTTCTAGTTTCTTTTTTTCGATGTAAGCTTGTTGTTTTTGTTTAATCAAATATTCTGCTGCAATTCCTGGCATTGTCATTGCAATTGGATCAAGGATTTCTTTTAATTCATCTTCTGTTAAGATTTTTTCGTCCAATACGATATTTCTAACCGTGATTCCTGTACTCAATGCACGTTTTGCGATTTCAGCAGATTTTTTGTATCCGATATGAGGAACAAGTGCTGTAACTATTCCTACAGATTTTTCGACGTCGTTTGAAAGTTTTTGTCTGTTTGGTTTGGTACCAATTATGCAGTTTTCTCTGAATGTTTTCACTGCATTAGTCAATATAGATATAGATTCAAATAAACTATCGAACAAAACCGGCTCGAATGCGTTAAGTTCCAATTGTCCGTGTTCTGCACACATTGTAATTGTATTATCGTTACCAATAATTCTGAATACAACTTGGTTAACAACTTCTGGAATTACAGGATTTACTTTTCCTGGCATAATTGATGAACCGTTTTGTCTTGCTGGAAGTTCAATATCTCCTACCATTGTTTTTGGTCCTGAACTCATTAATCTCAAATCACTTGCCATTTTTGACAAACTTACGGCTGTTGATTTTACTGCTGAAGATATTTCTACAAGACCATCAAGGTTATTAGTTCCATCTATTAAATCTTCTGCTTGATGCAAATCAAATCCAGTTAATTCTGCTAGAATAGGAACTATATTTGTGAAGTAAACTTTGTCTACATTTACTCCCGTACCAATCGCAGTTGCTCCCATATTTATCGATTCAATTTGATCTGATGACCTTCTAATTCTTTTGATATCTCTCTTGATTACTGAATAATAGGCGTGGAATTCTTGTCCCAATCTAATTGGAACTGCATCTTGAAGTTGAGTACGTCCCATTTTAAGTACATCATCAAATTCCACTGATTTATTTAACAAAGAAATCTCTAATTGCTTTAATTCATTTAAAGCTTTTATTAGTAGTCTTAAAGTTGCAATCTTACCAGCAGTTGGAAAAACATCGTTTGTAGATTGGCTCATATTAACGTGATCGTTTGGATGAACATATTCATAAGTTCCCAATCCGCCGCCAAGTTTTTCATTGGCAATGTTTGCAATAACTTCATTTGCATTCATATTTGCAGTTGTACCTGCTCCACCTTGAATTGGATCAGTCAAAAATTGATCGTGATATTCTCCTTGAAGAATTTTGTCGCATGCGTAAACGATTGCGTTTTTGACATCCTCTCTCATGATTCCTGCTCTGTGATTTGCTATAGCACAAGCTTTTTTAACTATTGTCAATCCATAAATTAATTCTTCATGTAAAGTTCTTCCTGTTATTGGGAAATTTTCCATTCCTCTTAAAGATTGCACACCGTAATATGCATCTTTTGGAACTTGCTTTTCACCAACACTATCAGACTCTAATCTGTAATCCATATTAACCCCCAAAAACGTTTATTTATTACATTACAAATTGATATTAACACTTTTGAAATCCATTGTCAAAAATTTATAAATTTTTATTTTCAAAATAAAAACCAGCCGATATTTCAAAGTCTGAAAAACTTTTTATCGACTGATAATAAATTTATTTTTTAATTTTATAATCCCAATTCATCTTGTCTCTTACGAAGTTTTGTAATTATATGATCTTCATCTAAATTTACCATGTCGTAAGTAATCAATGTGTCTTTTGGTATATCAACTTTTGCTGTTGTTTTTTCTGTTATGATTGGCATTGGCAACAAATTATTTTCCATTTGATGTTTGTGAGATGTAATTTTACCGAAACAATCGTGTCCACCAATACCTTCGATTTTTTGACCTTTTTTGATATCTCTTTTTGCAACTGTAATTGTATCGGAAACCTGTCCGTATTTTGGATAAATTGTCGGTTCTTTTTCTACAATTGCATCATAAATTGTAAGAGGAGTTTCCAAACTTGTCAAATGATATGGTCTGTACAAAGTATAGTTAGGTCCTTTACCCATTGACAAATATTCCATTAAATCGTGAACTTCGTTAGTATCGTGAGTTACAATTGCAAAAACTCCTGGCGCAACTCCAAATGCAAAATCAACTATATTGTAATTATTTAAAATTCCGCCTTGTTCTTTTAATTTAAATTCATCTGCGATATCGTGAATATTTGTTGTAATTCCATGACAACCCAAAACATCAGGAGTAAATCCCAACGCATTTGCCACAGCAGTAAGTTCGATCATAGTATTAGTTCCATCTACAAATGATGTCAACATTTTTGGAACCAATCCTTTTGACAAAGCTTCTTCTCTCAAAATATCTTCATTAGTATAATTATCCAATGGATTATTCTTGCCTTTACCTACAGCTAATAATTTAAATCCCAGCCCAAGTGCAAAATCCGACAATTGAATTATAGCTCCTGGCTCATCTCCTGCAGATCCTGTGTATACAACACCTTTTTTCTTCGCCATTTCGTTTAAGATAGGTCCCACAACAGCATCACATTCTACATTTAATAAAATAGTATGCTTTTCGTGTTCAATACTTTCTACTGCAAGTTGTGTTCCAAATGGAGGATTTCCTGTCGCATCGATTATTCCATCAATCATATCTAATTTGTAACTCAAAGTATAATCATCACTTACTACAAAAGAATTATTTTTAATAGCATTTTCTGCAACTTTCAAATCAGTTGTTTTGATAATATCCACATCTTTTACACCTGCTTTTCTCAAAGCATTCACGCACTTGTCGACGTGTCTGTCTATAATAACGGAAGGTCTCATTCCTTTGATTCTACTCAACTGACTCACAAGACCAGATCCCATTTTGCCACAACCAACCAAACCTACTCTAACTTTTTGACCGTGGTTATCTAAGTCAATAAGTTTTCTTTGCATTTTATTCATTTAGTTCTCCTTTTTAATTATAGACATCGCACAAGAATACGCCGACGAAAAAGCCCATTGAAGATTATATCCACCACAATCCCCGTCGACATCCATAATTTCACCAATAATATACAGATTTTTAATTTTTTTTGATTCCATAGTAGAAGGATTGATTTCATCTGTGTCAACTCCTCCGCAAGTTATCTGACCAGAATCTTCATCCTTGTATCCACTAACACTAAATTCCAAATTTTTAAGAGTGTGTGCTAATTTGTAGATTTCTTCCTTACTAAGTTCACACACATTAATATCGTATTCGATATTCGCTTGATTCAAAACTTCTTCAATCAAATTGTCGTTAATCAAACCGACCAACAGCTCATTTATTTTCTTATAATAATTTAAAGATATTATGTAGATTAAATGCTCATACAATTTGTTTTCATCCAAATCTACAGTGTCAATTCTTATTTTGACATCTAATCCCTTGTTTTTAGCTCTGATTGCTTCTCCTGATAATTGCAAAATAGTTGGCCCACTAATTCCATAATCAGTGAACAAAACATCATGATAAAATTCGAAAACTTCCTTCTCATCTACAACTAACTTTGCATTAGCTTTGAATTTGGTGCCGCTCATTTTCTTGAAACTATCTCCATTAAGTCTCAATTGCACAATTCCTGGATGAGTTTTCACGATATTGTGTCCCAATTTCTCCATCAGAATGTATCCATTACCATCGGAGCCACTTTTTTTGTAAGCCTTCGATCCACAAGCTATTATCAAATAATCAAACTTATATAATGAACCGTTGGATTTTACTTCAAATACATCTCCGTTTTTTCTAACGTCATCAACAAAACTATCGAAAATAAATTCTACTTCGAGATGATTTGCCAAGCACATCATTTGTTTCACTATTGATGAAGCTTGCAAACTTTTTGGAAAAATTTTTCCATTTTCAAGCTCAACTTCAGGAATTCCCATATCATTGAAAAATTCTATAACATCGTAATTATCAAACTTTTTAATAGCACTTATTGTGAATTTTGGATTTTCGCCATGATAATTCTTATACGATACATTTCTGTTAGTAAAATTGCACCTACCATTACCAGTTGCATAAATTTTCTTCAAAGCATTGGCGTTTCTTTCAATAACGGTCGTGTCTATGTAATTTTGTTTTAAAATTAATGCCGCAAAAACCCCACTAGCTCCTGCTCCAATAATTCCTACTCTCATATTCCCCTCAATTCCCTAAATCGTAATAAATTTGTAACTTATTAAGTTTAATTCTATGATATTATAATGATAAGAATAAATGGTTGTTCATCCTCCTAATATGAACTTGCCAATGTTATTTAAGTAGCAAATCTATCCCAAAGATTTGCTACTTTTTTTATTACGATATTTATTCTATCACAAATCATGTGAATTTTTAAAAATGACGATTAATTGTAATAATTTTTGATTTTGACAAACAAAAAGCTCCCACAAATGTGAGAGCAAAATTTCTATTGTTCAAAATTTTATTGGAATTTTTCATCCAAGAATTTTATAATATCCATTGATTCATACATTGGTTTGCCATCAATAAAAAGACAAGGTACTTGGTCTTGTCCACCTTTTTCAATAAGGTATTTTTCATTAGCTTCGTCAGCTTTGATGTCTACTAATTCAACATCCTTAATTCCTTTTTTTTCTATAAATCTTAAAACTTTCTTGCAGAATGGGCAAGTTTCTTTGTAATACAATTTTAAATCCATAATAATCTCCTTTTCGTTAAATTCTTTGATAAAATATATATACCCGAACGAAAAATATATAAACATGAACAAAAGGAGTTTTTATGATAACTTATAAAGTAGATGTGTACATACCAGAAGACTACATAGATTTGTTAATAAGAAAACTAGGCGATGAGAAAATTATAACCATAGGAAATTACGATTATTGTTATACAACATCGAAAGTAAAAGGTCATTTTATGCCCAATGATTTAGCAAATAATTTTTCTGGCGAAAAAAATATTATCAACCAAGTTGACGAAATCAAATTAGAATTTCGCACAACAGAAAATAATATCAAAAAATGTATACAAATTATCGAAAATATTCACCCATATGAAGAATGCGTGTATTATATTTTCGAAATAAAAAATTTTAAATAATAATAGGAGATGCAATGGGAAAAATTAAAACTATTTGTGGAATTTGTCCAGGTCAATGCCATGTAGAATGCGACATGGACGCTAGAAGGATAAAATCCATCAAAAAATCAGATGAAAAACCTTCCGCTCTTTGTTTAAGAGGATTGTATTCAGACGAAATATTAAACTCAGAAGACAGATTGACTGATCCTTTGATCAGAACTGGTGAGAAGGGAACACTAGAATTCAAAAAAGCTTCATGGGATGAAGCGATGGAACTTATTAAAGAAAAATGTTCTAAAATAATCGAACAATATGGCGCAAAATCAATTGCAAGCCATTTTGGTAGAGGTGCATTTGATACAACTACGAACGATTTTATTTCAATTCAAATGCCTAACAGTGATAACGGAGGATTTTTGTCTCCAATTGGAAGTCCGAACAACGGATCAGTTGGCTCATTATGTTTTGTATCGTTTGGCATATTTGCTCCTCAAACAGTTTTTGGATTAAGTGCACCAAATCTAGTTTGCGATTTGCAAAACACTGAAATGCTTTGTGTGTGGGGTGCCAATCCTAAAACAGATTCCCCTCCATTTTTCTACAATAATATGGTAAAAAGAAAAAATGAAGGAATGAAAATCATAGCCGTTGACCATTATAATTCAGATATTATCGAATATGCTGATTACAAATACATCGTCAATAGCGGAACTGATATGGTACTAATCCTCGGAATACTAAATTACTTAAAAGATAAACTCGACCAAGATTTTATCGAAAAACACACTTACGGATACGATGAATTCAAAGAATATTTTAAACAATTTGATTTGGAAAAAACATCAGAAATCACAGGACTTGAAGTTGATAAGATAAAAGAGTTGGCAAACTTACTCTTTGACAACACAGTTGCTCTTAAATCATACACAGGACTCGAATATTCACATTGCGGAGTTCAAACAATACGTTCAATGTATATTTTATGGAGCTTATTGGGAAACTTAGATGTCAAGGGCGGACTTTTGATTAATAAGAACAAGCCAATTAAGAGGGTACAAAACCCACCAAACAACGCACAAAATATCGAAAAAATCGGTTCAAAAGAATTCCCTCTTTTTGATAAATTAATCGGTCAACCACAATTTACGAAACTTCCACAAGCAATATTAGAATCCGATCCTTATCCAATAAAAGGTCTAATTAATTTGGGCTCATGTATGTCTGTAAATTATCCTAACAGTCAACTTTATAGAGAAGCGTTAAAAAGTTTGGATTTCTTCGTAACTTGCGACAGATTTATGACTGAAGATGCATACTTTGCAGATGTCATCCTCCCTGCTACAACTTATTACGAAGAAGACCGCTACGCAATATATCCCGACCACATCGAAATCACAGAAAAATTAGTCGAACCTTTGGGCAATTCTCTTCCAAATATTTTTATTTTGAAAAAAATTGCAGATGCATTAGGATTTGGTGAATATTATCCAGAAAATTTCGATGAATTATTAGATAAATCTTTTTATCACACACCAGAAATTTTAAAAGAATTGAAGGAAAATGGTGTATATCATTTCGACAAAAAACCTGAAGTGTCTTATGAAAAATACGATTCATTTAATACAGAAACCGGGAAAATCGAAATCCACTCAAAACTTTTAGAAAAGTATGGATTTTCACCTATTCCTGTTTATGAAGACGGATTTGAAAATGAGCAAGAAAAATCAGATAAATTATCCAAATATCCATTTACTATGAACACAGGCGCAAGAATTCATACGACATTTAGAACACAACACTTAAACATCGATGGATTATTGAAACACCAAGAATATCCACAAGTTATAATGAATGAAGATGATGCGAAAGAATTGGGAATTGAAAATAAGGATTTAGTTGAAGTCTACAACGATAGAGCAAGTGTAATCCTCCAAGCAGTTACTAATAATATGTCAAATCGTCACGATTTGGAAATAAATGTCGGCGGTGGTTCATTTATTCAAGATGACAAATGGAAAGATGCGAATATTAATATGTTAATCGACAACGAAATCTTTGATCCAATTTCGGGATTCCCAGTTTTCAAAAGACAACATTGCAATATAAGAAAAGTAAAATAAAAACAAAAACCTTCTGCGGCTCGAATTTGAGCTACAGAAGGTATTTTTTTAGAAAAATTTCAAACAAACAAATGCTGTTAGAACTGCTAATATAATTGTTAGACCAACATTTTCTTTCAAATAAGCTATAATAATCGCTACGATTGAAGCTACAATTGTAGGAATTAACATTTCACTTGAAGCTGTCAGAATTCCTCTTATAACCATAATACTTAATGATGTATATGGTATTATGTTTAAAAATTCAGCGGTTTGTCTAGAAAGTTGTTTTCCTTTTAAATATTTAAGAGGTATTATCTTAGGAACAGCTGTAACTAAGCTACATAATAAAATTAAAATTATATTATACATTTTGACCTCTTTTCATAATTACTTTCAACCCGATGTATGATGATAATAAAATTGCTAAGATTATATCCCATCCAGATGGTATAAATTTCAAATAAAAAATAATTGCATAAGTTACAACGCCTATCAAACTAACTACCAAACCATTGGAACTTTTCTTAATAGATGGTACTACAAGTGCGATAAACATCGCAGTAAGTCCTACTTCTAATGATGTTTGGACTGATTTTGGCATTAATTGTCCTATCAAATATCCAACTGGCGTAAATATTCCCCAAGCCAAATAAGGTCCTAATTCTACGGCCAACGCAAATTCTGTGTTGAGCTTTTCTTTATTAAAACTCATTACCGAAAATGCTTCATCTGTCAACATAAATCCTATTACAGGAAGTGCTTTCGGATTTATTTTTTGTGTATGAATTCCCAAAGATGTCGACATTATGAACAATCTCAAATTTAATAAAAATACCGACAACACGATGGAAAACATACCTACTCCAGCACCCAATAATTCAACTGCCATGAATTGTGCTGCTCCAGAATAGAAAACAAAAGAAAACAAAGTCGAATCCAACATGCTAATGTTTTGACCTTTGCACAACAAACCAAAAGCCATCGCTATAGGAATATATCCCAACATAATTGGAGACGAAAATTTGATTGCTTCTTTAATTCTATTTGAATCCATTAAATTTTCCTCCATTCCATTTTTATTACAAACATTTAAACGTAAGAAATCATAATCTACAAGAATTGCAGATTATGATTATTTTATTTCTCTTCTATCCAAAATAGCTTTGTACAAGCTCATTTCGTCATAATATTCCAAATTAGCTCCCAATGGTACTCCCATCGCAATTCTAGAAACTTTTACGTTATATTCTTCATTTTTAAGAACCTCTATTATGAAGTTAGTTGTCAAATCTCCGTTAGTTGTTGGTGATAATGCTAGGATAACTTCCTTTACATAATCTTTTTTACATCTCAAAAACAAATTTTCCAAATTCAAATCCTGCGGAGCAATATTATCTCTTGGAGATAATAATCCTCCTAATACGTGATATTTCCCATTGTATTCGCCAGTTTTTTCAATTGATATTACATTCATTGAATCTTCAACTACAGTTATGACACTGTTATCTCTTTTTTGATCGGAACAAATATCACACAATTTTTTATCAGTAAGATTTCCACAATTAGCACATGGTCTAATATTAGTCTTCACATTTACAATACTTTCTACAAGCTCATCGACTTTCTTCGGATCCATATCTATAATTCTATAAGCTAATCTTTTCGCACTTTTTCTGCCAATAGTTGGCAAATTAGACAAGTTTTTAATCAATTCGTCCATTGCTTTAGGGTATAGTGACAAAATTATCCCCCCTTATTTAGAATCCTGGAATATTAATTCCTCCAGTGATTTTACCAAGTTCAGACTCACTCATGTCCAATACTTTTTTGATAGCGTCATTAACAGCTACCATAACCATATCTTGAAGCATTTCAACATCGCCATCTTTTACCAAATCTTCATCTATTTTAATAGAAACTATTTCTTTTTTTCCGTTTGCTACAACTTCAATAGCTCCGCCACCACTAGTTGCAGTAACTTCAGTTTCTTCTAATCTTTTTTGAGTTTCTTCCATTTGTCTTTGCATTTTTTGCATTTGTTTCATCATGTTACCCATGTTTCCCATACCAGGCATTCCGCCTCTAAATTTATTTCCCATAATTCCTCCTATTTTTCGATTATTTGGAAATTATTTCCAAACAAATTTTGTAATTTTTTAACATTTTCATTTGCTTTTTTCTCTGCTTCATCATCAATTTGTAAATCTAAAACCTTGAAATCGTAATGAGGTTTTAGTAATTGTTCGATAACTTTTTTGTGAGGAAGCAAAGTGTACATATACAACTGGTTAGTTTTCAAAATCAACTTATCATTATCCAAACTAGCTTTAATATCATTAGCTAGTTCTTTTGGAATTTTGTCGAAGTCTCTTAAAACTTCTCTTAGTTTTACAAATGAATCCTCATTTTCGACAATTTCGTCTTCATCCGTGTCGTCGATTTTTTCATCAGTCTTTATTATATCATTTTTATTGGATAATTCATCTGATTTTTCTACTTTTTCTGAAGATTTTTGTGAAATTTCTATGTTTTTATCGATTTTTTCATCAAATTCGACTAATTTTTGTGAAGAATTGATTTTTATCCCATTTTGTTCAATATTTTTGAGCTTATCTTCCAAAGTATTCACTCTGGCAATCAAATCATCGTAATCAATGTAATCTATTAGGCGCATTACCAAAATTTCAAGCAGAGCTTTTTGATTGTCTGCCTGTTTAAGTTTTTTCTGATGCTCTATTATAATCGACATACTTTCGACTATTTGCCTATTCGTAATCAATTCAGATTGCGCATTATACTCAACATTGTATTGAGTGTTGTTCTGTCTGATATTGTCAAGGCCATTTTTTGATAGCAACAAGTTTCTAAAATGATTTAACAATTCATCCATAACATTTTCTACAGGCTTGTTGTGTGATATTGTATACAAATTATCCAAAACTTCTGTTGCATCTTTTTTTATGATACTATTTACAAGCTTGAAAATTCCTGTATTGTCGACAATACCAAGTATATCATTTATATCTTGTTTTGTTATATTTTCTTTTTCAATGCTTAAGACTTGATCTAAAATAGATAATGCATCTCTCATTGCACCATCAGCTTTGTTTGCAATGAGTTCTATCGCATCGTCGTCCATTTTTCTGTTCAAATCATTCAGAATATATTTGATATTGTCTGAAATATCCTTAGCATTAATCATCTTGAACTCATAGCGTTGACATCTTGATAAAATTGTTTGAGGAATTTTATCGATTTCTGTCGTAGCTAATATGAACACCAAATGTTTTGGTGGCTCTTCCATGATTTTAAGTAAAGCGTTAAATCCTTCATTAGTAATCATGTGTGCTTCGTCTATAATATAAACTTTGTACTTTAATTTTGTAGGTGGATAAATTACTTTATCTCGCAGTTCTCTAATATCGTCAATTCTTCTGTTACTAGCAGCATCCATTTCTACGATATCTAATGTGGATTCTTCCAAAGAACTCATACAATTCTCACATTTATTGCAAGGATTTCCATCTTGTAAATTCAAACAGTTGATAGCTCTTGCAAAGATTTTCGCACAACTAGTTTTACCTGTTCCTCTTGAACCAGAAAAAATATACGCGTGAGAAATATTTTTCGTTTCGATTTGATTTTTTAAAATATCAGTTATATGTTTTTGACCGTAAACTTTATCAAAAGTATCTGGTCTATATTTTCTGTAAATAGCTTGCATAAATACCTCGTTTCATTTTTCAAACTACGAGTAATTTTTTGAAATTTTTCATTCAAAAATATCCTAAATCTTTTAATATTATATCATATTTGATATTTCTTGAATTCATAGTAAAATAGTATTAGAAATTTTATTTTTAAAATTTTTGAAGGGGGATTTAATGATGAAAAATATTGACCCATTTTTATTGACAATGTTAGGGTTAATAGTTCCTGGTCTTCTAACCGGAGTAGGAGCAATCCCTGTTTTTTTCACAAGAAATGTAAGTCAAGGTAAGTTAGATGTATTTTTAGGGGCAGCTGCAGGTGTCATGCTTTCTGCAACTTGTTTTTCTCTGATTTTACCTAGTATTGAAGAAAACGGTGGAGGCTTTAGAGGGGTTATAATCTCTTCACTAGGAATTTTAGCGGGAGCTGTGTTTTTGGATATAATCGACAAATACTCTCCGCATGAGCATTTATTAGACAAAAGAGTTGAAGGAAATCCTTCAGATTCTTTGAAAAAAATATGGTTGTTTGTAATTGCGATTACAATTCACAATTTCCCAGAAGGTATGGCAACTGGAGTTGGCTTTGGTGGAGATTCAGTGGCAAATGGTCTTCCAATCGCAATAGGAATTGGTTTACAAAATATGCCTGAAGGTTTGGCTGTAGCTTTGTCTTTGGTTAGAGAAAATTACACAGTCAAAAAAGCATTCTTAATTGCATTATTTACAGGATTAGTAGAACCAATCGGTGCGTTTTTGGGTTACGGACTTGTAACTTGGTTCTCACCTATTCTAGGATTTATTTTGGCTTTTGCCGGAGGCGCAATGCTTTTTGTAATTAGCGACGAAATCATTCCTGAAACTCACAGCAACGGCTATGAACGCCAAGCAACTTATGGAATTGTAATTGGATTTATTATAATGATGATTTTGGATGTTGCTCTTGGCTAAATAAAAAAGCGGCTACTAATTAAAGTAGTCGCTAAATTTTTTATTATAACGCTTGAATAGCTGCCATAGTTACATAGTTGTATGGTTGGTTGTAATGTGGCAAGAAGAATATATCAGTTAGAGCTAGTTTGTCGATTGTAACGTGTTCTTGAATTGCCAAGCTGAACATGTGAATCATCATTGAAATATCATATTCACTCATTATTTGACATCCTTTGATTTCGCGTGAATTTTTGTCGTAAACAATTCTGATAGTAACTTCTTTGTTATTTTCTTCCATAAATGGTGGCTTTTGTAAATCTGTGAAATCAGTGTATTCAACTTCCATTCCCAATTTTTCAGCATTTCTAACTGTCAAACCTGTTGATACCATGCACAAATTGTAAATCTTAATTCCGTTTGAACCTTGCACACCGTTTGATTCTAATTTTGTTCCACAAACATTGTGACCAGCTACTATACCACTTCTTACAGCGTTTGTAGCTAATGCAACGTATTCAAATTTTCCTGTTGCGTTGTTGAAAATAACTGTTGAATCTCCAACTGCAAATACATTTTCATCAGAAGTTTGTTGATGTTTGTCAGTGATTATTGCTTTTTTATCGTTTAATTTCAAATGATCTTGTGCAAGTGAACTGTTTGGTTTGAAACCAATTGACATTATTACCATGTCACAATCGTATTCACCTTTATCAGTTATAACCTTATTTACTTTTCCATCAGTTCCTTCTAGTTTTACAACTTCTTCATTAAATACTAAATTAACGCCGTGATCTCTTAGATTATCTTCCATTTTTTTGCAGAATTTATCATCGTAATAACCTCTTAACACTGTATCTCCGTGTTCAACCAATGTAGATTCTTTTCCTAATCTCTTGAAAGCTTCTGCAAGTTCAGTACCTATGTAGCCAGCTCCTACCACTACAACTTTTTTGATTTCTTCGTGATTTATCTTGTCAATGACTGATTGTGCATCTTGGAAAATTTTAACTTTTTGAACATTTTCCAAATCAATTCCTTCTATGTCTGGTAAAATTGGTTGAGATCCTGTAGCTAACACCAATTTGTCGTAAGATTCTTGAATTTCTTTTCCGTCTTTGTCCTTTGCATAAACAATTTTTTTGTCGTAGTCAATGTTGTCTACTTTTGTTTCCATGTGAACCGTAGCACCTTTTTGTTCGAAAACTTCTTTGCTACAATAAAATAATTTTTCTGGACCTTTAATTTGTTTTCCAATCCACAATGCCATTCCACAACCTAAGAAAGAAATATTGGAATTTTGATCAAAAATTACTAATTCTTCATCTTTGTAGTTATCCAATATTGTGTTCGCACAAGCTGTACCTGCATGATTAGCTCCAATTAAAACTATTTTACTCATTATGTTTCCTCCTTTTTTATTTCCTACTAATATTGTAGGATTAATAAGTAAAAAAATATTTGTTTGTTATTTAACAAATCTTTACGCTTATAATTATATCAAATTTGTAATCATTTTTCAATAGGCAAACTATTTCTTTTTTCCAAAGTTCATATATAATAGTATTATGGAGGTAGAAAATTGAACAATTTAAAATACTTGAAATTACTTGCAAAAGAATTTCCTACGATTGAACAGGCTGCTAACAAAATAATAAGTTTGACTTCTTTGTCTGTGTTGCCAAAAGGTACAGAGTACTTTTTATCTGATTTACATGGACAATACGATAGTTTCAATAGAATTATTAAGAGTGCTTCTGGTAATACCAGAATTAAAATTGACCTTGAATTCAAAGACAAATTATCTGAATCAAGAAAAAATCAGTTGGCCAATTTAATTTACGATCCTAAAACAATAATCAATATTACAAAGGAAAACGATGAATATACAGAAACATGGATTAGAGATACTATTTTTTATCTGATAAGAATAGCAAAAAGGGTTGCCAGTAAATATTCTAGACAAAAAGTCAGAAATCAAACTCCCTTTTACTACAGAGATTTGATAGATGAAATGCTCAACATTCAATACGAATCTTTGAATAAAAAAGAATATTTTAATCAACTTTTAGATAGCATCATTAAAATAGAAGTTAGTGAAGATTTTATAATAACTTTGTGTGAATTAATTCAAGATTTGAATATCGACTGGCTGCACATCGTCGGTGATATTTTTGACAGAGGAAAAAGGCCGGACATTATTATGGATACTCTTATTGCTAAAAAAGATGTGGATATTCAATACGGTAACCACGATGTTACATGGATTGGAGCGTATCTTGGTAGTTATGTGAATGCGTGTAACGTAGTTAGAAATGCAATAAGTTACAATAATTTTCAATCTTTGGAAGATGGTTACGGAATTAATTTGAGATTATTGTCGACATTGGCAGATGAATCATATTACGATGATCCATGTGAAAGATTCAAAGTTAGAATCTTAGATGATAACAAACACTCAGAAACTGACTTGCTTCACGCAGCAAGAATGCACAAGGCAATTTCTGTAATTCAATTCAAATTAGAAAACCAACTTTTTAAGAGAAATCCAGAATTTGAACAATTAGACAGATTATATCTTGAAAGAATTGATTTTAAAAATGGAATTTACAAAGATGCAAATGGCAAGCCTCATGCGCTCTTGGATATTAAATTCCCTACAATTGATCCTGAAAATCCTCTCGAATTAACACCAAGTGAACAAGAAGTTATCGAATGCATTTCAAAATCATTCAGAACAAGTCACAGATTAAAAGAGCATATGGATTTTTTGTTCTCGTACGGTTCAGTGTACAAAATCGCAAACAGCAATTTGCTTTTCCATGGATGTATCCCTATGAATAAGGACGGTAGTTTCGAAGAATTCACATATCAATCCAATACGTACAGTGGTAAATCACTTTTGGATTTCTTCGAAGGAATTATAAATTCAGCGAAAAACATGGATGATAATGACCCAGACAGACAAACAGCGTTGGACTTTTTCTGGTATATGTGGTGTGGCCCAAAATCTCCTATGTTTGGAAAAAGTAAAATATCAACATTTGAAAACTTCTTCATTACTGACAAAGATGTTAGAAAGGAAGTAAGTAATCCTTATTTTAATTTAAGTAAGATGGAAAAATATGCCGACAAAATATTTGAAGAATTCAATATGAATCCCGAAACATCTCATATAATTAACGGACACGTTCCTGTTAAAAGCATCAATGGAGAAAAACCAGTATCAGCTAATGGAAAAACTTATGTAATAGATGGCGGAATTTCAGAAGCTTACCAAAAGAAAACAGGTATTGCCGGCTATACGTTGACATTTAACTCGCATCACTTAGCAATAGCAAAACACAAGAATTTCAAAGTTATGGAATCAGTTCACGGCGCATACACTCCAGAAGTTACAATAACAGAAGAATTTCCAAAAAGAATGCTCATAAAAGATACAGACGAAGGAGAAGAAATCCTAGAACTTATCGAAGATTTGGAAAGTTTAATTGAAGCGTACAGAAGTGGTACAATTCAGCAAAATTCAAACTAATACCAATTGAAAAAACTAATCTTGGAAAATCCAAGATTAGTTTTTCTTATAATACACCGAATTTATTAAATGGAAAATATCTCAAAAAAGCTCTACCAACTATCGCCTTTTTCTTTATCGGTCCGAATATTCTGCTATCGTTTGATTCTCGAGGGAGTCTGTTATCCCCCAATACAAAATACTCATCTTCTCCTAATTCCCATTTTGTTTCATTTCCTGAAACAAGAGTCGTTTGACTACTTGTATAATTTTCATTCAATTGTTCATTATTAACGTATACTTTATTGTTTTTTAATTCAACAGTATCTCCTGGTAATGCTACAATTCTTTTGATATAGTCACGACCAGATTTATCCGGTGCGTGAAGTTCTATAATATTACCTCGTTTTAATTTGTTCTTAAAAATCCCCATTCTGTTGACGAAAATTCGATCTCCATTCTCAATTGTAGGATTCATGCTATTTCCTTCAACATGAGTTGTACTAATTACAAAATTTCTAAGCAATAATGCCAACACAATGGCAATTCCTATTACAAATAACCACTCAAAAAAAGATTTTGCTTTTTCTGTCATATTTACAATTCCCTTTCTAATATTTACTAATTTGATTATAATACTAATCAGTAAATGTGTAAAGGTTGCTAATTTATTATCGTATTATAAATTATTTGTAAAAATTATGAATTAAAAACTTCTCTGTCTAATTCTCCCTCGCTTGCTGCAACTATAACTGCTGAAGAACCTGCTGCGGTAACATTTGTAGCAGTTCTACCCATATCTGCAAGCATTGATATAGGGCTCATCAATACAACCATTTCAACAGGAAGACCCATTGCTGCGAATACTGCTGTAGTAGTAATTGTTGCAGTTCCTGGAACTCCAACTGTACCCAATGATACTGCCAACGCTACTAATATTAGCATTACGTATTGTCCGAATGAGTAGTGAATTCCCATAACATTAATTGTCAAAATCGCAGATAACACAGGCCAAAATCCTGCACAACCTGGCATACCAACAGTTGAACCGGTTGATGCAACAAATGTTGCTATCTTTTCAGAAACACCTAATTTATCTTTTAAGTTATCAGTATTCGCTGGAATACATCCTACAGAAGATTGTGTAGAGAATGCAATCAATTGAACTGGCCAGAATTTTTTGAAAAATTTGATAGGATTTACCTTTGCAAAAATCGCTAAAAGTGCACCAGTTGTTATATATGAGTGAAAAATTGATGCAACATAAGTCAATATCAGCACAACAATCAAAGGCATCATGCTAGCCATATCTGTCCTACTAACAGCGTTCGCCATCAAAGCTAATACAGCATATGGAGTGAAGTCTATAATCATTCCTGTAAATCTAAAAATAACTGCTGCAGCTGAGTCGATAAAACTTAAAAATGGTTTTGCCTTTTCTCCTTCTCCTCTTTCTTCTAATTGTAAAATCGCTAATCCTAAAAGGACAGAGAAAATAATTATAGGTACAACTTTTGCTTCTGCTGCATTTCCCAAAACATTATCTGGGAAGAAATTTACAAAAGTTTCTGCAAAAGTTGGAACTTCCTTGGCTTTCGCACCTGCAGCCAAAGTTAACGAACTTCCTTGTCCAATTTTAAATGCTACCCCTAAAATCAAACCTATAAGTGACCCTAAAACATTGTGTAAACTTAAAATTCCAATTGTTTTTGATCCGATTTTTTTCATTTTTTCTATACTTTCCAAAGAAACTACAGTACTAACAATTGATGTAAACAATAATGGAATTACAATTGCAAATAATAAATTAGCATAGATAGATCCAAATACTTTTACATATTCTGTGTTTCCTTTAAAAATAAATCCTACTATAATACCTAGAATTGCAGCTACAATTGTTCTTGTTCCGAAGTTCATTTTCTTCTTAGCCATGAACATCAATAAAGCAAACAATACTAAATTAACTGCTAATGCTACAAATTTCATGTAAACACCCCTTTTTTATTTTATAGTTATATATTATAGTATATTGAGTACAATTTTCAAATTTAATTTTAAATTTTGCAAATTTTATTTACTTAATTCTGCACATTATTCAGTAATTTTGATTTTTCTTACGATTTTTTTACGAAAAAATTTTTATATGAGAAAGTACATATCCCTAATACTACTAATGAAAATCGTTTGATATTTTGTGAAAATAATGCTTATTTTATCTACCACTGTTATATATATGAATGATTTAATTTTTGAAATATTTTCAATAAAAAATCAGAGGCTATTAACCTCTGACTTAAAATCTATTCATACATTTTTAATAAAACATCTTCAGCTTTTATCGGAAGAGTATCAAATGTGCATCCAAGTGCATTTAATATTGCTCCATTAATGGCTGGTGCGGGTGTGTTCGAAACTATTTCTCCAATTGATTTTGCACCAAATGGACCTGTAGGCTCATAACTTTCACAAAAATCAACGTGAATATTTCCGATATCTTTTCTTGAAGGTAAATTATACGAAATAAATGAATGTTCTTTTAATCTTCCTTCATCATCCCACAATGAATCTTCATACAAAGCATATCCTATCGATTGACCAATTCCGCCTTCGACTTGAACCGTCGCTAATTTTGTATTCATAACAGTTCCGCAATCGACAACCGCTGCGTAATCTTCTACTTTGATTTCTCCTGTTAATTTATCGATACTTATTTTTGCAAATCCCGCCATATATGGTGGTGGTGATGTTTTTGAATCGAAGTTTCCTACGCCAATTAATTGCATACCGTTTGGTCCAGTTGATAAATCTCTAGCCAAATCTTTGATTGCAATTAATTTCTTATTTTGCAAATAAACTGCTTGATCTCTGATTTCTAACCATTCAACAGATGTTTCAAATCTCATAGCAACACGCTTTTTGATTTTGTTTAATAAATTTTCACACGCACGTACAACTGCACTTCCTGTTATATACACACCACTTGATGCGTAACTTCCTGGATCAAATGGAGTTATATCAGTGTCTGCAATTATTGGAATAATATTGTCCATTCCGCATTGCAACACTTCATTTGCCAAATTCACCATGATTGAATCAGTTCCTTGTCCAACATCTGTAGGACTCATCAACAATGTATAATCACCTTGTTCATTTAATCTAACTTCAACTGTTGAAGTATCAACGTTTTGAATTCCACTTCCTTGTTGTGCAATAGCCATTCCAACTGAAATTATTTTGTCTTTTTCTTCTTTGAAAGGATAATATTTATCCCATTCAATCATTTCTCTTGCCTTTTCAATGCATTCATTTAATTTGCAACTTTTGACATCTATTCCGTAAGCCAGAGTTTTTTCTCCTTCACGAACAGTGTTTTTAAGTCTTAGTTCAACTGGATCCATATTTAATTCTTTGGCTAATTTGTTTACCATAGATTCTAATGCAAATGTACCTTGAACTGCACCATAACCACGAAATGCTCCACCAGGAAGTTTATTTGTATATACAACTTGTCCGAAAAATCTAGCAGCCCTCATTCTACTGTACAATGGAAGTGTTTTGTTTCCAACCAAGTTCAAAGTGGTAAATGCGTGATACCCATAAGCGCCTTGATCGGATAACGCATAAATGTCACACGCTTCAATCGTACCGTCTTTTTTGGCACCTATTTTAACTTTCACTTTCATTTGGTGACGTGAGTTTGAAGCTTCAAAAGTTTCTTCTCTGTCAAATACAAGTATCGATGGTTTTCCTGTTTTTAAAGTTACAAATCCTGGATAAATTTCTGTGACACTTGTTTGTTTTCCACCGAATCCCCCGCCTACTCTTGGTTTTATAATTCTTATTCTTGAATCACTTATTCCCAAAGCAACGGATAATTGTCTTTTGATGTGAAATGGAACTTGTGTAGATGAAATGCAACACAATCTATCGAATTGATCCATGTAGCAATACGATCTGTAAGTTTCCATCATACAATGCGCTTGTGCCTTTGTTGTAAAAGTATCCTCCAATACGACATCACATTCACTCATTACCTTGTCGACATCTTCGCCCCAAGATTCTTTCTTTTCACCAACTAGATTTCTTTTTGTATCGTAACCAAAAACTTTCGTTGGCCCATTAAAAAATACATCTTCTTCATGTACAACAATTTCGTTGTCGATAGCTTTTGTGTAATCAAGTAATGGTTCTTTAACATCGTACTTGATTTTAATTCTCTTCATAGCCTGATTACACACTTTTTCGTTAACTCCAACTACGATTGCTACAGGCTCTCTCATATATCTAATTTCTTTTGACAAAATCGACATATCATAAGGGCTAGGTTCTGGATAAGATTGTCCTGCCAAAGTGAATTTATTGTCGAAAACATCTTCATAAGTGTACACTGCCACAATTCCATCCATCGCTTCTGCTCTTGATTTGTCTATTTCTAATATTTCGCATCTTGCATACGGACTTCTCATCAGCTTAATTATCAGCGCATTAGGATCTTTCAAATCCTCTGTATAGACAGGTTTTCCAGTAACTAATGAGCTTGAATCTATTTTTTTGAAATCTTTATTTATCTTCATCATCAATCTCCAAATATTTCTTAATAGCTCTCATTTGAGAAGCATAACCTGTACATCTGCATAAATTACCCATCAAATAATCTTCGATTTCTTCATCTGTAGGATTTTTGATAGTTTTCTTCAAACTCAAAACATTCATAATGAACCCCGGTGAACAAAAACCGCATTGTTCCCCACCTTCTTCAGTCAAAAGTTCTCCGAATTTTCTTTGGCTATCAGATATTCCTTCCAAAGTTGTAATCTTTTTTCCTTCACATCTTAATGCCAAAACAGAACAAGAAAGTACTGGAACATCGTCCATCCACACAGTACAAAGACCACAATTTGATGTTGTACAACCACACTTCACCGATTTATAACCCAAATCGCGAAGCACATTGTATAAAGTAGTATCGCTATCAACACTAGCTATATGGTTTTTATTATTAACATTTAATTCTATAATCATTGCAATTCACCTAACGCTTTTTCCAATAATCCAACAAATAAAAGTTTTCTGTATTTTTTCTTCGCTTTATTATTTGACCCTATATACTCATCAATTAATTCCAATGTCTTTTCCCTATCAAAACCATTAGCATTAATCTCATCAGAAACATCTTTCATAATCATTGCTTTTTGAGGTCTCGCTCCAAATACCACCTTGTATTTATCATCGATTTTAGAAATACTTACAATAGCAATTGGAAAATCCTTACAGCAAAGTCTTTGAACAATTTGAGTGCAGTGGACATCTTTGTTAGGAATCATGACTTCAACTAATAAGTCCTTCTTTATATCAGAATTCAAAAATTCTTCAACACTCATTACACCATTATTGTACAATCTAACCTTAGCATCTAGTAATAATAAAATAGGCAAAAAATCAGAAAATGCATATCTTGAAAACACACTTGCTCCAACTTGGGCAGTGTTTCTTAGTTGAGTTGACACAATTCTTTTCAAAGATTTAGGAATAATTCCATCACAAAATTTTTTTAAGAAATCATTGTATTCCAAATCTCTGTATGTAGTAGTTGCTCCGATTTTTATTTCATCGTCTTCAACATTTATGTAATTTAAATCCAATTTTGACAAATCAATCCCAACATTGTAAGAACGACATCCTGCTTTAAGAAAATGACATCCACCCAAAATTTTATTCATTTTTGATTTCATCAATAACTCATAAGCTTCATCCAATGTTTCTGGACTTTTGAAATCTCTTAATGTAAACATAACCACTCCTTAATTTTAATCAGTCTATATTATATCACAAAAATAGTCGGCTATCTTTTGACAACCGACTAGCACATGTTATTCCAATCCTTTTAAAAACTTTTCTGCTAATTTGTGATAAGTGAAGTTTTCTTCAATGGCTCTTCTACCATTTTTTCCCATTTGATTTAATGTTTCTTCATCTAAATCCACAAACTTTTCTATTCCTTTTTTCAATTCTTCCAAGTTTTCAGACTCAACATTTATCCCACAATTATAATCTACAATATAATTATTAGGAGCATTAATTGCATAGATAATTGGCTTTGCACCCATCATGGAGTCAAATAATTTGTTCATACATACTCCGTATCTGAACATATCATTATCCATCGCAGCAACATAAGTGGCATCAATGTAATTGAACAAATCTGGAATTGATGTCTTAGGTATGGAATCCAAGAAATAAATACTATCTTCGTATTTGGAGTATTTTTCCATCAATTCTTTCTTATAAATTCCCCCACCTATGAACACTGCTGCCACGTTCTCATTGTCTATAGCAGCTTTTGCCAAATTATCTAAACAATATGATTTTGTGTGACTTCCAAAAAAGCATATAACTTTCTTGCCTTCACTGTGGATTTTGTCGAAAATTTTGACATAATCTTCTGGAATTTTATCGTAATTTTCCCATTCAGATTCCACTATACCATTAGAAACATGGAAAAATTTTTCAGCCTTCATTCCATGCTTAATCAAATAGTCCTTTGCTGCTGGTAGCAATGAGCACACATAATCTGAGTTCTTGCAAAAAGAATTCTCTCCTATTTGCATCATCACTACAAACGGATGATATTTTGGCATATTCCCTACTTCTATCAATGTTATTGGCCACATATCGTGAATTTCATGTACCAATTTGATATCTTTTTTAATTTTTTTCATCTTTTGACCAGCAAATGTATCCAATGGATAAGTTGAAGAAGTTATTACCACATCAGGATTTTCATTTTCGATAATTTCTTTAGCATTTTTTTTGAGTGTAGACACGAATCTGAACATACTCATAGCTCTTTTTACGCCATTTCCATCGTATTCTCCAGTTTTTATCCACATGTATTTTATCCCGTCGATAATTTCTGTTTGAAAATCTTCTGTAACTTCAGGATTTTTTCTTCTCAAATGCGAATAATCTCCCGCGATTATTGTCACATTATGACCCATTTTTACCCATTCATTAGCCAAATAATATGTTCTAAACTCCATCCCCATTTCTGGAGAACCAGCATAATGGTTAATATATAAAATATTCATTAATTTTCCTCTGATTGATTAAAGTAATTTTTGATACATTCGATAATTTTTCTGCTAGAATGACCATCGCCAAAAGGATAATCGTAGTTTTCAAAATCAACTTTTTCATTTAACAATTTCAAAATCTCATCCTTATTCGGTTTGGATAATTGATTTCTCTTTTCAGTCATAGTTTCTGGCCACACAATATGATCAAAAATAGTCACACATTGTTTTCTCGCAAAGTAAGCTTCTCTTTGTAATCCACCAGAATCAGTCACAATTTTCTTCGCGTGATTAACCAAGTACACACTCATCATGTATCCCACTGGTTTGCAAAAAATTATATTTGTATATTTGTGTTTTTTAGAAAGCTCTTGTACCATTTTTTGGTTTCTAGGATGAACTGGATATATACATTTTTCATCCAATTCTTCCATAGCAGCAAGTATTTCTGACAAAGGCTTTATAGATGCAGTATTTTCTGCTCTATGACAAGTTAAGTAGTAAAAACTTTCTGGAAGATCTACTTCTTCTCCATCCAAATCAATCATTTTTTCAGGAATTTCATCGCCAACTTGATTAGAATATTCCAAGAAAGCATCGTACATTGGATCTCCAACTAAAGTAGCTCTGTCTGCCAATCCTTCTTTTTTCAAAAAATCAAGTGCAGATTCAGTACAACAGCACAAAACTTTAGAAGAATGATCAGTCATAATTCTGTTCACTTCTTCTGGATTATCAAGTGTACCCAATCTATTACCAGCCTCAACATGGCAAATCGGAATATGAAGCTTGACAGCTGCCAATGCCCCTGCCAATGTTGAATTCGTATCTCCGTATAATAAAACCATATCTGGTTGTTCTTTAATCAATATTTTTTCGATTTCAATCAACATTTTACCAGTCATTTCGCCGTGAGTTCCCCCAGAAATTCCAAGATTATAATCTGGATAAGGAATATTCATTTCTTCAAAGAAAACTTCGGACATATTATAGTCAAAATGTTGACCAGTATGTATCATTACTTCATCAAAATTTTTTCTTAATTCTTTGGATACCATAGCCGCTTTTATAAATTGTGGCCTAGCACCAACTACTGTAACAATTTTCAATTTTTTCTCCTATTTTTATTTTTATATTTATTAGTCTAAAATCTTTAAATTTAAACATTTAATCTACTTCTAACAATTAATTATATCATATGTAATTTGTCAATTTCAATTGAGAAAATTTCTGACAACTTAACAATAAAAAAGCCTCATTTAAAATTTTAAATGAAGCTATTTCTAGTTAGATTATAAAAATATTTTTAAATATTTTTAGCTTGTTCTTTTTTAGCAATTGATGGCAATATTAGTCCCAATCCCAATAATACAACTGGAGTCAAGATGTTAAGCATCAATTTGAAATTCCATTGACTTGTGAATGGTTCTCCTTCTTTTGGAATCATACCTAATATACATGCAAATGCTGTGAATACAAAACACCAACCAGCGATAAATTTACCGAATGATTTTGATTTTGTAAATCTATATTCTACACCTTGTTTTTCATGCAAGTAGTGCTTTAATGCAAAATATGCTGCAAAAACCCACATATAACGCATTGGCATTACTATAGAGTTCAAATCCAACAACCAGTTGTACAATTCATTTGAGTTTCCAATTCCCAAAGCTGGAATAATTATCAAAATACTAACCAAAATGGTAGTTAGTTTGTATCCACCAACTGGAACTTTTTTGTCGTTGATTTTTCTCAAGAAGTTTGGAACGTATTTTGCATCTGCTTCACTCAATAAAAGTTTAAGCGGTGCATCGATACTCATAACCAAAGCTGCAGCTTGTCCAGCAAAATTTGTCAACGCGTAAATAATAACAAGTGATGAACCTATTCCATAATATTGTCCCAATTTTTCAAATGCATAATAAGCACCATTCATTTTTAAGTCGTTTGCAACATTTGTTGTATCGAACATCATCCCCATTGCAACTGAACCTAAAATCGCAGATACAGTTACCATTAAAGCCATAATTAACATAGCTTTTGGGAAATTTTTACCTGCATCTTGTGTATCATTTACATAAGGTGAGATTTTTTCACAACCACCTACGGCAAACACTAACATGGATATTGTCGTCAAATAATGCAAATTAAAATTAGGTAGATAAGTCTTTATGCTCGTCATATTTGGAGATGCAACTTCTACTCCTCTTAATGCAGGAGCTGCCAACATTAATAAAATAAATAAAATACCCATCACAAAACTTGCAGTACCGGCAATTGAACCTAAAACTTTTATAGATTTAATTCCATTTGCAGCTAAAAGCACAAATAATAAAAATATTATTAGTACCAATGATTGTAGAACAATTGGATTTAAAGATTTTACTATTTTAGGATTTCTAAAAATTGCCCATGAACCTGCAACCATTAAGTTTTGTGGTTTTTGTGCTAAATATGGGATATGTACTACCCAATAAGTCCAGCCGGACAAATAAGCTAGTAATGGTCCCATTGTTTGTTTTATCCAATAGCTAAGTCCTGATTGTCCTTCTTTGAAAGTTGAACCAAGTTCTCCAACCATCAATGAATAAGGAATAAAATACAAAGCCATTATGAATATCCAACTTGTAATAACTGTCAAGCCTTGGTTAGCATAGTTATTAACAACATTTCCAAAACCCCATACAACTGTGAATCCCATCCAAATTAGATTGGTAACTGTAAGAGATTTTTTCTTTTGATCGTCAATTAAAACATCGTTTTTCATATTTCCCTCCTAATTAGATTATAGCAAAATTTATTTTCATTTAAAACATTTTTCAATAAAAAAATAGCTTCCAGATTTACCAGAAGCTACTTGATATTTTATTTTGAATAATTTTCTATTATTTTCAAAACCAAATCCGATGCTTTTTTCATTTGGTCGATAGATAATAATTCGTGCTTTCCGTGGAATGCATATCCACCAGTGAAAATGTTCGGACAAGGAAGTCCTTTGTAGGATAATTGTGCTCCATCAGTACCACCTCTGATTGGTTGAACTAATGGTTTTATTCCCAAATCTTCCATTGATTTATAAGCCAAATCCACAATTTCCATTACAGGTTCTATTTTTTCTTTCATGTTGTAATAGCTATCTTTCATGTCAAGTTCGATAGCGTTGTTGTATTTCACATTCAAGAATTCTACTAATTTTTCCAAATAAGATTTCTTTTCTTCGAATTTTTTCTTGTCGTGATCTCTTATTATGAATTTCATAACAGTATTTTCAACAGATCCTTCGAATGATGTCAACAAATAAAATCCTTCGTAATGTTCAGTGTGTTCTGGTCTTTGAGCAACAGGAAGTTCATTAAATAATTCCATACCAATTAATTGTGAATTAATCATAGTATTTTTTGCGCTACCAGGATGAACATTTTTGCCGTGAATAGTTATTGTCGCACCTGCTGCATTGAAGTTTTCGTATTCCAATTCTCCAATTGGGCCACCATCCAAAGTATATGCAAAATCAGCGCCGAATTTTTCTACATCGAACAAATCAGCTCCTCTTCCTATTTCTTCATCAGGAGTAAATCCAATTTTAATTGTTGGATGTTTAATATCTTTGTTTTCGCATAATTTATTCACAGCATCCATTATAATTGCAATACCAGATTTATCGTCAGCACCCAAAAGTGTAGTTCCATCTGTATGAATTAAAGTTTGTCCTTCCAAATCTTTTAAAAATGGAAAATCTTCCACAGTAGTAGTTACAGAATCGGATAATTTGATGTCTCCACCTTTGTATTCTAAGATTTGTGGTTTTACATTTTCTCCTGACATATCTGGAGCAGTGTCCATATGAGAAATGAAACCGATAGATTTTGATTCTCTATCCAAGTTTGATTCTAACGATGCATACACATATCCATTTTCGTCCATGTGAGCATTGTCAATTCCCATTTCTTTTAATTGCTTAACCAAAAGATTACCCAAATCTTTTTGTCTAGCTGTTGATGGACAAGTTTCGCTTGATTCATCACTTGTAGTATAAATCTTCGCGTATTCAATAAATCTATCAACTATATCTATCATAAATTTCTCCTATTTAATAACTTTCTTTTCTTCCCAAGATTTTTTAACTGCGTTTGCAACATTTCTTGCAACATCTTTGTTAAATGCTTCTGGTAAAATTCTATCTTCTACTGGTTGTTCAACCATGTGAGCTATTGCATAAGCTGCTGATAATTTCATATCGTCAGTAATTCTGTCTGCTTTTGCATCCAATGCTCCTCTGAATATTCCAGGGAATACCAATACATTGTTAACTTGATTAGGATAATCACTTCTACCTGTTCCAACAACTCTTGCTCCTGCTTCTTTTGCTTCGTCAGGATATATTTCTGGAACTGGGTTCGCCATTGCTAAAACAATAGCATCGTGGTTCATTGAAGATACCATTTCTTTTGTTAAAATTCCAGGAGCAGAAACACCGATGAAAATATCTGCATTTTCCATAGCAGTTTTCAAATCTCCTTTAACTTTATTAGGGTTAGTAGTTCTAGCGATTTCTCTTCTAGCTTCGTCAAGTTTTTCATCATCAGGATCGATAATTCCACGGCTGTTTAAGATTAAATTATTCTTAGCACCTGCCAATGTTAACAAGTTAGAAATTGCAATACCAGCTGCCCCTGCACCACTGATTACGATTTTGACATCAGAAATATCTTTCTTAACGATTCTCAAAGCATTGATAACTGCAGATAATACAATAACAGCTGTACCGTGTTGGTCATCGTGGAATACTGGAATATCTAATTCTTCAATTAATCTTTTTTCGATTTCAAAACATCTTGGAGCTGCAATATCTTCAAGATTAATTCCACCAAATGAAGGAGAAATTGCTTTTACAGTGCTGATAATTTCTTCAGTGTCTTGTGTGTTCAAGCAAATTGGGAATGCATCAACATTACCGAATTCTTTGAATAAAACTGATTTACCTTCCATAACAGGCATACCAGCAATTCCACCAATATTTCCCAAACCTAAAACTGCAGAACCATCAGTTACAACAGCTACCATATTTCCTTTATTTGTATATTTATATGCAAGTTCATTGTCTTCGTGAATTTTCTTACAAGGCTCAGCAACACCAGGAGTGTAAGCCAACGCCAAATCCATAGCGTCATTAACTTTTACTTTAGATACTACTTCTAATTTCCCTTGATTTTTTTCGTGAAGTTCAAGAGCTTTTTGTTTAATTTCTTCGATATTCATTTTTCACCTCATAAATTTTCATATAACTTTCAACAAAATTGTTGAATTACATTATTACAATATAATTTTAACACTAAAAGCTAACTATTCCAAACAAAAAGAGGTATTATTTAAAATACCTCAATTGATTTAGAAAAATATTGGAACCAAAACAGATGCCAATAAAATTATTAACGCTCCTCCCAAACGAGAAGATATTTGCGCAAATGGCATCAATTCCATTCTATCTGCAGCTGTAAGAACTGCAACATCACCAGTACCACCCATGTTAGCCATGCATAACCCTGCTGTAAGAGCTGTTTCTATTGGATAGAATCCTACGAAATATCCTACGATACCAGCGCCAATGATAGCTCCTATAATAACCGCAAGAACAAGAATTACATAGCTTGGTGTAAATGCTTCAAAAATTTGTCCCAAATTAGTGTAAGCCATACCAATACCAAGCATAAGTGCTGCAGTGAAGTTTTTGGCAACGAAATTGTACCAACCTTCAGCAACATGTTCGATTTTTTCAGGAACAATTCCTGCTGCTTTAACGATAACTACAGAAATAATCATCCAAGCATATGAGTGAATTTTTATACCGATTTTTTCGAATAAAAATGCTAATATTGCTCCAAATGTGAAAAATGTTGTTGCAATTACTATACCAGCGCCATAATCTTTAACATCTTCAAGAACGATATTTTCTTTCTTATCAGCTTTCAAACTATCATCGTTGCTTCTAACTAATTGACCATTACCAGTTAAGCTTGGTCTTACTTTTCCTAATCTATTTAAAAGACCACCTGCAACTATTGCCATAGCATTACCTAACGCAACAGCTGGAACAAGTTTACTCAAAATAGTTTCGGATGGAATATTCAACGCTGATTCGAAAACTTTTGATATAGGTACAGCACCTGCTCCCATTCCACCACCCATAATTGGGATACCGATGTATGCGATAGATTCACCTACACTCTTTCCGAACAACAAACCTACACCACCTACTAAAAGTAGTGCAACAATTACAGATCCCAAAATACAAGGTAAATATCTAATAGCTGCTTTGATAAGCAATTTTCTATTCATACCAAGAATTGATCCTGTGATCAAAGCTGCGATGTAGAAATCAAGGAATCCTCCTTTAGTCATAAAAGTATTTATACTTTTGATAGAATCAGCTGGTAACCATTTATAATAAGTTATAGCAGCTCCCAAAAATATAGATACAATAGCTCCACCGCCCAAATATGTTTTAATAATTGGTGTGTGATTTCCGATAAGGTTTAATAATTCGCCAAATACAATCAAAAATAAAAATGCCCCAACCATACCATTTGGTAGAACATCAAATATGAATGAAATAACGATTATTACACAAGCGATTATAAAATACGGAATTTTTAAACCTGCAATCTTTTTATCCATAATTTTCCTCCTTATTTAGTTTTTACATCTTTTATTATCTCATTTAAAAAAACAAAAAGCAATCTAAATCAGCTTAATTAAAAGTAATAAAGTGAATAAATACAAAATTGTAGTACTCACAACATAGTAACCAGCCAATGAATCATCTTGCTTATATCTTTTAGCGAAAACATAAGTATTAACAGCCGTAGGAGCACCAAATAAAATCAGCGCTACAACCTTTTGAATTTCAGACAAACCGAAAATTTTTCCAATAAATAATCCTGTCAAAGGAAGAACCAAAAGTTTTACAATGGAAACCTTCACAATTGATTTAATTTCTTTGAAATCTATTCTAAAATTCAAACCGTATCCCATAGTCACCAAAGCTAAGGTCCCTGCAATATCTCCCAAGCTTCTCAAAGGAGTTTCCAAGAAAAACAAATTAACCTTAGTTACATACAAAAAAATTCCTACGAAAAGCCCAATCATCAAAGGTGTCTTCACTACATTTATGAACAACTTTTTCTTAGAATTATTCTCACCTACCAACCCTTCGTACAGGCTTACAGTGTAGAAATTATAGAAAAACTGGCTAATTCCTGTGATAGCTCCAGCCATAACAATCCCTTCATCCCCAAACAAAACACTTAATATTGGAAATGACATTATAATGAAATTGCCTCTACTCATAGCATTGGCTTCTAGTACAACATAAGATTTGTCCTTATTGGTAATTTTCGCCAAAAAATAAGTAAGAAAAATGTGAAATACAAACACCACATTCAAATATACAAAATATTTTACACTGAGATTTTGCCCAAAATCCACCTTGTAAAAACTCATCATAATTTTTAGAGGAAAAAACACATTAAAAATCAGCTTGTTAAGTCCCGTCATAGTATTATCGTCTACAATGTTGAACTTTCTTATCAAAAAACCAATAAAAATCAAACAAAACAAATTGATTATCGTTAAGTACAACTGCGAATAATTTACCAAAAAACCACCTTTTTTCACATAAAAATATAGGTAAATGAAACCACTTACCTATACAACAATACTATTTATTTGTCAAAAAATCAAATTATTTTGTGTACAATTCAATGTATCTGTCCTCTGTAGTGTAATCTGATTTTTCTATCGAATCGATGATTAAACCATCAGATATGAATTTCTTCAAAGAATCGTCCAAATCATTCTTAGCCACAATATTGACAACCCTTTGGTTTTCACTATCGGATGTTACAACCTTGTATTGTTCCTTTGAAATCTCAGACAAATTCTCAAACGCTATTTTTTTATCCACCAGAAACATTACATCGTCTGTTAACTTGTCCACCTCTGATAAAGTATGAGAGGACAACACAACTATCTTACCATCATCTTTTAATTTCAGAAGATAATTCCTAAGCAAAATAACGCTAGTAGGATCCAATCCCGTTACAGGCTCGTCCATAATGTAGATATCATAATCCCCCATGAAAAAATACGTCAACAACGTTTTTTGCTTTTGACCCAAAGAATAAGTACTAACTTTCCTCTTCATAAAATTATGAACCTTAAAAATATTCAACACTTCTTCAAACTTTTCATCAGAAACATGGCGTGAGTTCTTTGCGAAAATAAAATGATCCAACCCTGTCAAGTTATCATACAGCATATCCAAGCTTCTTGCATAAGATAAATACTTGAAAATCTCCGGATTTTTATTATCTATATCATTAACCTTAATCTCACCTGAATCGTACTTCGTCAAATCAGAAATTATATCCATAAGAGTAGTCTTACCAATACCATTTGGTCCAACTAACGCGTAAATCCCTGGTTTATCTAATTTCAAATTCAAATCGTTTAACACTTCGTTTTCACCGTAAGATTTGTTTAGACCTTTAATCTCAAGCATTAATATCCCCCTTCATCCTTTTCATTGATATCAAATTAAACACTATAATATAAAATACAATCATTATCACATTATATATCGGATTAGAAAAACTAAACTCATTCAAATAATTGTATCCGCCTTTCAAAATCATCAAACTATCTAACGAACTAAATGGATTTAATAGGAAAAACTTACCCAAAGTTCCAAAATAGCTAATAATTATTCCCAAAATAATCAAGAAAGTTGTAGCAATTATATTCACAGTTTCATTCTTGATGAATGTGGTCATCATATTTGAAAAACTAACCACAAGTAAAATTATCAAAATATTTATCAAAATCATTGGCAAAATGAAACCACTAGATGCCCTGAACACACCCTCTACCACACCGTTATAACTGTAATCGTAGCAGAACACTGGATACAACTTCTCACCAAGTCCACCGTTAAATAATCCAATTATCATACTAATTGCCAAAATCACAATATACATTCCGGCAGATAATACAAACGAATTAATCTGCTTTGATCTCCAGACATCTTTTTTCCATTCATTCACAAAAGCCAACTTCAAAGTTCCATTGGACCTTTCCTTTTTAAACTCAAGAGTAAACATCAAGCAAATAATCAACGTAACAGCTGGAATAATCCCATTTTCATACATAGATATAACATTTCCTATAAGTCCTCTTTGTTCAGTAGGATCATGTTGTTTTGTTTTATACAAGCTTAGCTTTTTATTAGATAATAAACTTTGTTCAATCTCATTGCTAACAAGTTCATAACTTGAATCGGGCTTTAAATTGTTGTCAATAAAATAATTCACCCTGTTCTCATTAGTTCGAGAAGTACTGGGATCTATTCCTTCTACATCAAATCGCAATTTAGAATTCAAGTAAACTAACATATTATTGAAATATTCTGCTGGATCATTTGCTCTGTTAACATAAGATTTTTTGAAATTTTCCAAATTAATTAGTGTTTGCTTGAATCCTTTGTCTTTTGGATTGTTGTTCACATTAATCTGTGCAGCTTCAATATCAATATCGATAGTTTGCAAATCATCCCTTGATTTTATGTTTTTGTATTTTATCGTATTGAAGCAGAATAACACAACTACCACCACAGTTAGTACCCCAAAATACTTATATAATTTGCTTCTCATGATTTTTGCAAAATCCAATTGCAAGATATTTTTGATATCGATTTTGGAGTATGTTTTAGAAAAATTATAATAAATAAGCTTGTATCTGTTATTGTTAACTAGTATTAAACATATAATCAATAATGCTAATACAATTGGAACAGCTATTGAAACATTACCAAGATTATGAAAACTATTTAAACTAAACGATAGATTATATTTTCTTGAAATCAAAGAAATTATCCAGTAAATCGATAAAACTACAATAATTGATAGATTTTGTTTCATGTATCTTCTGAAAATCTCATACAAAATCATCGCAATGCTGTAAATTAAAAACCCCGTACCGAAGTATTTTAAAGCAAGTATCACTGAGTTTACATTCATAGTCATAGGCGAATCGGTCTTTAGGTTTGTTACAGTTTTCAATATCATATCGTTCGCGCTTCCCATTGGAAATCCATTGACCATAGAGTAAATAATATTGCCCACAATCATGGATAAGATTACAACCACAAAGAATACGACATACTTTACAAGCCTTGCATATACTAATTTTCTGGAACTCATTGAAATCATGTCTAATTTAAGATTTTTGAAATTCATCTCATTAGTAAATACAGCTACCAGAAAAATCACACACAAGAAAATATCACTCATGATATTTTCCATTAGGAAACCAAATGATTTAAAAAAACTAAAATTGTTGGAGGTTGTGTAGAACCCATATCTGTTAATTTCATCACGAACCAAATTAAAATAAGAATCTAATTCGTTATACATTCCATAACTAGGCAACTTGTTTAAGTTGTTTTGCCTTTTGAACGATTCTATCTCATCATATTGGCTCAATAATTCATTGTAGAAATTATGCTCTGTCTTTGAAGAATACTTTGCAGATTTTGTTTCTTCCATCAACATACTCACATCGTATTCCAAAGGTTTTATGTACTGTAAAGAATTAAAATTCATCTTGCTAAAATCTAAATATTTCTGCTGTTCTTCTTTGTTTTCCGAAGACTTTGAGAATGCAAAAGACTCCATCATTGTATTTTCAAAATTATTTCTAGTTTGTATAAAATATTTATAGTCTTGATCAGTATATTCATATTTTATACTGTTTAATGTTACAAAAGTATACACACAAAAAATAATAACTACAACAGGAAAAATTAATGACTTGTAAAGTTTTTTCAGTTCAAACATATTGTCTCCCTTCATTGAATTTAGAAAATATTATTTGCTAATTTCTCCCGAATAATACCAAGTCTCAGTATTATTGGTTACATCAATAGTAATTAATCTCTGTCTGTAAAGTTTCCCACTGTAACCGTCATTATACACATCTTCATACTTCAAATGTACAGGTGATTTTCCCCTCTCAAAAGTAAAGTTCTCACCGTATTCATCTTTTTCAACATTTTCTAATTCATAATAACTTGCCGAACTAACCGCAGATGAAACGTTTGCATTAATTGAGCAAATAACCATCACACACGCTAACATAATTACTAAAAAATATTTTTTCATTTTTAAGTCTCCTCTCGTATTATTCTTATTTAATACATACCCTATTTTTTATTTTTTAATCTATTTTTCTAAAATTTTAATTTGTTTATTTTTTTGTGTTTTATATAAATTTAAAAGAAATTATTTTCTCATTTAATGCAAAAAAAATCTTCCACACTGTTTAGTGCAGAAGACTTTTCGCAATTATTTGTAGCTTAAATGAACAAATAGTAGTTAGGAAATAAATTTAATCATTTGAAACGCTTTTTATTAACTTAGATTTAATTAACAGTCGCTGAGAATCGTATGGATATGGATGACAAGACATTAAATACAGCTTTGATTTATCAGGTTCTTTAATAAATTTACTCCAATCATCTGGTTCTATAATTTCGTATCCATATACTTCGTAATACAAAATTTGAGTCTTTGTTGTAATTTTAATTACTGAACCATTCTTTAGTTCATTTATTTTTTTAAATGTAAAATCTTCGTTTCTACCACCTCTATGAGCTGCTAAAACAGTCATTGTATTGTTCTTATTTGATGGCATGTCTGTATCTGTCACAATTCCACATCCATTTGATAATGCTTTTCTTGAAGTATTCATATAAATAGGCAAAATTAGTTTTATATCATCTACTCTGAGCACTCCTATAGCCTTATCATCAGTAATTTTATCGCCTGTTTCATTTTTTGTTTTTTCTTTTTTTATTTCTTTACTTAATTTGTTTTTTTCATTTTTTGTGTTATTATTTTGAAATTCATTTTCCAAATTTATAGCACTGTTTTTTTTGGATTCTAATCTGTTAAAGTTTATAAAAAGAAGTGCTAATGAAATAATCATTAGCACTCCTCCTAAACTAATCAGAAAGCCTGATTTCTTCAATACTCTAAGCCTCTTTCTTCTTTTTTCTAATACCAATAGCTGTCAAAACTCCTCCAATAGCTAACATAATTATAGCATATGTTGATGCATTAACTCCGTCTCCAGTATTTACTAGAGTGCCTTTTTTATTTGGAGAGCTTGAATTTATTGTATTATTGCCTTGAGTTATAAGGCGAGTATTAGTTTTCTTCTTGTAGATGTGTTTTGTATTACCTTTTTCATCAGTTTTAGTTTCTACAAATTCATAGCCAGGAATATCTTTTTTGTCTTTTGTTCCATTTACCTTAGGAGCAATAGTTTTACCATTTTCATCCACGTATTCTGTTACTACATCTGTAGTAGGAGTAGTAGTTTTCTTCTTGTAGATGTGTTTTGTATTACCCTTTTCATCAGTTTCGGTTTTTACAAATTCGTATCCATCAATGTCTTTATTGGTTTGTTTTCCATTTTCCTTAGGAGAAATTGTATTACCTTTTTCATCCACGAATTCAGTAACTACATCTGTAGTAGGAGTAGTAGCTTTCTTCTTGTAAATGTGTTTTGTATTGCCTTTTTCATCAGTTTCGGTTTTTACAAATTCATAGCCATCAATGTCTTTATTTGTTTGTTTACCATTTTCCTTAGGAGCAATAGTCTTACCATTTTCATCCACGTATTCTGTTACTACATCTGTAGTAGGAGTAGTAGCTTTCTTCTTGTAGATGTGTTTTGTATTACCCTTATCATCAGTTTCGGTTTTTACAAATTCATAGCCATCAATGTCTTTATTAGTTTGTTTACCATTTTCCTTAGGAGCAATAGTTTTACCATTTTCATCCACGTATTCTGTTACTACATCTGTAGTAGGAGTAGTAGCTTTCTTCTTGTAGATGTGTTTTGTATTACCTTTTTCATCAGTTTCGGTTTTTACAAATTCGTAGCCTTCTATAGTTTCTTGAGCTTGTGTTCCTTCTTTTGGAAGAAGTAATTGATTTCCATTTACATCAACATATCTAGTTTCAACTTTTGGAGCAGGTGCGATTTTTTTATAAACATGGATCGTATTACCATTTTCGTCTTTGCCTGTTCTTACTAATTGATATCCTTCTATAGTTGATGGATCATGGGTACCAGTTTTGTCAGCTAGTATTTGATTACCTTCTGTGTCTACAAATCTTGTTTCTACACCTTCAAAAGGAGTTTTGCTGTAAGTGTGAATGGTGTTACCATCATTATCTTTACTTGTTCTTATATATTTGTAACCATCTATAGCTACTGAACCTTGTTCTCCTTCTTTTGGAGGAAGTAGTTGATTTCCATTTTCATCAACATATCTTGTCTCAACTTTTGGAGCAGGTGCGATTTTTTTATAAACATGGATTGTATTACCATTTTCGTCTTTGTCTGTTCTTACTAATTGATATCCTTCTATAGTTGATGGATCATGGGTACCCGCTTTATCAGCTAGTATTTGATTACCTTCTGTGTCTACATATCTTGTTTCTACAGTTGGACTAGGTGTTGTTTTCTTCTTGTAGATATGTTTTGTATTACCCTTATCATCAGTTTCTGTTTTTACAAATTCATAGCCATCAATGTCTTTATTAGTTTGTTTACCATTTACCTTAGGAGCAATAGTATTACCATTTTCATCGACAAATTCTGTTACTACTTCTGTAGGAGTAGTTTTTGGTGTGAATTCCCATGTTCCTGTGAATTCTACATCCTTGTTATCAACAGTTTCTTTGTCTTTGTCGTAACTTACAAATTTCCATGTTCCATCTTTAACTTTTACTTCTTTTGTTTTTGGCTCTGTTGGTTTTACTTCATCGCCTTTAACTTTTCCAGTTTGATTTGCTGGTATAAGATCAAGTACTTCTTTTGGAAGTTGTTTGTTTGGATCTTTACTTACAAATTTGTGGATTACTTTGTGTTTTTCTGGTTCTGGATTTTGATTAGGTGTGAATTCCCATGTTCCTGTGAATTCTACATCTTTATCTTCTACAGTTTTGCTATCTTTGTCGTAACTTACAAATTTCCATGTTCCATCTTTAACTTTTACTTCTTTTGTTTCTGGCTCTGTTGGTTTTACTTCATCGCCTTTAACTTTTCCAGTTTGATTTGCTGGTATAAGATCAAGTACTTCTTTTGGAAGTTGTTTGTTTGGATCTTTACTTACATATTCGTATGTTACTTTGTGTTCGTTAGGTGTGAATTTCCATTTTCCTTCGAATGTGACATCAGATTTATCAATAGTTTTGCTATCTTTATCATAGCCTTCGAATGTCCATGTTCCATCGTTTTCTGTATCTTCTACACTTGTTTGTTTTGGAGCAGTAGGAGTTACAGTGCTACCGTCTTTCTTACCAGTTTGTTGGTCTGGTATTAAATCTGTAACAGCTTTTGGAAGGTCTTTGCCTTCTGTTACGGATACAAATTTATGATTTACATTGTAATCAGTAGGAGTAGTTTTTGGAGTAAATTCCCATGTTCCTTTAAACTCAACATCCTTGTTATCGACAGTATCTTTGGTTTTGTCATAACTTACAAAAGTCCAAGTTCCATCTTCAACATTCACTGTCTTTGTTGTAGGCTCTGTTGGTTTTACTTCATCGCCCTTAACTTTTCCAGTTTGATTTTCTGGTAGAAGATCAAGTACTTCTTTTGGAAGTTGTTTGTTTGGATCTTTACTTACATATTCGTATGTTACTTTGTGTTCGTTAGGTGTGAATTTCCATTTTCCTTCGAATGTGACATCAGATTTATCAATAGTTTTGCTATCTTTATCATAGCCTTCGAATGTCCATGTTCCATCGTTTTCTGTATCTTCTACACTTGTTTGTTTTGGAGCAGTAGGAGTTACAGTGCTACCGTCTTTCTTACCAGTTTGTTGATCTGGTATTAAATCTGTAACAGCTTTTGGAAGGTCTTTGCCTTCTGTTACGGATACAAATTTATGATTTACATTGTAATCAGTAGGAGTAGTTTTTGGTGTAAATTCCCATGTTCCTGTGAATTCTACATCTTTATCTTCTACAGTTTTTTGATTTTGTCGTAACTTACAAAAGTCCAAGTTCCATCTTCAACATTAACTGTTTTTGTTTGTGGTTCTGTTGGTTTTACTACATCACCTTTAACTTTTCCGGTTTGTTGAGCTGGTGTTAAATCTGTAACAGCTTTTGGAAGTTCTTTGTTTGGATCTTTACTTACAAATTTGTAGGTTACGTTGTGTTTTTCTGGTTCTGTATCTGGTGTGAATTCCCATGTTCCTTTTACGTTTTCGTCTTTGTTAGTGATTTCTACTTCATTCTTATCGTATGATTTAAATGTCCAAGTTCCCTTGTTTGTTTCATCTCTAAATGTAGCGTCATCGCCTGTTGGAACTGGGGATGTTACTGTTTCACCTTTTACTTTGCCTGTTACTTCGTCTGGAGCTTTTGCCTTTAATGCTTCTGGTAATTCTTTACCTTCTGTTCCGCTTACGTATTCGTAAGTTACTTTGTGTTCGTTTGGGGTAAATTCCCAGCTTCCTTCAAACATTACATCAGCACCATCAACCTTAGCATCTACGTCATCAGTAGTTGTATCTAGGTCTTTGTAGCCTTTAAAGTTCCATGTTCCATCGTTCTCTGTATCTTTTACTTCTGTTTGTGTTGGAGCAGTTGGAGTTACAACGCTTCCATCTTCTTTGCCTGTTTGTTGAGCAGGAAGTTGATCTTTTACTGCTTGTGGAAGGTCTTTTCCTTCTGTTGCTGACTTAAACTGATGGTTTACATTGTAGGTTACAGGATCAGGTTTTGGAGAGAATTTCCATTTACCTATAAATTCTACATCTTTATCGCCAACAGTTTTGCTTTCTTCGTCATAACCAACAAAGGTCCATACACCATCTTGGGTTGTTATTTCTTCTGGAATTGGTTTTGTTGGTGTTACTTTATCACCCTTAACCTTTCCTTTTTCTGGATCAGGAAGTAGAGCTGTCACTTCTTTAGGAAGAGGTTTTGTTGAATCTTCACTTTCAAACTTGTAAGTTACTTTGTGTTCGTTTGGTGTGAATTTCCATGCGCCTTCGAATGTTACATCTGCTCCGTTTACTTTTGCATCAACATCTGTTGTATCTGGATCTTGGTCTTTGAATCCTTCAAATTTCCAAACTCCGTCATTTGTTTTATCTTCTACGTCTTTTGGTTCTTTTAATTCTCCTGGAGTTGCATTCGTACCATTTACTGCTGTTTTATCTTCAGGAAGTTGAGCATCGACAGATTTTTTAACATCAGCAGGCATTTCTTTTACTGGAGAATCTTCGGCAACCTTAAATTCGTGTGTTACGTTGTATTTTCCTGGTTCTGTATCTGGGGTGAATTCCCATGTTCCTTTTACGTTTTCGTCTTTGTTAGTAATTTCTACCGAATCTTTGTCGTATGATTTGAATTTCCAAGTTCCTTTGTTTGCTTCATCTCTAAATGTAGCTTCATCGCCTGTTGGAATTGGGGATGTTACTTTATCACCTTTGACTTTTCCAGTTACTTCTTTTGGTGCTTTATTTTTTAATGCTTCTGGTAATTCTTTACCTTCTGTTCCACTTACATATTCGTATGTTACTTTGTGTTCGTTTGGTTTGAATTTCCATGTTCCTTCAAACATTACATCAGCACCGTCAACCTTAGCATCTACGTCATCAGTAGTTGTATCTAGGTCTTTGTAGCCTTCGAATGTCCATGTTCCATCGTTTTCTGTATCTTTTACTTCTGTTTGTGTTGGAGCTGTTGGTTTAACAACGCTTCCATCTTCTTTGCCTGTTTGTTGATCAGGAAGTTGATCTTTTACTGATTGTGGAAGGTCTTTTCCTTCTGTTGCTGACTTAAACTGATGGTTTACATTGTAGGTTACAGGATCAGGTTTTGGAGAGAATTTCCAAGTTCCTGTAAATACAAGATCTTTATTATCAACAGTTTCACTTTCTTTGTCATACTTAACAAAGGTCCATACTCCATCTTTAGTTGTGATTGATTCTGGAACAGGTTTTGTTGGTGTTACTTTATCACCCTTAACCTTTCCTTTTTCTGGATTTGGAAGTAGATTTTTCACTTCATCAGGAAGAGGTTTTGTTGGATCTTCACTTTCAAACTTGTAAGTTACTTTATGTTCGTTTGGTGTGAATTTCCATGCGCCTTCGAATGTTACATCTGCTCCATTTACTTTTGCGTCTACTTCATCTGTAGTTTTATCTTGATCTTTGAAGCCTTCAAATTTCCAAACTCCGTCATTTGTTTTGTCTTCTACGTCTTTTGGATCTTTTAATTCTCCTGGGGTTGTTGTTTTGCCATCTTCTGCTGTTTTATTTTCTGGAAGTTGGCTATCAACTGCTGATTTTACATCAGCTGGCATTTCTTTCACTGGAGAATCTTCTGCAACTTTAAATTCGTGTGTTACTTTAAATTCATCTTTTACAAAATTAGCTTTAAATGTAAGTGGTTCTGTGATTACTGCTTGTTTTAATTGTTCTTCAGTAATTTTTTCTCCAGCTTTTATTTCTGTTCCATCTGATAATTTAATATTTTTATCAGCTGTCCAGTGGCTAAATTTATATCCTTCTTTTGCTTCTGTTCCTGTACCCTTTGGATTTGTTTTAAGTTCAACTTCTTCTTTTGTATTATCTACAAAGTTTTGGCCTTCCTTAACTTGTCCATTTCCATCAGTTGTGTAGTTGATGATAGGGGCCCAGATAGCATAGATATAATTATTTGTATCTTCTTTTTCACTATTTACAGTAACTTCATCGTCTTTTTGGAATTTGGCTGTTGTTGCGTTTTTATCTATATTCCATCCCTTAAATACATATCCTTCACGGGTGAAATTAATTTCTTCGCCTTCGCCGTTTCCTAAGACTTTATGCAAATCATTTGTAATAATCTCTTCAACTACATATTGGTCGCCTACTCCACCGTTTGCATCATAGGTTACTTTGGTAGTTGCTAGATCTGGAAATTCTTTCCATTGAGCGTAAAGAGTTTTATTTTTATCCATTAGGATAGTTTCGCTTGGTAGAATTAGTCCGCTAGAACCATCTTTTGTTTCACTCCAACCTACGAAAACTTTTTTGCCACCATTTACTTTAACATCTCCCACATCTGTTGCTAACGCTTTGGCATCTCGGATATAAGAGTTTGAATCTGTTGGAGCAGTTCCTTCAACTTTGTCAGTAGCTGGCAAGTTCAAATCGTATTTTAATTCTAAATAATCATATTTCCACTTAGCATATAAGTGAGTATCATTATTTTTAATTGGTTTGTGAAGATTTGCTTTTACATATCTTCCATATTGATTTTTTTCATACCATCCCAGAAATTTTGTTGCGCCTTTTGGTTCAATTGGTTGAGGGAAATTCTCTTTGCTAACTTTTTCATCTTTATATTTTCCATCATAAAGAGTGTCATCTTCAGGAATTTCACTTATTTTTTCTATATTATTTTCATAGTCATCTTGGTTGGTGTGGAAGGTCACTTCGTATTGACGAGAATCCCATTTTGCATAGACTGTAATGTCATGAGCAGGCATTTTTGCTCCATCTTCATGTTTGTGTTCTACGCTAAATGTTGAGTCTTCATACCAACCCATAAATACTTTATTAGGATTTTTTGGATGTGTGGTTACTCCTTTTTCATAGCCAAGTCCAAAATCGCTTGTATCAGCCTCGTATTTGTATGGTTTTGATGCTAATCTTGTACTACCAGAGTAATAATTTATATTATAAGTTTTGCGTTCGTAGAATAGGAAACCTACATAAGAACCATCTTCTATATATGGTGTTCCTGTATAGTTATAATATCCATTCCATCCGCGTGGAGTAAACATATAATCTCTAAAGGCTGGATTATTTACATTTGATGATTGTAATCCTGTCATATCACCTTTTTTAGGTTGGAATCCTTCTATATCATCTACATGGTCAGTCTTATCTACCCAAGAATATGTGTCTTGTTTATAATTTCCGTTGTATGGTTCAAAGACTCTATATTGGTATCCATTCCAGTTCATGTACCACTCTGAGTTTTGGAAGCTTACTCTTTCACCAATTTCTTTCATGGTACCAAGGGTAGATTTCATTGTTGCAAGGTCTGATCCGTTTATTTGTGCGTTAAATTTACTTGGATCCCATTCAACAAAGCGGAGTTGGTATTTTGTACCCTTAGCAAAAACTCTATACATGTAGATGTCTTTATCACCCATTGCTGGTGCTCTAGTATAGAAAGATCCTATGCTTTTATCCATGTAATAAATATAATCTTTATTTAACTTGTCAAACCATGTTTCAGAACTTTGACCGTAACGCAAATCTACGTGAATATTTCCATTTTCATCTGTTGCATTGACCCAATTAGCTGGATAATAACTAATTGCACTTTTATTTTTATAGACCCATATAGTATGAACATTTCTATCCATATAGACAGGCACAACTGTGCTGCCATCAGCTTCTATTGTTTCAAAAGCTTGTTTTGTTTTTTCTTCGTTTAAATGGAAGCCTAAATAATCTAGGGTTTGAGGATTGGTATAGGTGTGATCCATTTTTCCATTTTCATCTTTACTATTGTAGCCATCGCTAAAGCGGCCATCTTTTTCTGTAAGATTATTAATATCTTCAACTATTGGACCAGATGGAGCAACTTTTGGATCTGGATTTTCACTTCCTTTAAAAGGTAGGCTTGTTTTTTCTCCATTTAGTCCTCTTGCTGATATTATTTCATGGAAAGTGTAGCCATCATCATTTATATTTTGGACCATAACCTTAAATTTATAGTCAACTACAACTGGTTTCCATACAGCATAGACATCAATATCTTCGTTTAATTTTAAAGTAGCAAGATCGACAGGATTTCCATCTTCTGTCAAAGACCAATGGCTAAATTCATAGCCTTCTCTTGTAGGATTTTCTGGGGTTTTGTCAAGATTGCCACCATCGTTTGCAAGTATTTGTTCTTGGAAACTTGCTCCGTCTCCTGTTATAAATGTTGCCTTGTGTTTAAACTCTGTAATAGCATAAAGTTTAATGTCAGTTTTTCCTGCTTCAATATCTTTTTTCAATGAATTCTCATCATAAACACCCGATGAGCCGTCTTTTGATGTTGACCAATTTACGAAGTATTTATTAGCATCGTAAATTGTAGGATCTACTGGTAGTTTATAAGAACTAGCATCAGTGATGGTGTCAGTCATATAAACTCTATCATTTTTACTGCCACTTATGTAGTAAGTTATTACTACTTGGTTTTTGAAAACTGGGTAAACATTAATTATTTTTTTGTCGTTACCTGTAATTTCTATTGGCGTATCAAATTTAATATCGTTACCTTTTTCATCTTGCCATTTTAATAAAACTTTATCTTTGTCTTTAAATACATGGCCAGGATCAGATATTGTTCCTTTATCTGTAATTACCTGTTTTTGTATTTCTTTAGCTGAATCTTTGTTTTCTATTGTATCATTATAGAAATGATATTCATTGATTCCTTGTTTTGGACTTAGTATGTTAGCATAGATTGGCTTTATACCAGCAAAAACAATAAAAGCGACAGCTAATAATACTGAAAACAAAATTTTTCCAAAGTGCTTGTTTTTCTCTTTCATATTTCCTCCTTTTTTTCATAGTCTAACATGGGTGTTGAAAACATTATCTACCAGTTAGAATCAATAGTTCTTGTTGAAATAATTTACATTCAACATAATAACTAACAAGCAATTAACTACTTAGAGAATAGCAGGTGAACCCTAGTTTTATATTGAGTGAATTTGTAAAATCGACTCTTATATGAAAACGGTGTCTTTTCATATGAAATTCTCATATTTTCGTTTATCATTATTATATCACTTTTGCTTGAAAATAGAAATATTTAGTGGATATATAATTATAATGTAATGATAATTGATGTTTATTAGATGAAGTAATTTTTACATAATAGAAGTTTAATTTTTTAAATTATTCTAAATTAATTTCCTTTTTCATTTTTTCAAGATCTCCTTTAATTAAATTATCAATGGATTTTTCAAAAACTTCACTAACATTCACTTTTTTTGTAGTAGGCTCTGTTGGTGCTACTTCATCACCCTTAACTTTACCAGTTTGATTTGTTGGTAGAAGGTCAGTTACTTCTTTAGGAAGTTCTTTGTTTGGATCTTTACTTACAAATTTATGAATCACTTCGTGTTTGTTTGGTGTGAATTTCTATTTTACTTCGAATGTTACATCAGATTTATTAATATTTTTGTTATTTTCATCATAACCTTCGAAAGTCCATGTTCCATCAGCTGTTTCTACTTTTATTGAGTTTTGTTCTGTTGGTATTACTGTATTGCCATCTACTTTTCCTGGTTGGACTTTTGGCAATAATTTTAAGACTTCTTCTGGTAATTCTTTTCCTTCTGTTCCTGATTTGAATTCGTGAGTTACTTTGTGTCCTTCCCCTACAGGTGGTTTTATTTCTTTTTTCTTGTATACGTAGGTTACTTGTGGAACGCCTTCTTGTACTGTTCCATTTTCTAGGGCTGAATTTTTTGCCAATTCAACAAATTCATAACCGTCAAATGTTTTTTTGTTCTGTTGTATATTTTGTTCCAACTTTTGCGTTTATTAGAACTTCGCTTTCTTCTTCAATCACTGTTCCGTCTTCTGTTACGTATTTTACATATACATTTTCTTTTACACTATCTATTTTTTGAATTTTGTCGTTAATTATTAAACTATAATTTCGCAAAGATTTTTGATTTTTATTTTCCAAATTTATTCTTAAAATTTGCAATAAAAAAGCCCTCACCTAAGTGAGAGCTAAATAGTCTTAGTATATTAATTATTCTATAATTTTAGAAACAACGCCAGCTCCTACTGTTCTTCCGCCTTCTCTGATGGCAAATCTTAATCCTTCT
>NZ_WKZC01000007.1:0-70331 GCF_009679635.1 Finegoldia sp. BIOML-A4 | reverse complement strand
TTCTTTTTTAAATTCATAACTATATTTCATAAAAATACCCTCCTTACTGGTTTGTCCAGTAAAGAGGGTACATATCATTACGAGGTAGTCGTTTTTAATTTATATCTATTTATTTTTATCCAAAATATATTCCGAAAAACTGTGCTACTGATGCTAGTATTATGAATATGTGCCATATTGAATGGAAGTATTTTCTTTTCTTAGCGTAGAAGTAGACTCCGATGGAATAGAGTATTCCTCCGGATAATATGAGTATGAATGAAAGCATTCCAGAGATTTGGATGACTTTTTTCATAAGTAGGACTGACATCCATCCCATTACTCCGTAAAGTATGAGTGATTGCTTTTTGTATTTTTCTTGGAGATTTTTCCTGAATATTGTAATTTTGAGGATTATTCCTACTAGTGCTATAAGCCAAATGGCTACTAAAAATCCTACTCTTTGTGCGCCTTGTAACACTCTAACTATTATTGGCGTGAATGTTCCAGCTATGCAGATGAATATTGCGGAGTGGTCAAAATATCTGAGGACTTTTTTTGCTTTGGTGTTGGTGATGGCGTGATATAGCGTGGAAAATAGGAACATCAGCATTAGGCTTACTCCGTAGATTATGTTTGCGATTATAAGTGGAGGGTTGCCTTGCGATTTTATGATTAACAATACCATGAACGCTATTGCTATTAGAACTCCCACTCCATGTGTTACGGAGTTGAAGATTTCTTCGCCTATTGTGTATCTTTTTTTAGTTTGTTGCATTAATTCCTCCTTGTTTCGTAATGATTTAATTTTATTACTTAAATATGGTTATTTTATGAGTGTGTGGTTGGTGGGTGATGTGATGATAGAAATGGCAAATGTGTGTGAATTAGGATATAATTGATGTAACGAATGATGAAAAAGAGGGATTTATGAGATATAGATTATATAATGCGGATGATTATGACAGATGTTGTGATTTGTTGAGAGATTCTAATATGAAGTACAGTTTTTCTGAGAAGAGCGAAGTGAAATTGTTTGGGGACATTGTGAAATCGGAGAGTTTCTGTGAGGATTGTACGTTTGTTTTGGAAGACGGCGATGCGATTTGTGGGATTGTGATGTTCACGAGATGTCGTGTGAGGAAGTTCGATGGGTTGTTGCTGTCGATTTTCTACATTGACGATGAGCATTTGAGTGATGATAATGTGGATTTGCTTGTGGGAAATGCTGTGAATGATGTTATGAGTCGTGGGGTGAAATTTGTATGCGTGATGGGTGAGCCTAGTGTGTTCACGAGATTTGGTTTCACGAGGGCGAGAGACTACGGGATTTTGTGTCCTTTTTATGTGGAGGATGATTATTTCATGGCGAGATGCGAGGACGGGTTCAAAACTCGTGGAGAGCTTAGTTATGCAAAGGAGTTTTTTGAGTAATGAAGATTAGTTTGTGTGCTGTTGAGCAGCGTTTGAATGATAAGGTATTTAATATGAAGCAGATTGAGAAATACGCAAGAGATGAGGCTTTAAATGGTGCTGATATGTGCGTGTTTGGGGAGAGCTTTTTGCAAGGGTTTGAGTGTTTGAGTTTTGTGTACAAGGATGATGTCGGTGTTCCTGTGACGCAAAATTCGAATGAGATTGCGGAGATTCGTAGGATTGCGAGGGAGAATGAGGTTGCGATTTCGTTCGGATATATTGAGAATGATCATGGTGCGTTTTATTCTTCGCAGATGACTGTGACGAAACGTGGGGAGATTTTGAACAATTACAGGAGAATGAGTCCTGGTTGGAAGGAGCCTTCTGCTTGCAGCGATTACAGGGAAGGCGATAAGTTGTATTTGTACAAGATGGATGGAGTGAGTTTTTCGACGTTGATTTGCGGTGATTTCTGGGATGAGGAATTGTATACTTATATTTCTATGATTGACTCTGATATTTTGTTGTGGCCTGTGTTTGTCGATTTTTCGGTGAAGGACTGGTTTAAGAATGAGTTTGAGGACTACAAGAAACAATCGCAGCTTGTGCCAATGCCGGTGTTGTTTGTGAATTCGTTCGTGGATGAGGACGACAGGGCGAAGGGTGGCGCTTATGTGTTTTACCAAGGGAAGGTTGTTGAGGAACTAGAACCAGGAGAAGCGGGTGTGTTGAGGTATGAGTTTGTAAGGTGAGGTATTAGAGAGTTTGTGTGGAGGTAGGTTTTGAGTGAGGGGTATGTTGTTAGATGGGGTTAGAGAGTTAGTGTGAAGGTAGGCAGGGACAGGTTTTTGTTGCTAGAGATACGTTGTTTCAAACCAGAATAAAAGGTTTAACTTCACTCGTCTGGCTTCCAAAAATTGGAAAGCCTCTAATCTCGAAATCCTAAAATTTGAAGCTCGTGATCCGCACTCAAGCGGTCAAATTTTGGCCGGATTTCTGCGATTGAGTTTTCACAATTTTTTCCAGATGACTCGCTTAGTTAAAGCCTTTTATTCTAAAGGATCATACCTCTGGGGGATTTGGGGGAGAAAGTTGATAATTCAACTCTCAAAATCCTAAATCAGTCCGCGGCTTCGCTTTCTGATTTTGACGGATTTTTTCGAATGAATTTTCGTTTGTATGTGATTGTGCTGGGATAGGTTGTGATGGGGAGTTATGGTTGATGGATGAGGTCAGAGAGTTCGTGTAAAGGTAGACAGGGACAGGGTTTTTGTTGCAGGATTTAAGTTGTTTCATACCAGAATAAAAGGTTTAACACGCTTCGTCAACAAGGCGTAGGAGCAGGTTTGCTCGAATATCTGGTCTACAGAAATTTGTGATTTCTAAATCTTGGTATCCTAAAATTTGAAGCTCGTGCTCCGCACTCAAGCGGTCAAATTTTGGCCGGAGCCCTTCGATTTGAAATCAAACTAAATTTCTTCCGAATGATATTCTTCGTCAAAGCCTGCTTCCTACTAAAAAATTCTTAAAGTTGAAAGCCTCTAATCTCGAAATCCTAAAATTTGAAGCTCGTGCTTCGCACTCAAGCGGTCAAATTTTGGCCGGATTTCTGCGATTGAGTTTTCACAATTTTTTCCAGATGACTCGCTTAGTTAAAGCATTTTATTCTAAAGGATCATACCTCATGGGGGATTAGGGGGAGAAAGTTGATAATTCAACTCTCAAAATCCTAAATCAGTCCGCGGCTTCGCTCCCTAATTTTGACGGATTTTTTCGAATGAATTTTCGTTTGTATGGGGCTGGTGCTTAGATAGGTAAGGATAGGAGTTATGGTTGTTGGATTGGGAGCAGAGAGTTCGTGTGTAGGTAGACAGGGACAAGGTTTGTTGCGGGAGATACGATGAGAATTCGTGTAAAGGTAGACAAGGACAGGGTTTTGATTGCAAGAATTACGTTGTTTCAAACCAGAATAAAAGGTTTAACACGCATCGTCTGGCTTCCAAAAACTGGAAAACTCTAATCTCGAAATCCTAAAATTTGAAGCAAGCTTCGCTTATATAAAATAAAATAAAAATTATAACCGTATGAAATTCGACACGTTTAGAAATTACGCAGAAATTTACATAAAATAATGATAAGAAGGGATGGTGTTTGATGGGTAGGTTGATTGATGAGGAGCTTTTGTCTAAAAGAAGAGCTATTGAGCTTTGGGACAAGGGTTTGATTAATAATTTTGAGGTTGGTACTTACAAGGGTTTGCAGGAGATTCACGCATTTTTATTTCAGGATATTTTTGAGTTTGCAGGGAAGACTCGTGATGTGAATTTATCAAAAGGAAATTTCAGGTTTGCAAATTTGTTGTATTTAGAGAGTAATTTGGCGATTATTGAGAGGATGCCAGAGGGGTCTTTTGATGAGATTATTGAGAAGTATGTGGAGATGAATGTGGCGCATCCTTTCAGGGAAGGGAATGGTCGTGCGACTAGGATTTGGCTGGATTTGATCCTTAAAAAGAATTTGAACAAATGTATTGACTGGACGGTGGTGGACAGGGCTGATTATTTGAGTGCTATGGAGAGGTCGCCGGTGAATTCTTTGGAGATTAAACACTTGTTGAAGAATGCTTTGACGGACAAGGTTGACGACAGGGGTGTTTATTTGCGTGGTATTCAACAGTCGTATGTTTATGAGGATTTGAATCGATATGATATTGAGGATATAGAGAAGTAAGGGAGAGAATTTGTGTAGAGGTAGTTTTGTTGCAAGATTTACGTTGTTTCATACCAGAATAAAAGGTTTAACACGCTTCGTCTAGCTTCCAAAAATTGGAAAGCCTCTAATCTCGAAATCCTAAAATTTGAAGCACGCTTCGCTTACGCGGTCAAATTTTAGCCGGATTTCTGCGATTGAGTTTTCACAATTTTTTCCAGATGACTCGCTTAGTTAAAGCCTTTTATTCTAAAGGATCATACCTCATGGGGGATTAGGGGAGAAAGTTGATAATTCAACTCTCAAAATCCTAAATCAGTCCGCTCGCTTCGCTCCCTGATTTTGACGGATTTTTTCGAATGAATTTTCGTTTGTATGTGAGTGTGCTGGGATAGGTTGTGACAGGAGTTATGGTTGCTGGATGAAGATAGAGAATTCGTGTGAAGGTAGACAGGGACAGGTTTTTGATTGCAGGAATTAGGTTGTTTCATACCAGAATAAAAGGTTTAACTTCACTCGTCTAGCTTCCAAAAATTGGAAAACTCTAATCTCGAAATTCTAAAATTTGAAGCACGCTTCGCTTACGCGGTCAAATTTTGGCCGGATTTCTGCGATTGAGTTTTCACAATTTTCTCCAGATGACTCGCTTAGTTAAAGCCTTTTATTCTAAAGAAATTTATGGATAAACTTATGGTTTTCGCTGGAAATTGTGTGATAGAATTCGTATAAAGGTAGGTTTTTTATCTATATACTATATTTTAAACGATTACAGAAATTACGTAAAAATTGAGAAGTTTCAAGGCTTTTATAGGATATGATTTCTAGTCCACTCTAATAAATCTTTTTCTGTTTTTTCTGACGCGGAAACAGACATAATAATTTCGATTAGTTCTTTTTGGCAGTATTTCAAGGAATATCCATTAATTTCTAACAAAACTAGCATAACGTGTGTTCCTATTCTTTTATTTCCGTCAATAAAAGGATGATTTTTTATTAGCGAAAACCCTAAATGGACAATTTTATTAATATTTCCTTTATATAAATCTTCGCCGCCAAATGTTTGAAACGGAGAGTTCAAGGATAAATCCAGTAGATTTTCATCCCTTACTCCCCGTTCTCCTCCAAACTGTTCTATTAATGATTTGTGAAGCATTATAACTTGTCTTTTTGTTAAACTTATCATTTAGCAAGTTCCTCATAAGCTTCTTTGTTTTGATCCATTATACGTCTTGAAATTGAAAGTATATCTTCATCATCGGCTATTTTTACATTTTCAAATTCAGAATATTCTATTAGTACATATTTTGGGTTGTTGTTTTTTAATATGACAGCAGATCCTTGCTCATCTACTAGTCGTGCTACTTTGGAGAAGTTTTGGTTTGCTTCTGTGATTGATACAAGATTTTTTGTGTTAATTTTCATGATTATCCCTCCTAATAAAATTATACCACTATTTAGGATAAATTAAACCTAAAATTCATATTTTTAGGATAATAAACCATATCTCTAAACGAGAAAAGAAGCAGATTACTACAATTGCTGTAGAATATCATCTGGAGAAAATAAGTATAAATCCATGCGAAATGAACCGTTAAGAAATCTCACTCGTGTCAGAGCGAAGCTCGCACTTGAGATTTTAGGTTCATGAGCTTAGGATTTATTTATTTTCGTAAGCTAGATATTCGGGCAATTGTGGTTTTCTGCTTTGTATGAATTTATGATGCGCTGGCAATTTTGTTGGCAAAAAAATTAGGCACACTACACAGTGTGCCTTTGTATCACCTAAAAATAGGTTTCCGTATCCTTAACTTATAAGGTTTTTGGTGAGTTTATTATACCAAAAAATGAAAAAAAGAAGCTGTTTTGCAGCTTCTTTCCTAATTCTATTAGAATTTGTTTACTAGATTTTCTAATGTTTCGAGTTTGATTTGTGGATTCCATTCTGATCCGCTATCTTCTAGTTGTTTGATGTATTCTTGTTTGTCTTCTTTGTAGTAGTCCATTGTGTTTTTCAATGCTTTGACTGCCATTTTGAAGTTTTCTGTGTCTTTTACTTCTGAGACTTTTTTGATGAAGTATTGTTGTGATTGTTCTGGTTTTGTTTCTAGGAATTCGCATCTGTTGACTATTTCTGTGAATAATCTGTCCATTTTAAGTGATGCTCCTGCTGTTCCTACTTCGTATTTTTCTAATCTTTCTACGAATTCATCTATTGTTGCTTTTTCATCATCTGTAAGTTGTTGGTCGTCTTGTTGTGTGTCTTCTTTTTTGTCAGCATCTTCTTTTTTATCTTCTTTATCTTCTTTTTGTTCTGTTTTATCAGTGTCTTCTTTTTTGTTTTCTTGTCTGTCGGCCACTGTATCTTTTTTGCTGTCTTCAGCTGTTGATGTTGTTGTATCAGGTTTAGTTAATGATTGTTCGCTGCTGCAGCTTGATAGCGATACTGAAGCGATTAATGCAAGTAATAATCCAAATTTTTTAATGTTTTTCATAAAATCCTCCTCCGATTTCTTTATATATATTATACCACTATTTCGATTTTCCAATCAGGAGAATGTCTACAAAATATCTACGATTATACTAAGATGCCTATTATTATGGTGATGATGAGAAGCATTATGATGTGAAGTACGATGTCTAGGTAGATTGCGGCTAATAATTCTATTAGGTAGGTGTTGATTTTGGAGTTGAGATTGGATTCTGCGGGTATTACTGTCCAATTGACTTTCATTTTGTTGCAGATGAGTTTGGTTCTGAATGCGTGGAAGTTGTTGGTGATGACGCAGACTTTTTTGTTGTCACAATCTATATCCTGTTGTATCAGATTTTTTACGTATTCTATGTTTTGCATGGTGTTCATGGCAAGTTTTTCCAATAAGATATCTGTGTCTTGGATGTTGTTTTCTACGGCGAAGTTTTTCATGGCTACGGATTCTTCGATGTCTCCGTTGGATTTGCCGCCGGAAAATATCATTATGCTTTTGTTGGTTCTGTAGTAGGCAAATGATGTGAGCATTCTTTGTTTGATGAGCTCAGAGAGTTCGATTCCTTTCATGGATCCTCCGAGGACTACGATGTAGTCGAAATCTTTATCGGTTTTTTTATATTTGATTATGAGGTTTCCGAGTAGGTGTGACAGTACAATTAAGCTCAGATACAAATTCATTCCTATTATGTATTTGTAAAGGTCAAATATTTTGAACAGGTTTATTGCTATCATTGCGATGTATAATAAACTTGCCGATAAGTGAAGTGCGATGTTGGCTTTGACTTTTGCTTTTTGGTAGAGTCTGTATGATATTATCGTTAATATGAATATATCTGTGATTACATTGATCGCTATGATTATGTTCAAGATTATATTTGAACGTGGCGCAAATATTAGTCCGATGGCACTAATTGCGAACAAAACGATGCTTGTTGCTGTGAACATGCTTATGAAGTTGTCTGCGGCTGCGATTATTAGAAGTATCGCAGATATGAGTAATAGTGTGTACATGGGTATTCCTTTCACGAAAAATTATATCACACATTGTGGGATTGGTTGATGATATAATCATATTAAGGAGGGGGTTTTTATGAGAGGGTTAGTGTTGGAAGGCGGCGGAGCGAGGGGCTGCTATCAGATTGGCGCTTACAAGGCGTTGGTGGAAATGGGAATTGACTTTGATTATGTTGTGGGAACTTCGATTGGGGCTATCAATGCGGCTATGATTTGTCAGGGCGATTGGGAGATTGCATACAAATTGTGGGAGAATATTTCTTATGATGATGTGATTAGCCTAAAGGACAATGATGTCAATTCTATTATGAAACAGAGTTTAAGTTTGGATAATGCGAAGGATAAGCTAGGCTTGGCGAAGGATTTTTTTGATAACAAGGGTTTCGGGGTGGAGCCTTTGAATGAGTTGTTGAGCGAATATATTGATGAGAAGAGAGTCCGTGAATCTAGGATGAAGTTCGGTCTTAATACTGTTGATGTGGAACAAAGGAAGGTTTTGAATTTGTTTATTGACGATATTCCACAAGGTCACTTGCGTGATTATTTGCGTGCGAGTTCTAATTTGTTGGTGTTTAAGCAAGAGAAAATCGACGGGAAGAGGTTGATTGATGGTGGATATATGGAGAATAATCCGTACAAGATGATTGATGATGTGTGTGATGAGGTTGTTCTTGTGTCGTTGAAGCCGTATTTGTTGACGAATAAGTTGAAGAAAAATCCAAAATACACGATTATTAAAACGTGGGACAGAGATTTTCCAAAAGTTTTGGAGTTTGAAAAGGAAAAGATGCGATACGGACTGAAGCTTGGATATGACGATACGATGAAGGTTTACGGAAAAATTAGCGAATAAAATTATTGAAGATATTGAAATTGTGATAAAAACTGAAAATTATGTAGAAAAAAATTTTCGTTAGTTGTATAATATTTAATATAGAGAATTTTTGAAAGAAGGAGGTCTGAATAATGAGCATTAAAATTAATAATGAAGTAGTTGAAATGATGCTATATTTCTGGCAATCAGCGTCAGAAGGTCAAAAGGTTGCAGAATCTTTTATCATTGATGTGGCTAATAGAGACGAAATGAAATTAATATACAATGACAAATTTGATGAGGAAGCTGTTAGAAGAGTTTTATCATCTATTACAAACAAAGAGCTTTTGAATGGTGGAAGTCCTGAAGAAAAAAGATTCTGGAACAACAACATGTGGATGATGGAAGATATGGGTGTGGTTGAAGCCATGGTTGACCCTATCAAACATTTGAATCTTGATGATGTTGAAACAGACAAGAAGGAATTGATTTTCGTTCCAGGTCATATTGAAGAACACTATGATTTGGGAGACAAATTAGTTGTGAACTTCTTCAAGGTATCTGTGGATATTTTTGGTGGCACAGGTGCTGTTACTATGGACGGAGAAGATTTCAGAGAACACATCATTAAATTATTGCAAAAATAGAATTTGCTATTTGGGGCTCTTTATGAGCCCTATTTTTTATTGCAAAAGTAAAGGAGTAAGTATGTTAAAAAGGTATAAGTGGTTTATTGATTACTACAAGAAAAGCTACATAATCGCAATTATCGCACTTATTTTTGATTATGCTTTCAAGTTGATTTTGCCGTACATGATTGGTAATGTGGCAGACAATATTTTCAACAAGAATGTGACAGCTGAAAATTTGAAGATTAATTTGGGAATTTGCTTGGTTGCAAGTGTGTTGTGTTATGTGGTTAGCGTTGTGTGGAATTTGAATGTGTTTAGGGGCGATGACACGATTAGGTATTTGGTGACGACTAGGTTGTACGACAAATATTTGAAACAATCGCCGGAGTTTTTTGAGAAGAATTCCACGGGGTCTTTGATGGGGAAGGCTACAAATGATCCGTACGCTTTGGGAGATTTTGCGGGATACGGTCTGATGAGTTTATTCGATTCGACTTTTTATCCTATTTTGATAGTTATCGTGATGATTGTGACGACAGATTTCAGGTTAACCTTATTAAGTGTGCTTCCACTTCCAATTTTGGTGGTCGTGAGTAATAAAATCGGCAATAAATTGAATACGACTTTTGATGAGTCGCAAAAATCGTTTGATAAGATGAACGATCAGACTTTGGAAACTGTAAGTGGTGTGCGTGTGGTTCGTGCGAATAATTTGAAGGATTTTCAAAGAAAGAAGTTCCAAGATAGGGCGGATGATTTGTACGAAAAAAACATGGCGACTGCAAAGTTAATCGCATGGTATGGTCCAATCCAAAAGCCTATTGAGGTTATGACTTATGTGTTGGCGATTTCTTACGGAACTTATTTGATACGAACTGGAAGCATTACTGTGGGAAGACTGATGAGTTTTATGTTTTATTTGAATTTGTTGATTTGGCCGATGATTGGCATGGGCGATTTCATCAGCGTGAAGAAGCAAGCCGATGCGAGTATGGACAGGATTCAAGAGGTGTGGGATTACAAGGAAGACATTGTGAATAAACCTGATGCTGTTGATTTGAAGGAAAATCCTACGATTGAGTTTAGGAATTTGTCATTCAAGTATCCGAGTTCGAAGGAGAATGTTCTCCGTGATATCAATTTCTTAATTACACCTGGAAAAACTTTGGGTGTTTTGGGGAAAACTGGAAGTGGCAAGACTACTTTGTTGAAGCAATTTCTTAGATTTTACGATGTGGAAGATGGAGAAATACTTCTGAATGATAAAAACTTGACCGATTATACTGTCGAATCAGTCAGAGAAAGAATGGGATATGTTCCACAAAACCACATGATTTTTTCGAAGACTATTGGCGAAAATATCAAGCTTACAAACAATGATGCAACGGATGAAGAATTGTTGGAAGCTATACGAATGAGCGATTTTGAAAAGGATTTGGATAAGCTTGTGAATGGAACGGATACGTTGTGTGGAGAAAAGGGGATTAGTTTGTCGGGTGGTCAGAAACAAAGGATTGCGTTGTCGAGAGCTTTGATAAAGAATCCAGATATTTTGATTATGGATGACTGCATGAGTGCTGTGGATGGGACGACGGAGAAGAATATTTTGGATAATTTCAGAAAAATTCGCTCCGGCAAGACGAATATCATCGCAACTCACAGGATTAGCCAGGTTAAGGATGCTGATGAGATTATCGTTCTTGAAAACGGCAGAATAGTTGAAAGAGGGACTCACGACTCTTTGATGAAACAAGATGGTTGGTACAAGGAGCAATATTTGAGACAGACAGTGGAGAGTGCTTATGAGAAAGAGTGTGACGAATAGAATAATAAAATACTCCCTAAACGAGAAGAAAAACTTGACGATAGGGATGGTGTTTACGGTGTTGATGACGATATTCGAGATTATAGGGCCGATTATATTGGCGTATATCATCAACAATTTACTTACAGGAGAAAAACTTGTATACAATATTAGAAAATTAGCGTTGGTGTTGTGCTTGTATGCGGTGGTTTTCTTCGTGGATTCACTGTGGAAGTACAATTCTACGGTGTATTTGGAGAAAACTGCGAACAAAATCGCACACAGGATGCAGATGGATGTGTACGATCACATTCAAAAAATGCCGATATCATTTTATGATAATTTACCGGCGGGAAAAGTTGTCAGCAGAATTACAAACGATACGAAAACTGTGAAGAGTTTCTATCAAATGGTGTTGGCACAGCTTATGGTAAGCGTAATTGTGAGTATTTTTATGATTGCGATGGTGCTTATAACTGACACGAAAATCGGGATTATTGTGTGCCTATTTTTCCCAATTATGTTTTATATTTTTAAGAAATTTTTGCAAAAATCACGTTTTGCATTTACAAATATGAGAAAATACATTAGCGAAGAGAATGCGAAAATCAACGAGACTATCAATAATATCGAGATAATCAAGGCGTATAATTTGGAAGATGATTTCAGTAAGGATTACGAAACTTCTGCGAAAAATGTCTACGATTACGGGTATATGGTGACCAGGGCTTATGGTACGATGAGCTACAATGTGTCGCAGCTTCTCAGAAATTTTGCGACGATTACGATACTTGGGATTTATGCGTACAATGTTTTGACTGGAAATACTGATGTAAAATTGGGGAGCATGTATTTGACGATGGAATACACTTCGAGGACTTTCTTGTATATCAGTAACTGCGTGGAAAGAATGGGCTCATTGGAGCAATCGTTCAGCGCAGCAGAGCATGTGTTTGAATTATTGGATACTGAGGTCGAGGAGTTTCCAGAACGAGAAATCGGCGACATCAAGGGTGATGTTAAGTTTGAAAATGTTGATTTCTCGTATATTGAAAACGAACCTGTGCTTAAAGATTTGTCGCTTGATATAAAAAGCGGAGAAAGTGTTGCATTTGTAGGGTTTACGGGAAGTGGCAAGACTACAATAATCAATTTGCTTTTAGGATTTTATAAGCCACAAAAAGGAGTAATCAAAATCGACGGAAAGAACTTCAACGACTACAGTGTGGATTCTATAAGAAAGAATATTTCGTTAGTGCCACAAGATCCGGTGCTTTTTATGGGAGATGTTAGGAGTAATATCAGGCTCGACAAGGATTTTACAGATGAAGAAGTCGAGAATGCGTTGAGGGATATCGGTGCGGACAGGTTGATAGATTTCAGAAATGGTCTCGATGAGGAAGTCAAGGACAATGGCGCAAGTTTCTCTGCTGGTGAAAAGCAGCTTATAGCATTTGCGAGAAGTTACATCACCAATCCGAAGATTTTGATATTGGACGAGGCGACGGCAAACATCGACACGCAAACGGAATCTGTGATTCAATACGCAATCGATAAATTGAAACAAAACAGGACTACATTTATAATTGCTCACAGATTGTCTACGATTAAAAACGTGGATTGCATTTACGTGTTGGACAAGGGTGTTATTGTAGAAAAAGGAACGCACGAAGAATTGTTGGCAAATGGCAAGATTTACACGAGAATGTATCGTGAACAAAACAAGAAGGGCTAATATGAGTGATAATAGAAAAGCAGGGATTTTGTGTCCTGTGTTCAGTTTAAGTTCAAAATATGGAATAGGAAGTTTTGGTGAGAGTGCGTATGAGTTTGTTAGGTTTTTGAAGAAATCGAAGCAGACTTATTGGCAAATATTGCCGCTTGTTCCGATAAGTTCTGATGGCAACAGTCCGTATTTGTCGCCGTCAACTTTTGCTGGAAACTACATGTACATCGACATCGACAAGTTGATTGAGGATGGTTTGCTGACGGAAAGAGATGTTCGTGGCTACAAATTCGAAGATGATTTTGTGGATTACGATTATGTGGCAAAATCAAAGGATGAGATTTTACGAAAAGCTTTTGAGAACAACAAGGTTTTGAAGATAATCGACACGGAAAATTTTAGTGAGCGTGAACTTGTTCGTGGATTTTGTTTGTTTCAGGCTTTGAAAAAGCATTTTAATGGCAAATCTTGGTTGGAATTTCCAGATAATATAAAATACCGCAAGAAAGAGAGTGTCGATTATTACGAGAAATTGTTAAAAGATGAGATTGAATACAATGTGTTCGTACAATGTTTGTTTTACAAGCAGTATTTCGAATTGAAAGATTACGCGAATGATTTGGGGATAAAAATATTTGGAGATTTGCCGATTTATGTATCGAAGGAAAGCAGCGATATGTGGGAAAATCCCGATATGTTTGTGGTGAACGAGGATTTGTCACCGAAATTAGTTGCAGGTGTTCCTCCGGACAGGTTTTCTGAAACTGGGCAATATTGGGGAAATCCCGTGTATGATTGGGATTATTGTGAGAAAACTGGATTTGATTGGTGGTTGAAAAGGTTGAAGCATAATTTGAAAATGTACGATGTGCTTCGTCTGGATCATTTTAGAGGATTTGAAGCTTTTTGGGCGATTGATGCATCGGAAAATACTGCTGAAAACGGACACTGGATTAAGGCAAAGGGCGAGGAGTTTTTCGAGATTTTGAAAAAAGAAAACTTGATTGACAGGATTGTTGCCGAGGATTTGGGTTTGATTACTGATGATGTTATCAATCTGCGCGATAGATTTTCCTTCAAGGGTATGAAGGTGATGCAATTTGCGTTTGATTTGAATGAGGAGTCGGATTATTTGCCGCACAATGTGGGCGAAACCACAGTGTATTACACTGGAACTCACGACAATCAAACGTTGAGAGGATTTGTAAATAGCAGAAGTTCTGATGAGCTTGAATACATTAAAAATTATGTGAATTCAGATGATGTACAAGAGGCTTTGATAAAAGTTGCTTATATGACGAGAGCCGATTTGTGTATGTGTCAGATGCAGGATTTCTTGGATTTGGATGATGATTACAGGACGAATACGCCAAACACGTTGGGTAATTGGACGTGGAGAATGAAAAAAGATTGGCTTACGGATGAGTTTGAATTTAAAATTTCTTCGATTGTGAAACTCTACAACAGGGACTAGTTGAAGTAAAATGATTATAGGTATATAATTTAATTTGCAGCAAATTATTAGGAGGAGTTATGAAGAAAGTTCTTACGATTGCAGGTTCTGATTGTTCAGGCGGAGCGGGAATTCAAGCGGATATCAAGACTATGTCGGCACACGGGGTGTATGCGATGAGCGTTATTGTTTCGGTGGTCGCAGAGAATACTTTTGAGGTGGTGTCGATTGAGGATTTACCCGATGAGATTATAAAGGATCAGATTGATTGTATTTATAATGATATGGGAACTGACGCTGTGAAGATCGGAATGTTATCGAACAAGAGGATTATGAGTTGTGTTAGGGACAAATTATTGGAATACAAACCGGAAAATGTGGTGTTGGATCCTGTGATGTATGCGAAGCACGGCGCTTGTTTGATGCAAGAAGATGCGATTGATTTGTTGATTGAGGATTTGATTCCTTTGTGCACTTGTATAACTCCGAACATTCCAGAGGCAGAGAGAATTAGTGGAATGAAGATCGACGGCGTGGACGATATGAAAAAAGCAGCTGTGAGTATTCACGATATGGGAGCGAAATACGTTCTTGTGAAGGGCGGTCATCATGTGGGAGATGCGATTGATATTTTGTATGATGGAGAGAATTACCACGAATTTGTGACTGAAAAGATTGACACGAAGAACACTCATGGGACTGGCTGTACGCTTTCAAGTGCTATAGCTAGTAATTTGGCGCTTGGAAAATCGATAGATGACGCTGTGAAATTCAGTAAGGATTACATTACTAATGCTATTAAGCACGATTTGCATATTGGCAAGGGAAATGGGCCGACAAATCATTTCTACAAATTTTTTGAAGGAGAGTTGGAAAATGAATAAGGAATTTAACTTAGGGTTGAACTTGGTCACGAATAAACAAACTCTCAAGGGAAGGGATTTATCAGAGACTATTGAGATTGCGCTGAAAAATGGTGCAGATTCTGTGAGACTTAGAGAAAAAAACATGGATACGAGAAGCATTATGCGCGAGGCTTTTAGGATAAAAGAGATTACTCAAAGCATGGGCAAACTTTTGATTGTGAATGACAGGGTTGATATTGCTAAGGCGTGCGATGTCGACGGGGTGCATTTGGGACAAAAGGATATGCCGATTAAGTATGCTAGGGAGATTCTTGGTGACAATAAGATTATTGGGATTAGTTGTCACACGTTGGAACAAGCGTTGGAGGCACAAGAGGCTGGCGCTGATTACATTGGTGTGGGGGCGATTTTTCCGACGTTCACTGGAGATGATTTCGTGAGAGTTACAATCGACACGTTAAATGAGATTTCTGAGAATATTCACATTCCAATCACTGCGATTGGTGGCATTAACAAGAACAATATTAGGATGATTTTCGACTGTAATGTAGATTCTGTGTCATTGACATCGGCGGTTTTTTCGACGGGAGATGTCGCAGCATCAACACAAGAGTTGAAACAAAAATTTGATATGATTTTGAGTAGATAACGAGGGGTGCGAGGGCACCTCTTTTTTAATGCGATGAAATGAGGAATAGTTTCATAGCAAGAGAATTGCTGACGGTAGTTTCAGAACAAGGAAAAGTAGAAAACCAGTTTACACGAATATCTAGACTACGCAAATTTGTGATTTCTAAATCTCAAAATCCTAAAATTTGAAGCACGCTTCGCTTACGCGGTCAAATTTTAGACAGATTTTTTCGATTTGAAATCAGCTAAATTTTCTCCGTATGATATTCTTAGTAAAACTGGTAATCTACTTTTGTTTCAATGCACAAAAAAATATTTCACTGAAAAGAATAATCGCAGGACGTATACATATGACAGGAACAGGGAAACAAGAAAAGTCGTAGCACATTCGTCTGGCTTACAAAAATTGGAAAATTCTAATCTCAAAATCCTAAAATTTGAAGCACGCTTCGCTTACGCGGTCAAATTTTGGACGGATTTTTTCGATTGAATTTTGCACAATTTTTTCCAGATGACTCATTTAGCTACGATCTTTTTTGTTTGTTTCGATGCAGCCTTATCAAATATAATAATCTATTTTATTTCACAATAATAAAAATCAACAAAAGAAAAAACTTCGCTTAACACCAACGGGGGACGAAGGCGCCGTTGTGTCGTTATGATATAATCTAGGTTGATAGGGGGATTTTATGAAGGGAAATTATGAGACGATTGTTCATCCGTTGTCTCCTCTTTACGATGAGGATTCGAAGATTTTGATTTTGGGTTCTTTTCCGTCGGTGAAGACTAGGGAGTGCGGGTTTTTCTATGGGCATCCACAAAACAGGTTTTGGAAGTTGATGGAGAGGCTTTTCGATGTGGATTTGGATGTGAGTATTGAGGATAGGAAGAGGTTTTTGTTGGAACACAATATTGCGGTGTACGATTCGATTTATCAGTGCGATATTATTGGTTCATCAGATTCTAGTATCAAAAATGTGGTGCCTTCTAATTTGAAGGGGATTATTGATTGTGCAAATATTAATCATGTTTTTTGCAACGGGGCTGCTTCTTTTAAGTGTTTTGAGAGATATCACGCTAAGAATTTGGGCGTGGAGGCTACGAAGCTTCCTTCGACATCACCTGCAAATGCAAGGTTTAGGTTGGATGATTTGGAAAAAGAGTGGAAGGTTATTTTGGAGTATTTGTAGGAGTTTGAAATCATTTACAATAATGTATTTCTGGTGTTATAATGGTTAATGTATGGAAGAAATTGTTATAAAATTATTTTTTATTGAGGAGTACAAATGAAGAATTACACTGAATTATTAAAATCTGAATTAATTATGGCGTTGGGATGTACTGAACCGATTTCTATTGCGTTGGCAGCGGCTAAGGCTAGGGAAGTTTTGGGGGTTATTCCATGTAAGATAGAGGTTATGTGTTCAGGAAACATCATCAAAAATGTTAAGGGCGTTACTGTTCCAAACACTAATGGTATGAAGGGCGTGGAAGCTGCGACTGCTATTGGAACTGTTGCGGGAGATTCTTGTCTTGGACTTGAGGTTTTGTCAAAGGTTACAGAAGATGATATTAAGGCTGCGAAAGATTTGATGGCAAAGGACATCATCACTGTTAGCTTAAAAGAAGGCGTGGAAAACTTAGACATAGAAATCGTAGCAGAGGACGACAATGGAAATACTGTGGATGTTGAGATCAAAAACAAACACACAAATATAGTGAAGGTTACTAAAAACGACGAAGTAATACATATTGATAATTGCTACACTCACACACCAGAATACGAAAATTACGACGAACTTTCTGTGAAGGATATTTTTGAATACGCAAACAATGTGGACTTGGATGAGGTTAAGGATTTGTTGGAAAAACAAATTACTTTGAATTCTGATATTTCCGATGAAGGTTTGACTGGAAAATGGGGAGTTGCAATGGGCAAGATTTTGATGGATGAAGATGATTCTATCAGAACGAAAGCTAAGGCAAGAGCTGCAGCTGGGTCAGATGCGCGTATGAGTGGATGTTCTCTTCCAGTTGTGATTAACGCAGGAAGTGGAAACCAAGGTATAACTTGCACGATGCCTTTGGTTGTGTTTGCGAATGAAAAAAATTACGACAGGGAAACTTTGTACCGTGGGCTTTTGGTTACAAACTTGACTGCACTTCACATCAAGAGATTTATCGGTAGACTTTCAGCGTTTTGCGGGGTTACTTCTGCGGGAGTTGCTGCTGGGGCTGGAATTTGCTACATGGAAACTAAGGATTTGGATTTGATTGAAAAAACAATCGGCAATGCTTTGATGATTGCATCAGGTATGATTTGTGACGGTGCGAAGGCATCTTGTGCTGCAAAAATCGCCACAGCTGTCGATGCGGGAATTTCTGGATATTATTTGGCTAAAAATAATAGAAATTTCGAAGCCGGAGATGGTTTGTTAAAAGATGATATCGAAGAAACTATCAGAAGCATCGGTTATGTTGCCAAGGAAGGCATGAAGGAAACGGATATTATTGTGCTTAACACGATGATTCAAAAATAGATTTGAGGGCATTAGTTAATCTAATGCCTTTTTTATTTGTGTAAACAAAAACATTTTCACATTTAACGCAAATATGATTTGAATTTAACGGAAAATTATCGTAAAGATGTGGATTTAAAAGCAAGTAAATTGCTTGTGATTTCAATGATAAACTCTAAGAAAACACTTGCATAATTTATTTATTAGTATTATAATTTAATTAAATAAAATATTTTGAAGGAGGATTCTTATGGGATCATTTATTAGTGCCGAAAGTACTTGGATACTTTGGGCTGTGTTGGCATCATGTGCTGCTCTTGCAATATATTTGGAACAAAAATATACATGGGCAAGTAAGGTTACAGGATGTATTTTGGCTTTGACTTTTACTTTAATTTTGTCAAACCTTAAAATTATTCCAACAGAAGCACCTGTTTACGATGCTGTGTGGGGTTATGTAGTTCCTTTGGCTGTACCAATGTTGTTATTCAACGCTGATATCAAAAAAATTGGTAGAGATTCAGGAAGAGTTTTAATTATTTACTTATTAAGTGGTATTGGAACAATTTTGGGTGGATTTGTCGCATACTTTGCTTTGAAGAATGCAATTCCTGCTTTGAACGATATCGTTCCAATGTTTGTGGGTACTTATACTGGTGGTTCAGTAAACTTCGTTGCAATGAGTCAACAATACAAGGTTCCTGGAGCAACTGTATCAGCTGCATTAGTTGCAGATAACTTACTTATGGCTTTATATTTCTTCACATTGATGGCTCTTCCAACGATGGCTGTTATCAAAAAACATTACAAGATGCCTCTTGTTAACGCATTGGAAGAACAATCAGAATCTGATAAGGAAGCTAACAAAACTATGGCTGCAAAATATTGGGGAGCAAAAGAAATCTCTCTTAAAGACATTGCTTTCACAGTTGCATTATCATTTGTTATCGTAGCCATTTCTGACAAATTAGCTACTGTATTTGGAGATTTGTTCAAAGGCGAAGGCGCTGTAAGTGCAATTTTGGGTGGATTATTGGGAAATAAATATTTGTTAATGACTACATTTACTATGATAATTGCATCAGTATTCCCTAAACAAATTTCATCAATCAGAGGCAGCCAAGAAATTGGTACTTTCTTGATTTATTTGTTCTTCGCAGTTATCGGAGCTCCAGCATCAATAGGACTAATTTTGAGAGAATCTCCATTGTTATTAGTATTCGCATTAATCGTTGTACTAATCAACTTAATAGTTTCATTGATATTTGGAAAACTTTTCAAATTCAACATCGAAGAAATCATTATCGCATCAAATGCGAATGTCGGTGGACCAACTACTGCAGCAGCAATGGCTGTATCAAAAGGTTGGACAGAACTTATCGTTCCAGCACTTCTGGTAGGTACGTTAGGTTATGTAATTGGTAACTACTACGGTATTCTTTCGGGAATATTGTTACATTAATTTAGAAATTTGAACACATTCTTTGGGTTAATCTCAAAGAATGTGTTTGTTTGAACAGTAATTTGAACAAAAAGGAGAAAATATGTTAGAAAATTTAAAACCGGAAAGAGTGTTTCATTATTTTGAAGAATTGACTAAAATTCCTAGAGAATCTGGAAATGAACAAGCAGTGAGTGATTTCTTGTACAAGACTGGAAAAGATTTGGGACTTGAAACTATTCAAGACGAAAGCAACAACATTATTATCAGAAAACCAGCTCATCCTGATTATGTGGATCATCCTTCAGTTGTAATTCAAGGGCACATGGATATGGTTGCAGAAAAAGCTGATGGAGTTGAACACGACTTTTTGACAGATCCTATTCCACTAGTTGTTGACGGTGATTGGGTTAAAACAGAAGGCACTACTTTGGGTGCAGATGATGGTATTGCAAGTGCAATTGGTCTTGCAATTATGGAAGACAAGGACGCTAAGCATCCAGCGCTTGAATTATTGGTTACTACTAATGAAGAAACTACAATGGTTGGTGCAAGAGCTTTGAAGAGGGAAAACATCAAAGGTAGAAAACTTTTGAATATTGACGCCGAAGTTGAAGGGATTTTGTTGTCTGGTTGTTCAGGCGGACACAATATAATTGGTACGAAAAAGCTAAATTACGTAGACAATAAAATGAAAAACACATTCGTGATGAACATCAACAACATGCTTGGTGGTCACTCAGGAATGGAAATTCACCAACAAAGAGGTAACTCCATCAAGTTTGCACGTGAAGCTTTGAAATTAATCGAAGAAAAATCTCCTGTAGCACTTGTTAGCATAGAAGGTGGAACAAAACACAACGCTATTCCAAGAGATGCGAAGGTTGTGTTCAGCTCTAACGAAGATGATTACAATATTGATTTTTCTGATTTGATTGCAAAATATCCATTGGATAAGGATATGAGAGTTAAAATCGAAAAATGCGATCACGCTGAAAAAGTTTTGGATGAAAATGACAAGGACGATATCTTATCTTTCATAGAAGATGTTCCTCACGGAGTGTACAGCATGATGAAGGAATACCCAGATATCGTTGAATGCTCCAACAACTTGGCGATATTTGAAATCAAAGATGATGTGTTGAAAGTAACCATTTCTCTTAGAAGTTCAAACCCAGAAACTTTTGATGCACACACTGAGGATGTGTCAAAAGTTTACGAAAAATATGGATTTGAAGTTAAGAAGGAAGATTATTACAAACCATGGGCATTTGCAAAAGAGTCTGATTTGAGAAACTTGGCGCTTGAAACATACAAAGATTTGTTTGGAAAAGAAATGAAGGTTGAAGTTGTTCACGCAGCATTGGAACCAGCAGTATTCATAGATACTTTCCCAGACATGGAAATGATATCCATCGGACCTACTATGAAAGACGTTCACAGTCCTAAGGAAAGACTTTCAATTGAATCTACACAAAGAACTTACGAATTTGTGAAATCACTTCTAGAAAGACTTTAGTTTTTGACAATAAATTTCAGTAATAGTCTGCACTAAAAAACCCTTATGTACGAAAAATATTCGTTCATGAGGGTTTTTGCGTTTGAAATTACAAAGCAAAACCGCAACTTTACAACACAAGTAAATAAAATTTCTACAAATCTTTAAGTTCCGATTGCGTTTTGTGACCGACATATTGAAAAAGGATTATGGATTTGTTTTCTTTTACGAAACTTTTCCTGAAGATAAAATAATGGTCGCGATTATCTTTGCAGTTTTTCGCATTTATCCTAAAATAATCACTTTTTGTAGTGACCATGTGTTCCAAAATGTCGTCTGTAAGAAAAGTAAGAGGCACGTTGATGTTTGCGTATTTGTAAAAGTCCTTCTCAAAAGCTATGAAATTGTCCGAAAAATAATCGAATTGAAATGTGTTTTTGTGTAATGTATTCATAACTACTCCATCAAATTAATGTTCAAAATCTCGCTGAATTTTATCTCTATCATTTGATTGTCGCATTCAAAATATATCTTGTCTTCGAAAAAATCGTAGATTGTACCGACGTATGATTTGTTGTTGTGGATAAATATTTCGACTGTGAAATCATTCAGAAAAGCTTGGCTTATCAGTAAAAGCAAACTACTCGCACTCAACGATTGAACGCTTATATTTTCAGTCATCGAATGTAGTGCTGTCGTGTGTTCTGACAGGAAAAATCCCATCCATTTCGCCATTTTTCTGTCGCAATATTCCCTGGCAGATTTGTAGGGAAGATAATTTCTAATAATCATAAGTACCGTCCATTCCGCCGCAGTGGCCGCCGATTAGTTTGCTTCGTTCGATTACACGCGATCCTTCCATGAGAGATGTCGCTTTTTGAATGGAAGTGAATCCGTATTTGTCTCTGATTTCATCGATTGCAGATTCCAAATTCTTCTGTTTTTCTATTTTCTCAATGTCTTCGAAAAGTGAAAATGATATGCACGCTTCATCCACCAAATTTTCGTAGCTAACACCAAGTCTTCTCACAGATCCTCCCTGATATTTTTGATGGAACAAAGCCATGACATGTTCTGTGAGTTCTGCTGTTGATTGGGAAGGGGAGATGGTTTTTTGTGCGTGGATGGATTTTTTGTTTTCCTTGTAGGAATATCCAACATAAATCGACACCACAGTCGCTTTCTTTCTGATTCGTCGAATTCTTATAGCAACTTGTTCTGCGATTTCTTTGAGAACTATTTCGATTTCACTTTTCTTGTAGTAATCTTTGGGAAGAACTTGTGAATTGCCCAGTCCCTTGGATTTTCCTTTGTAAGGTTGTGTGACTTTGGATTCGTCTACGCCGTTCGCGTGAAACCACAACTGCACGCCCATAATTCCGAATTCTCGTTTCAAAATATCTGGATTGGAATTTGCGAGATCTCTCACCGAAAAAATACACAATTTATTCAGCCTTCTTTTCGTTCTTTCACCGATTCCCCAAAAATCTGTCAAATCAGGAATACTCCACACTTTTTGTTCTACATCTTCGTAAGACCAATTTGCCCTCATATTCACAGTTTTCTTCGCTTCGTTGTCCAGCGCAAGTTTTGCCAACAGAGGATTGGAATTACTCATTCCAACTGTAGAGTACAAACCGGTTTTGTTTTTGATTTCATTTTGAATCCTAGAAGATATCAAATCCAACTTGTCCTTGCGAGATATTGTTTTATCGGGGATAAAATAGTTCAAACTAGTTGTCAAATCGATAAATCCCTCGTCGATAGAGTAGGGAAGAATCTCGTCTTTCGCTGCGTAATTCATGAAAATTTTCTGGATTTTCAAATTCTCCTCAATGTACAATGCCATTCGAGGAGGGACGATGATGGTGTTTTTCGCCCACGTTTCGATGTAATTTACATATGAATCGGTGATAGGTAAATTCTGTCTGAGAGCTGATTGGAAGTTAAACTTCCTATCGCAGACGTGAAAAGGCAAATCAAAAGCCCTACCGACATTCTTCTTTCCAAAAACTTTCTTGAAAGTTGGAGAGCTTGCAAGAATTAGCCCACTTGCATTGTCGGAATTACTCATGACGCAAAGAGAAGTTGTCAAGGGATTCAGATTTCTCTTGACGCATTCAACGCTTGCATAAAAACTTTTGATATCCACAAAAGCGATATCAGATTTTGGCTCCAAAGAGTAATCTATAAGTCCCATAACAACCTCCTTACTCGTCATCCAACGGACTATAATCTTCCAAAAACGTAGATTTTGGGTTTTCAATATAGAAAATATCTGCAGGAAACTTGTTCAGCTTCACCATTTCAGATATTTTCAAATTCAACAAATTAATATCCACACCTAACTTGTACGCCATAGTCTTGTCGTCAGTGTACTCGCGCATCGTTTTGATCAAATCCTCATCAGAAATCAAAAGATGCGCCGCGAAAATATTCGCTTCGTTTTCAAAAACATCGGTAGGATTGAACACCTTGTTCTCGTGAAAAGCGTGACCATCAATGCAGTATTTCCTGTGGAGTTGGTCATGGCCAATCTCGTGAGCTAGTACGATTTTTTTCAAACTTCCGATGTTGTTCGCAATCAAAATAACCCTATTTCTAAGAATTACTTGATACACTCCCAAAAGTTTGGACGGACTATCGATATAATGAAGCTTAATTCCCAACAAATCCAAAAGCTCATCGGGATTTCTGGTGTGGTATTTTTCAACCAAACTATTTACCTTATCATATATCCATCTATTGTACATAAGACTACCTTTTATTCTTGTTTTTTCCGTATTTTTTATTCTCTAATTTGGCTTCGTAATACGCCTCAGCAATCGCATTGAAAAGTTTGTCCTTGTCTTCTTCAGGAAGAGAACCTCCAGCGAAAAGTCCCGACAAATTATCCACCAAATTCTCCGCATCTTTTTTACCAGAATATCCGAATTTTTTAGCAGAATCCAGCACGAAATTATCTTCCACAGTCAACAAAAAATTGATGTCAACATTGAAAAACTCGGCAATTTTTTTGTACATATCTTGCGTGCGTGGACGAGTGCCTTTAGTTTCGTAGTTACTTATAGTCTTCAAAGTAACACCAAGCTTGTCCGCAAGTTCTGTCTGAGTAAGACCCCTGTCTTCTCTAAGTTGTTTTAATTTAGCACCAAAGCTCATTGATTTCCTCCATAAATGAAATTAGAAGTTCAAATTCAAAACATATGAACTGTAACTACTAATATTATAATTTAAACTTCTAATCACGTCAAATTTTTTTGGAATTTGAAAATGAAACTCAATAGGTGTATAATATAAATGTAAACAAGTTGACATTGAAACTAAAAAGGTAGTGATTAAATGAAAATTTTTAGTAAAATAAAAAGAAATTTTGAAGAATTTTTAAAAAAATTGGGCAACGAAAACAAAAATACTTTCGGTGAAGAAAGATTAGACTGTTGCACAATGAATAAACAAGATAAATAGAACATCACAAATCGGATTTGATTATTCAAGTCCGATTTTTTGATTGAAAAAATCTAAATACAAATGATAATCATTATTGACAGAATAAAAAAATAATGTTATTATTTATTTGGATAAAGTTAGTAGGATGATTTTTACAATTGATTTTGCAGATTAGACGTAATTTGCAACTAAATAAGTTTTTAATTCTCAAATAAACTTATTACATATTTAAAATTGAATAGGGAAGATAGAATAGAAAACCAAATTTTATTGTAGTAAGTTAATTAGTTAATAAAATTAGAATGCATTCGAATTTGTTTTGAGAGATTAATAACTATTTGTATTTTCGTACTAACAAATATAAATAAGGAGTATTGATATGAATAAATTAAAATTGATGGCTATAGTTGGAGTGATGTCAGCGGCGTTATTGCTGAATGGTTGTGGAGCACAAAAAGATGCACCGAAAGAAAACACAAAACAAGCTGAGCAAAAACAAGAAGATAAAAAAGAAGACAGCAAGGCTACTGAAAAAACTGAGGACAAAAAGGAAGAAGTAAGCTTGTCTGATTGGGACGGAGAATGGAACAACATGGGAAGCTATTTGGAAAAACCAGAAGTTCAAGGTGCTTACAAAACTTTAGCAAAAAAAGAAAATATTGATGAGAAAAAAGCAAAAGCAGATTATCTTGAAAAAAGAAAATGTGAATTCAATGGATTGAAAATCGACGGAAACAAGATTACATTCACAAGTAAAATCCCTTCAGAAAATGGAGATAAAATAGCTGAAACTGAGTACAAATTTGTGGAAAAAAAGGCTGTAAAACATGGATCACACATGCTAGAATGGGATGTTTTTGAAGCTGTGGATTCTAATGCAAAATATAAAGTTTTGTTGATGATGCCAATTCACGGCGAAGAAGAGTTGACACATTTCCACATGAGATATGGTAATGACAAGGAAGAATTATTTGCAAAGGAAGGCTGGTTCCCAACTTTCGTAAAACCAAACACAACTGATAAACAAATTATCGGAGAAATCGAAGAATAAGGTTGGAATATGAAATTGACAAAGGGCAGGGACGACCTGTCCTTTGATTTTTGAAAAGGAGAATTTAGATGAAAAAGAGATTTTTGAGTTTTCTATTAGCCTTGTGCATGGTTTTGTTTGCGGGATGTTCCAATCACACGAAAAAATCTTCGGGAAAACCTGTTATCTACACATCGTTTTTTCCTGTGCATGATTTGGTGAAGATGATTGCAGGAGATACTGTTGAGGTGAGAACTTTTATGCCTGTGGATAAGGAGCCTCATTTGTGGGAGCCGTCTGCTAAAGATATGAAAAAACTTGCCGATGCAGATTTGCTGGTTGTAAATGGTGCGAATATGGAACATTGGGTAGACAAGGTGCACGAGAATTTGCCTAATTTGGATATTTTGAAGTTGTCGGATTCTGTAGAGCTAATCACGTATAAAGGAGCTGCTGCAAGGGGCGATTTTCAATATATGGCACAATTGGACTTAACAAAGGGAAAAAGAAAAATAGATTTTGGGCATACTCATGAAGATATTATGAGAGTTGCGTTCCTCAAATACAATGGAGAAGACAAAAAAGAATTGGTGAAAAAAGCTAAGGAAATTATGAATCAAAAAGGTGAGATTGTTCACCAAAAAAACACTTTCGATGTTGAAGAAGGAAAAGTATATGGCCTTGAAATGGGTCATGAATCTGGAGAGATATTTTACAATATAAAAGATGATGGTAAGTGGATTTTCGTATCGGACAGAATAAGTGAAGATTTGCTACCGTATTATTTACAAGATACTAACGGTAAATTGCTTCAAGATGAGGGCAAATTAAAGCCTGTAATGGAAGGTTCTTCGTCAGGATTTGACAAGATAACTTACGATCCACATTCATGGTTATCTGTCGTAAATGCAAAGAAATATTTGAATAGTATCCAAGACAAATTGATACAAAAATACCCAGATAACGAGAGAATTTATCGAAAAAATAAATTGAAATACGTTGATAAATTGACAGACATTGACGCAGAATACAAAGAAAAATTTAGTAAATTAGACAACAAAAGCTTTTTGGTAACACATTACGCTTATGCATATATAGCGAGGGATTTTGGGCTTACTCAGTATCCATTAGAAGGTCTTACTAGCATGGAAAGTCCAAGTCTTAAAACAATAAAAAAAGCCGTGGATTTTGCGAAAACAAAAAATATTACTACGGTATTTTATGAATATGGAAAACCTCCTAAAGAAGCGAAGACTTTATCGGAAGAATTGGGAGGAGATATAAAGCCTTTGGCTTCGATGGAATTTATAACAAAAGAGCAACAGGACAATAATCAAGGATATATCGAATTAATTGAGATGAATTTGAAAAACTTATACGAATCTATGAAAAAGGCAGGTGTATAAATGAATGCAGTAACTATTAAAAACTTAAACTTTGGTTATAATGAAGATTTGGTGCTTAAAGATTTGAATTTGAAGATAAATCAAGGAGAAATGGCTTTAATCTTGGGAGGAAATGGAAGTGGTAAATCAACTTTATTGAAATTAATGCTAGGAGAGTTAAAAGCTGATGACGGAGAAATCAAAGTTTTAGATAAAAATATTAAAGATTACAAGAGCTATCGAGATATAGGATATGTTCCTCAAATAAATATTGTAAACAAAATAGCGTTTCCGATTACTTGTTTGGAGCTTGTAACGTTAAATTTGTATGAAGATTTTGGGCTAATTAAAGTCGCACGCAAAAAGCATTACGATAAAGCTAGGAAAATTATGGAAGAAATGGGTATGAAAGAATATATTAATCGTCCTGTAAATGAATTGTCGGGAGGACTTCAACAAAGAGCTATGATTTGCAGGGCGATGATTAACGAGCCGAAACTTTTGATACTCGATGAGCCGACTGCAGGTGTTGACAAAGAAAACAAAGAGAAATTTATAAAAACAATTGCTAAACTCAACAAAGATTACAACATAACTGTAATAATGGTAACTCACGAAATAAAAGAAATAGAAGCTTTGGATATTGAAAGAACACAATACGAAATGATTGAAGGGAGGCTTGTAAAATGCTAGAATTTGCGTTTATGAGAAAAGCATTGGTAGCAGGATTGATGCTTTCGATAATGATTCCGATGATTGGAATAATAATGGTCAATCGTAAAACATCTATGATAGGAGATGCGCTTTCTCATACTGCTCTTAGTGGAGTTGGGCTTGGACTTATTTTAGGATTCGACCCATTAGTAGGCTCTGCAATAGTTTGTGTTGTAGCAGCATTTTTAATAGAATTAATCAGAAAAAAATTTCCGCAATACGGAGATATGGCAACTGCTGTCATAATGAGTACGGGACTTGGAATTGCAGCGATATTATCTGATTTTGCTCCTGGAGGAAACTCATTTGAATCGTATCTTTTCGGAAGCATTTCTTCTGTAACAAACAGAGATGTGATAAATATTTCTGTGATTTTTATATTAATTTTAGTGGTGTCTATATCGCAATATTCCGGACTATTGGCTATTTCTATCGACAAAAACATCGCTCGTCTTGCTGGGGTGAAAGTAAATCGAATTAATGCAATATTTACTTTTTTATCAGCGATTACTATAGCTCTTGCAGTCAAAATCGTTGGAGCGTTGATGGTGACATCTTTGATTGTACTTCCCGTAGCCACAGCACTCATAATTGCAAAAAGCTACAAGAAAACATACATCATAACGATAATACTCGGTATTTTGTATATGATGTTGGGAATAGTTCAATCTTATCAATTTGATATTAAACCAGGTGGAGCAATCGTAGTAAATGCAGTTATAGGAATGATAGTTTTCGTAGCATATTCAAAAATTAAACAACCAAATAGGAAAAACTTTTCAAATTCAAGAAATAATGCTAAAATAAAGTAAACACAACATTACAGAAGAAGGCAGGATAATATGAATTTCGAAGTAGAAAAAGGAAACAAAATTACAATACCAGATATATTAATGAGAAAATACGACCTAAGAGTTGGAGATATATTTGAGTGTGAACTTGAAAACGACAGGATAATATTGATTCCTAAGAAAAATCACGATGCAAACTATGTCGAAAAATTAAAGGGATTGACTGATGATACAATCGATGCATTAAACGAAGAGGAATAAAATCAAAAGGACTATCAAAAAAACGATAGTCTTTTTTCTTTTTTCTGTGTAAAAAATATAAAAAAGGGGTATAATGATATTGGATATTAAAAAAGAATATCACATTTAAGGAGGTATGTAATTATGGCATGTACTACATTATTAGTAGGTAAAGAAGCGAGCTTTGACGGCTCCACAATTATTTCAAGAAGTGAAGATTCTCCTTCTGGAATTTTTACAGCTAAGAGATTTATAGTTGTAAAACCAGAAGATCAACCAAGAAAATACGAATCAGTTTTATCAGGATGCAAGGTGGATTTACCTGATAATCCTATGAGATACACAGCACTTCCAAACTCTGACACATTTGAAGGAGATTGGGCGGCATCAGGCGTTAACGAAAAAAATATTTCAATGAGCGCTACTGAAACGATCACTACTAATCCAAGAGTTCAAGGAGCAGATCCTTTGATTCAATCTCCAACAAAAGATGAAAAATTCGGTGGACTTGGAGAAGAAGATTTCGTAACTCTTGTTCTTCCTTACATCAACTCTGCAAGAGAAGGCGTTGAAAGATTAGGAAAATTATTAGAAGAACACGGAACTTATGAATCAAACGGAATTGCATTCCAAGATGTTGACGAAATTTGGTGGTTGGAAACAATCGGTGGACATCACTGGATGGCAAGAAGAGTTCCTGATGATGCATACGTTGTAATGCCAAACCAATTGGGAATTGATTATTTTGATTTCGATGATGCTTACGGCGAACAAAAAGAATTCATGTGTTCAAAAGATTTGAAAGAATGGTCCGAAAAACATCACCTATTCTTAGATCAAGAAGATTATGTAAATCCAAGATTAGCATACGGATCTCATGATCATTCAGATCACACATACAACACACCAAGAGCATGGATTATGCTTAGATATTTCAATCCAAACACATTGATTTGGGATGGAGTTGACGCTGATTTTACACCAGAATCTGATGATTTGCCATGGGCAATGGTACCAGAAAGAAAAATCACAGTTGAAGATATGAAGACAATATTGTCCAGCCACTACGAAGGAACACCTTACGATTGCTACGCAAAACACGGAGATCCAAACTACCGTGGAATGTATCGTCCATTGGGAATTAGCCGTGACAATGTAACTCATTTTACACAAATAAGACCTTACGCGCCAGAAGAAATCAGAGCAATTCAATGGTTATCATTCGGTAGCAACGCATTCAACGCAGCCGTTGCATTCTACGCAAACGTAGAAACAACACCAAGCTATGTAGGTGATCAAGTAGTAAAGGCAACATCAGAAAACTTCTACTGGGCTAACAGAATCATAGCTGCACTTTGCGATGCACACTTCAACAAAACAGCAATCTTTATCGAAAGATATCAAGGAGCAGTTCAATCCAAATCCAACGAAATCATCAACAAATACGACGAAGAATTTGCTAAAAACTCAGGTAATGTTCATGAGTTACTTGAAAAAGCAAACCAAGAAATGGCAGATTTCTTGAAAGAAAAAACAGACAAATTACTTCACGACGTTTTATTCACAGCAAGCTGCGAAATGAAAAACGGATTCGCAAGAAGTGACAACTAATATTTAACGATAAATCGGGTTTGAACAATCAAATCCGATTTTTCTACATAAGAAAATTTAAGAAGAGGAAACATAAATGAAAGCACTAAGTATACAACCATTTTACGCAACCATGATTGCTTTGGGATACAAATGGATTGAACTTCGCAGTTGGAAAACAGATTATCGTGGATGGATATTGATTTGCGCATCTAATGCCAGAAACAAATTCGAAAGAACATCGCTCATGAATGGACACGCAATCGCAATTGCAGAATTGTCCGACATTCGCAAATACAACGACGAAACTGACAGAGCAGATGCATTCTTAGATGATGATGAAACATTCGAAGGATATTCGTGGATATTCAACCGCGTAATCCCAATCGTTCCATTTTCAGTAAAAGGCAAGCTACATCTGTTCGAAGTGGATCGTGAACTAGATGACCTCGAAGCAATCGACATAGATTACGACACAAAACAATACGATGTTGATGTCGCAACGTGGTGGAAAGAAAATGGATTCATAGAAAACTTGGATATATTTGGAGAAGAATAATTTATTTTTCAAAAATTTTAAAATCAGAGCGAAAGAAATCAAACTTTCGCTCTATTTTTTGTACAGAGAAACAGCTACAATACTGAATTTACCAACTCATTTTGGTATAATAATAGGTAAGAATGATTAATAAACAAGAATGAAAATATAGCAGGTAATCACATGGATAACATAACAGGAGCTAACCTTGGATTTGAAATTGTAAAGAGTTCACCAACATAAGGAGGGAGTAAATTGCCGAAAATCAAGAAAAATCAAATTTCTGCTAAGGGATTTTCAATTCAAGTATATACTGAAGATTTTAAAAATGATTATATAAGCTTAACGGATATAGCAAGATATAAAAACACAGATGATCCAAGATTTGTTATTCAAAATTGGATGAGAAATAGAAACACCCTTGAATTTATAGGATTATGGGAAGTTTTGAATAATCCAAATTTTAACCGTGTGCAATTCGACACGTTTAGAAATGAAGCAGGCCTAAATAGATTCACAATGACCCCAGGAAAATGGATAGAATCTACAGATGCCATAGGTATAGTTTCAAAAGCGGGCCGATATGGAGGAACTTATGCTCATTACGATATAGCAATGGAATTTGCGTCTTGGCTTTCTCCAGAGTTTAAGCTTTATATTATTCAAGACTATAAAAGATTGAAGGAAGATGAAAATTCAAAGCTATCATTAACTTGGAATCTTCATAGAGAAATTTCCAAGATTAATTACAAAATTCATACAGATGCAATAAAAGAATATCTCTTAAAAGACCTAACTAATGAACAATTATCTTTTAAATACGCAAGTGAAGCAGATATGCTTAATGTTGCCTTATTTAACAAGAGAGCAAAACAGTGGCGTGAAGAAAATCCGGATTTAAAAGGCAATATGAGAGACTATGCAAGCTTGAATGAATTACTTGTGCTTGCAAATATGGAAAGTTATAATGCAATTCTTATTGGAAAAGGTGTGGATCAAAAAGATAGAATGGTAGAACTTAGAAAACTTGCAAGAACACAATTGTTATCACTTAAAAAACTTGGAGATGGCGGTATTAAAAAATTAGAGGAGAAGAAATAATTATTTGAGTAATTAATACATAGATTATTCTTTAGAAGTGTTTACATCGGCGAGGTTGTAGGATAAATTTATCAGCAAAAGGAGATTATTATGGAAAGAACTATTCGTGTAAAGGGTAAGGGCAAGATTTCGGTGAAGCCTGACACTATCAAGATTATGATAAAGGCTGAGGGTTTGCGCTGGAATTACGACGAAACTATTGAACAATCGACACAAGACACAAGGATTTTACGAGACGCTTTGAAAAATGCGGGGCTCGATCCGAAGGATTTGAAGACGACATATTTTTCGATTGATTCTAAATACGAGAGCTATCGTGACAAAAACGACGACTATAAGGAAAAGTTCGTAGGTTACGAATACGAACATCGCACATATATTAAGTTTGAAAATGACAATAAGATACTGGGGAAAGTTCTGTACGAATTGGCGAATTGCGATGTAAAAGTGAAGTTTGAAATCAATCACACTGTAAAGGACAAGGAAAAGGTCAAGAATGATTTGCTAGAAAAAGCTGTAGAAGATTCTACGACGAAGGCAAAGGTGTTGGCGAAGGCTTCTGGTGTGAAGTTGAAGGAAATACTAAACATAGATTATTCGTGGGGAGAAATTGATATATATTCTTCGCCGATGGATGATTTGATGGTTTGTAAAGCGGCGTCAAGCTATGACATAGACATTGAGGCCGATGAAATTGATGTGCAAGACACTGTTACTGTTACGTGGGCAATAGAATAAATCAAAAAAACCAGAGAATTGTACGTTCTCTGGTTTTCGTTTACATAAACAACAAATGTGCGATTGGTGCTACTATCAAAAGCGAGATTATTGTTCGTTCGATAAATATGACGAATAATTCGAACAAGTTTACAGGAATTGACGATGCGAGGATTAGTCCACCGACTTCTGATAAGTAGATCAATTGCGTTACGGAGATTGTCGCTACGATGAACTTGGTCATTTGCGATTGAATTGTGCTTGCGGCTATGATAGATGGTGTGAACATGTCGCTGAATCCTACAATCATTGTCTTGGATGCTTCCAAACTTTCTGGAACTTTTAAGAAGTTCAACAGTGGCAAGAAAGGCTTGCCCAAGATTTCGAAAACTTGCGTGTTGTTTGCAAGTACAAGTGATGCCGTTCCGATTATCATAACAATCGGCATTACTGAAAACCACATTCCAAATGCGTTTTCGATTCCGTTTTTCAAAAATTCTCCGATTCCTTTGTGAGACTCTGCACGTTTGATTGCCAAATCTAGTCCGTACTGTACCGATGAAGAATAATTTTCTGCAATATCTTCGTTATCATGATTAGATTTTACTACGTAGTCGTCTTTTTTGAGTGACAATGGTGGAATTCTTGGAACTATAATTGCACAGACAATTCCAACTAAGCAGACCAAAAGGTAGTACACTCCGAAATAGTCGACCATGTCAACTTGGGATAAAACGATAAGGCTGAATGTGATGGAAACTGCAGAGAAATTCGTAGAAATAATTGCAGCTTCTTTTGCAGAATAATATCCAGATTCGTATTGGTTTGCAGTTAGCATGACACCCAATGTTCCATCTCCAATCCAACTTGTGATGCAATCTACTGCGGCACGTCCAGGAATTAAAAATACTGGACGCATTATTTTTGTGAAAATCGCACCGATAAATTCCAAAAGTCCGAAATCTAATAAAAGTGGTAGAAGCATGCTGGCTATTACGAAAATAATTACAAGTGATGTCAACAAATCGTTGAGTATAAATGTTGCAGATTCATCGGCAACTATCATGTCGAAAAACGGCCCAAGGTTAAGCTTGTCCTTCAACACTACCATCCACACGACTATAAATCCTAGAATTCTAAGTACTAGCCACACAGGCGTTACAGAAAATGTTTGATCTAAAAGTTTGTTTTCTTTGATGAATTTTACATTGAAACTTGCCAAAACACTCATCACAAAAGATATCGTAATTATTATTGTGCAAAGTGCTGGCAGATAATCGCCGATGGTTTTGGCTATAAAATCAGCGAAAATTTTGACGATTATAGTCCATTCGCCATCGAATTTTACGGGTATCATGAAGATGATTATCCCGATAATCGATGGAATCAGAAAATTCAGTAATGATTTTTTGTTGGTTTTCATATTATCTCCTCGCTTTAAAATATTTCAACTAGTATAACACTTATGAAAATATGATGCAAGAAAATAACAAATAAAATTAATTAAGAGAAGCAAGAAATCATATGGCACGAAGAATTAGAAAAATCCTCTAGCACGAATATCTAGACTACACAAATTGAAGATTTCTAAATCTCAAAATCCTAAAATCGTAAGCAGGCTAACGCTAAAGCGGTACGATTTTTGACGGATTTTTTCGATTTGAAATCAAACAATTTGTTTCGTATGATATTCTTAGCCAGAGGATTTTCTAATTTACAAAATTTCAAATAAAAAAGGCTACCGATATAGTAGCCCGTAAATTATTCTTCCGTATCTTCTGTAGTATCGTCTGATTGATTTTCTTCAGCCATTGTTTCCATTTCTTCTTTCAAAACTTTGTTGTCCAGGTTAGAATCTTCAATCATGGATTTTACTTTTCTGGCATCTTTTTTACTGTAATGTTGATCGTCGTCATATTTCTTTTCCAATAAATCTAAAATTTTAAATCTTCTTTTGGATTCTTTTTTGATTTTTTGAAAATCTCTGATGTATGCGTAAATCAAAAATATTATCAAAATTATTCCGGCGTAACCAATTATAGGGTATGTGATGCTGATAAGTTTTCTGAATCCTAAAAAGCTTAGGAAAAATCCTATCGTTACAAATCCAATCAAATACATTTTGTATTTTGTAGGATTGTCCTTGGAAGCTCTTTTAGCTAACGAATAATACAAGCCGATAGCTGTGTTGAAAATCATTCCGAATATTACAAAACTCATTATCAAACCTAAAACTGGATTGATTTCTTCGATTAGAGTTTGTGTTGGAAGATCTGCATCTTTTAATATGTCGACTCTCATGAATAGTACAACTGCCAAAAGAGCGGTTACTGTTCCTGTGATAAATCCTCCCAACAATCCACTAACTTTGGCCTCTTCTGATAAAACGTGATTGCCACCGATTGCAAACGCCGTACTTAAACCAACCATCATACACAATGAAAAATAGTTCACTACAGAAAGCCAAGGATTGCCGAAATTTTTCGGAATAGTTCTTGCAATTGGATCCAATTGGTCAAAACTTCCGTCAAATTTTATAATTGTATAGACTGATGCGATTAAAATTAACGCAACGATAATTGGCGTGAATGATCCGATAATTCTTGTAACTTTTTCAAAATCCATCATTCCCACGAAAATTACAAGTAGTGCGCAAATCAAAGACCCTATCCATGGAGCTAGTCCGAATTGTTGGTTGAGGTTGGATCCTGCACCTGATAGCATTACGAATCCGATTATAAATCCTGTCAAAATAAGTAAAATGTCGAAAATTCTAGTGAATTTTTTGGATGCTATCTCGTCCAAAACATCGCTGTGTTCATCTGCAAAATAATACGAACCCAACTCTAAAATAATCGCTCCAATAAATGTATGCAACAACAAAACAAATAGCGCAGTCCACAAACCAGATTTGCCATAAGCTGTGAAATATTGCAAGATTTCTTGTCCACTTGCAAGTCCAGCACCAGTTAGCACTGCTACATAAGCAAGGGATGTGCTTAATATTTTCTTTTTCATAGTTCTCTCCTTCTTTTGTAAAATTATATAATAAAGTTTAAAAATAGCCAAGATGTAATTATATAACAAATTTTACAAAAAGCAAATTAGCGAATTGAACAATATGTTATAATATTCATGAAAAGAGGTGCTATATGTTTAAAGTTAAAAATTTTGAAGATAATGATGATGTCATAATCAAGGAACAAAATGGAGCGTTTAAAGTTGTAGAATACAAGAGGGATTTGTCGGTTGATTACGAACAAGCACAAAGCTCTTACTTCGCATCTGAAATGAATGTCAGAAGAAGACAATTGGTGTGCGATGTTTCCAAATCAAACATAACTGTGCAAGCAGGTGCTATGCAATGGATGATTGGAAATGTAAGCTCAACTACTGGAATAAAAGGAGCTGGAGATTTCTTCAAAAAAGCTTTGCGTGGTTCTGTAACTGGCGAAGGTGCGATAAAACCGGAATACACAGGCGACGGGCTTTTGGTGTTGGAACCGACATACAAGCACATTTTATTGTTGGATGTAGATGATTGGGACAATGAAATCATCATAGAAGATGGATTGTTCTTGGCTTGTGATTCTGAATTGGAACACAAAGCTATTATGCAATCCAATATTTCATCTGCTGTTGCTGGTGGAGAAGGTCTATTCAACTTAGGACTTCACGGAACGGGAATTGTCGCGTTGGAATCTTATGTACCAAGAGAAGAATTGATTGAAATAACGCTTGACAATGACGTGTTGAAGATAGATGGAAATATGGCGATTGCTTGGAGTGGCTCATTGAATTTTACAGTTGAAAGAGCTGGTAAATCATTGATAGGTTCTGCGACAAGCGGTGAAGGACTTGTGAATGTGTATAGAGGAACTGGAAAAGTTCTAATGGCACCAGTTTTGGAATAAAATGAAAAATTAAATATTGAGTATTTAATAGCAAAACATTAATGCTAAAAAAAATGGATAACAAACCTTAATGCACGAATATCTAGACTCCACAAATTGAAGATTTCATAATCTTAAAATCCTAAAATCGTAAGCACACTTCGTTTACGCAGTACGATTTTTGACGGATTTTTTCGATTTGAAATCAAACAATTTGTTCCGTATGATATTCTTAGCATTAATGGTTTGTTATTTTTAATTTGTATAGAAAAAATCGTGAAAGTTTGCAAAAAAATTTCGCGTTTTTTTATTCGGACAAAACGAATATGGTATAATAAAGAAAAGTATATTCAAAGTAATGTAAAGAACATCTTGGGAGGCACTACTATGAATAAATTGAGAAACAAATTATACAAATACGAATTTAGGACGATTATTGTGGGTGTAATTCTATTTATTATGGAATTGAAACTTAGAATGAGTTATCCAAAACTTGTAAGCGTTTTGATATCACCGTTATCAAGCATTTTCATCTATGCTTCTATAGCTATTGTGTTGATGCTAATGGTTTTGGAGATGTTGGCAGCGATTAAAAACAGAGATTTCGATATTTTGTTTTTCATTTTAATCATTTTAGCGGGACTTTATTTGATGTATCGTATTATTTAAAATTTGGAGGATATTATGGGTATATTTGATAAATTAAAAAGCGTTTTTTCTTCAGAAGAAAAGGAAACTAACAGTCAAGCTCACAAAAATGATTGGTATGTTTTTGAATGGAGTGTAAAGGACACTGGGGAGATCTTCTACGTTGGTTATGGTTATGGTGAAGATTCTAAGTCTTTCGGATTTGAAAGTTATCACGGAGAAAGAATCAAGGAAAAATTGGATGTGGAATCTAAAATCATCAAGGACAACTTGGAAGAAGATGAAGCTCGCGATTTGCAACAAGAAGAGTTGAAGAGAGTTTTGAAAGAAACTGACAATGTGATTATCAATCGTGTGACTCCTAATATGATTACTAGAAAATCGGGATTGTTAAAGTCAGAAACTACACCAAACTACAGATTTGAACAAGCGCCGGTGTTATATGTTGCTGAATATGAACAACATTATTTGGATATGGATTATGATGATTTCGAAAAAGTTGACTTGGATAATTTGAAGTCTGTGTACTTAGTTGAAAAGGGCGTTGATGATGAAATTATCGCAAACATTTACAAGGATGATTTGGATAAATATTTGAACCAAACAAAATCTTTGTTGGAACACGAAAACATTAAAATCGTCGATGATCAATTTGCAAATGATGTAACTGCTTGGATTTACATTGGCGATGATTCCATTGCAAAGGTTAAGGAATACGAAGACAAAGCCCAACAAAAACTTTCCAAGAAAATTCCTGTATATCACATGATGGATGTGTTGAAGAAATTAAAAGAAAAGAACAAGGATAACTTGGATGAGATTTTCAATAAAATCAAGACTACAAAAGAAGTTGTAATTCACCCACACAACAATAGAGTTGCTGTGTTTGATATCAAAAACTTGGACGATCCAGCGAAGGGTGCTAAAGAAGGTTTGAGATATTGGAACGAAGGAGAAAAATTCAGAAAGGATTCTCACTTCCAATCTGCAATCAAAAACTACGACACTGCTCGTGAAAACGGATTGTGCACTCCTGCGCTTTACAGCTCTTATGCCAGTGTGTACAGAAGCATGAAGGATTATGACAACGAAATTGATATTTTGCAAGAAGGTATTAAAAGATTGTCCGATCAAGATAACGTGTCTGAATCTCACATTAATTCTATGAAGGAAAGATTAGAAAAAGCAAAGGAACTTTTATTAAAAGAATAATTTGAACGAATTTCCCAATTTGAGAAATCAAGTTGGGGAATTTTTTATCACTAAGCGTTATATGATATAATATACAAAGGTGGTAAAATGAAAGATGCTCTCGGAAGAAAGATAGATTATTTGAGAATTTCGGTGACTGACAAGTGCAATTTGAGATGCAAATATTGCATGCCAGAAGAAGGAATCACGCATTTGAATCACGACGAAATTCTAAGTATAGATGAAACTTTGAAAATCGTTGAAGTTTTCAAAGATTTGGGAATAAAAAAAGTACGCTTAACTGGAGGCGAACCTCTGGTTAGAAACGGAATATTGGATTTGGTAAAAGGCATCAAGAACATGGGAATTGAAGAAATCTGCATGACTACCAATGCGATTAAATTGTACGACATGGCTGAAGATTTAAAGGAAAGCGGCGTGGACAGATTCAACATTTCGCTTGATACTTTGGATGCGGATAAATTTCGCGACATAACGCGCGGCGGAGATTTGAAAAAGGTTCTGAAATCCATCGATAAATTAAAACAAATGGATATAAAACCAATTAAAATCAACACCGTTGTGATGAGACATTTCAACTACGATGAGATAGAAGATTTTGTGAAATTCGCAGAGAATGGTGTGATTGTAAGATTTATCGAACTGATGCCAATTGGTGAAGCGATTGGAAAATCTGATGATTATGTGTCGAACGAAGAAATTATCAAAAAGATCGGAAATCTTCAAAAAATTGAAAGCAATTCACAAAAATCGAAGGTCGCAGAATATTACACCAATCCAAATGGTGCGATTGTGGGATTTATCAATCCGATTTCTCACAAATTCTGCTCAGAATGTAACAGAGTTAGGCTGGATTGCAAGGGCAATTTGCTGATGTGTTTGCATTCTAATAAGTCGATTAATTTGAAAGATTGTATTCGAAATGATGAAGATATACGACAAATTATTACACAAGAAATATACAATAAACCAGAAAGACATTATCTCGAAGAAGGTAACTTCAACAAAAGGGATATGAATACTATAGGAGGTTAATGTGGATTTAACTCATTTTAACGAAGATGGTTTGCCAAGAATGGTGGATGTATCTGAAAAGGAAACTACTAAAAGAGTTGCTGTGGCTCATAGTAGGATTTATATGAAAAAAGAAACTATGCAAAAAATCACAGAAAAATCCATCAAAAAAGGCGACGTTTTGAGTGTCGCACAAACTGCTGCGATTATGGCTGCGAAGAAAACATCGGAAATTATTCCAATGTGCCACAATATTTTCATCACAGGTGTTGATGTTAAATTCGAATTAGCAGATGATTTTATAGATATTTTCGTCCAATCAAACACCGAATCAAAAACAGGAATTGAGATGGAAAGTTTGACGGCTGCAAGTGTGGCGGCTCTTACGATTTACGATATGTGCAAGGCGATTGATCGTTCAATGAGAATTACAAATGTGGAGTTACTTCACAAAGAAGGCGGAAAAAGCGGCGTTTACAACAGAAGTGTCGACAGTGATGAGGCAGTTGTCATCGATGTGAATATCAGCGAGAAAAAAGGAACTGTGAAAACTCCTGTAGAATTTGCAGAACTAAAAGTGGATCACGGATTGGTTGGAGATGCACATGCTGGAAATTGGCACAGACAAGTGTCGCTTTTGGCAGGAGAATCCATCAATAAAATGCGAGAAATGGGTCTTGATTTGAAAGATGGAGATTTCGCTGAAAATATTACAACGAAAAACATTGAACTATTTACACTTCCTGTCGGTCAAGTGTTGACGATTGGAGAATGTGTTCTAGAAGTTACACAAATCGGAAAAGAATGTCACAAAGGTTGTGCGATTAAACAAAAAGTCGGCAATTGTATTATGCCAACGGAAGGAATTTTCTGCAAAGTTTTAAAGGGCGGAATTATTAAGAAAAACGACAAAATCAAGCTTGTAGAATTAAATTAAAAGTTTGTGTTATAATATATTCGGAGTCTGGGGGTGCTTTACGCTGAGATCTTTTTAGAAACCCTTATACCTGCTCATGATAATGCATGCGAAGGGAAGAACTTAGAATGTTTTTTGCGGATACATGGGTTATGTATCCGTTATTTTTTCCAGTCTCCAAATCAACATAGGAGGTATTTATGGAATATACAACTCAATTAGACGCTGCAAAGAAGAAAATCATTACAAAAGAAATGAAAAGAGTAGCGGAAAAAGAAAACATAGACGTAGAATTTCTTAGAGAAAAAGTTGAAAAAGGATATGTGGTTATTCCAGCGAACAAAAACCACAAATCATTGGATGCTCACGGTGTTGGTGAAGGTTTGAAGACTAAAATCAACGTGAACTTGGGAATTTCAAAAGATTGCTACAACATCGAAAAGGAAATGGAAAAAGTTAGAGTGGCAATCGACATGGACGCAGAAGCGATAATGGATTTGTCAAATTACGGAAAGACTAGACAGTTTAGAGAAGAACTTATCGACTATTCTCCTGCAATGATTGGTAGCGTTCCGATGTACGATTGCGTTGGAATGTTAGATAAAGAATTGAAGGATATTACTGAAGAAGAATTCTTACAAGTTGTGGAACAACACGCAAAAGACGGGGTGGATTTCATCACAATTCACGTTGGACTTACAAGAGATATCGCTGAACATTTGAAAACAACAGACAGAATTACAAAAATCGTATCACGTGGTGGATCATTATTATTCGCGTGGATGATTGCTAATAACAAGGAAAATCCACTTGTAACAAGATACGACGATGTACTTGAAATCTGCGAAAAATACGACGTCACACTAAGCTTGGGAGATGCTTTAAGACCGGGTTGCATTAACGATGCGACAGATGATTTGCAAATTCAAGAGCTAATCAATTTATCCAGAATGGCAAAAAGAGCTTACGAAAAAAATGTACAAGTAATGATTGAGGGACCAGGCCACGTTCCAATCGACCAAATCGAAGCAAATATGAAAATCGAAAAAACAATCTGCAACAACGCGCCATTTTACGTGTTGGGACCTTTGGTAACAGACATTGCACCGGGATACGATCACATCACATCAGCAATTGGTGGTGCAATCGCAGCAAGTACAGGAGCAGATTTCTTGTGCTATGTAACTCCTGCAGAACATTTGAGACTTCCTAACTTGGAAGATATGAAAGAAGGAATTATTGCTACGAAAATCGCAGCCCATGCTGGAGATATCGCAAAGAAAATCCCTGGAGCAAAAGAAAGAGACGACGAAATGAGCAGAGCCCGTTTTAACTTGGATTGGGAAAAAATGTTCGAACTTGCAATTGACAGCGAAAAACCAAAAAAATACAGAAAAGAATCTCAACCAATCGAAGAAGATTCATGTACAATGTGCGGTAAAATGTGTTCAATGAGAACAGTGAAGAAAGTTTTGAACGGGGAAGATGTCAATTTGATTTAGAAAAATTTGATTTAGATAATTTTATGAATTCAACCATCAAGAATATCTTGGTGGTTGTTTTAAATTTGAACTAAATAAAAAAATATTCGAGAAAATCATTGACAATGGTTATTAGTAGTCGTATAATTCTAATAGTATTAGGTAAAAGGTGATATTATGAATGAAAAATTAGCAAAAGAAGTTATAAGATGCGTTCACAGCATTGGAAAGCATCATCCTCACAAACAAATCAACGATTCTGTCAGAGGAGAAAACATGGCTTTGGGATTTATCAAATCGGAAGGGGGATCGACTTATCCGAAAGAAATCGAACTTGCTATGGGGATTTCCAGCGCGAGAGTTGCAGCTATTATTAAAAAATTGGAACAACGCGAACTTGTAACAAGAACTGGAGATAAAATCGACAGGAGAAAAACTTTGGTAAGTTTAACTGAAAAAGGAGAAAAAGTCGCCCAAGAAACTGAGGACAAGATAATGTATGCTCTTGGTCAAATGTTTGATGCTTTGGGAGAAGAAGATTCTGAAAATTTCGTCAGAATAATCGACAAGCTTATTAAAAATTTGCCAAAGATAAGCAAGGTTTGCGAAGATAAATTTAAAGAAATGGATGATAGTTTTGATAAAAATAATTAGATATTTGAATAAAAAACAATGGATGCAGATACTTTTGAGTTTTGTGTTTATCGTTACTCAAGTGTATTTGGATTTGAAAATTCCGGATTATATGTCGAAAATCACGATGTATGTGGAAAGTCCGGGTCACACTGTAAGTGATATTATCGGCGAAGGAAAATGGATGCTTTTGTGTGCATTCGGCTCTTTGATTTCAGCAATTATCGTAGGATTTTTGGCGTCGAAGGTATCGGCGTCATTCTCCAAAGATTTGAGGTCTAGAATATTTTCGAAGGTGGAAAGTTTTTCCATGAAAGAAATCAACGAATTTTCCACAGCAAGTTTGATAACTAGATCTACGAATGATATTACTCAAATTCAAATGGTAATAGTGATAGGATTACAAATTTTGATAAAAGCGCCGATAATGGCTGTGTGGGCTATCACGAAAATCTATAACAAGGGATTTGAATGGACAATGGCGACTGCTGTAACTGTTGTGATATTGATAGTTTTTGTAGCTATATTGATGGTTTTGGTTATGCCGAAGTTCAGAATGATGCAAACTTTAACAGATAATATCAACAGGATTTTGCGTGAAAACTTGACAGGACTTGCAGTTATAAGAGCATATAATTCTGAAGAATTTAGAGAAGGAAAGTTTGAAGAAGCAAATGTTGAATTGACAAATACTCAACTGTTCACAAGTCGTGCAATGAGTACGATGTTTCCTGCAATTAATTTGGGGATGTCTGTTCTAACTCTTGTGATTTATTTCATAGGGGCAGGACTCATAAATGCAGCAAATATGATGGACAAATACGTTTTGTTCTCAAATATGGTTGTGTTCAGTTCGTATGCAATGCAAGTTATCATGTCATTTATGATGATGAGTATGATATTCATAATGATTCCAAGAGCGCAGATCTCTGCAAATCGTATCAACGAAGTGTTGGATACAGAGCTTTCCATAAAAGATGGAGATATTGATACATCAAATGAAGATTACGAATATGAGATTGAGTTTGACAATGTATCTTTCAAATACACTGATTCCGAGCAATATATTTTAAAGGATATTGATTTTAGGGTGAAAAAAGGAGAAAAGGTAGCTATAATAGGTTCCACAGGATCTGGTAAAAGCACTATCTTGAATTTGCTTTTGAGATTTTATGATGCAACAGAAGGCGTTGTGAAAATCCAAGGAATCGACATTAGAAAGTATAAGCTTAAATTTTTGTACGAAAAAATCGGCGCCGTTTTCCAAAAATCATTCCTATTCAAAGGAAATGTAAAATCGAACATTTCATTTTCAGAAGATGGTATGGATAATGAAAAAGTAGAACAAGCGGCAGATACTTCGCAATCAATGGAGTTTATCGACAAATTTGACGAAAAATTTGACCACGAAATCGCACAATTAGGTAAGAATGTTTCTGGTGGACAAAAACAAAGATTGTCCATAGCTAGAGCAATCTACAAAAAGCCAGATATTTATCTGTTTGACGACAGTTTCTCGGCACTTGATTTCAAAACAGATAGCGAACTTAGACATCAATTGAGAGAAAAAAGCCCAGACGCTACAACTATTATTGTCGCTCAAAGGGTTGGTTCGATAATGGATTCGGATCAAATAATCGTACTTGAAAACGGAGAAATAGCAGGAATAGGTAAACACAAAGATTTATTGAAAAATTGTGAAGTGTACAAGGAAATAGCCTACTCGCAATTAACAGAGGAGGAATTAAATGCCTAGACAAACTGTAAATGAAAAACCGAAAAAATTCAAAAAAACATTAAAAGAAATGGCAGGGTATTTGAAGCCTTATTTTCCATTGATATTGATAGCAGTTGTGGCGAGCGTAATAGCGACGATTTTGCAAATAATTGGACCAGATAAGTTAAAACTAATCACAGATGAAATCACAAAAGGACTTCCTAAAATTGTCAAAGGAAAACCCGTTGTAACTGCGATTGACATGGATAGCGTAAAATCAATAACGTTGATGCTGTTGATATTCTACCTATCTTCACTTGTGTTGAATTTGTTGCAAAGATTTATCATGGCAGATGTCACGCAAAAAATCTCCAAATCATTCAGAGAAGAGATAGCAAAAAAAATCAATAGATTGCCATTTAGCTATTTTGATAACACAACTTTTGGAGACATTCTAAGTAGAGTAACAAACGACGTAGACACAATCAGTCAGAGCTTGAACCAGTCTGTTGGAGCATTGTTGACAAGTATCGTAATGCTTATTGGAACTGTAGTTATGATGATTTATAATTCTGGGATTTTGACGATAACTACGATTTTGTCATCGCTTGTGGGATTTGTGTTCATTACAATAATAATGAAAAAATCACAAAAATATTTCAAAGAACAACAACAAAACTTGGGTGATATCAACGGACAAATCGAAGAAGTATACACTGGTCACAACGTCATCAAAGCTTACAACGCAGGAGCAAGAGCCGTAGATGAATTTGAACAAACAAACACTAAACTCTACACTAGTGCATGGAAATCACAATTCTTGTCCGGACTTATGATGCCTATAATGCAATTTGCAGGAAACTTCTCCTACGTAATGGTCTGCATAGTCGGTGGAGCATTGGCAATCAACGGCAAAATATCATTCGGGGTTATCGTAGCTTTTATGATTTATGTAAGACTATTCACAAATCCTCTATCAGACATTGCACAAAGCTTCAACACTTTGCAAAGAGCTGCAGCAGCAGGAGAAAGAGTGTTTGAATTTTTGAATGAAGATGAATTAGAAGAAGAACACGTCACAGAAAAATTAGAAAAAGCAAAAGGCGAAGTTGAATTCAAAGACGTTAGGTTTGGATATGATCCTGAAAAAATCATCATCAAAGATTTCAGCGTAAAAGTAAATCCAGGAGAAAAAATCGCCATCGTTGGTCCAACTGGAGCCGGAAAGACTACGATTGTAAATCTATTAATGAGATTTTACGAAATAAACGACGGACAAATATTGATAGACGGAATTGATACGAAAAACTTATCCAGAGAGAATTTGAGAGACCAATTCTGTATGGTACTTCAAGATTCGTGGGTATTCGAAGCAAGTGTCAGAGAAAACATAACATTCGGAGAAAAAGATATAACTGACGAAGAATTGATAGACGTGTGCAAACGCGTAAACTTGGATCACTTTATCAGAACACTTCCACAAGGATATGACACTATTTTGAACGACAAACAATCATTGTCGCAAGGACAACTTCAACTACTCACAATCGCACGTGCAATGGTCAGTCACGCGCCAATGTTGATACTAGATGAAGCCACAAGCTCCGTGGATACAAGAACTGAAATAATCGTTCAAGATGCAATGGATGAACTTGCAAAAGGAAGAACATCATTTGTAATCGCGCACAGATTATCCACAATCAAAAACGCGGATTTGATACTTGTAATGAAAGACGGAGACATCGTAGAAAAAGGAAAACACGACGAATTATTGGCACGTGACGGATTCTACGCACAATTATACAACGCGCAATTTGAAAGAAAATAGCGATAAAATTAAAATAGAGATTGGGAACACAATGTCCCAATCTTTTTTTATCTATATTCAAAATTTTTAATAGTGCCTTTAAAATAGACCAAATCATTTTCTGGATAATTCCATACTGCTTCTAAAATTGTTGGTAATTTAATTCCATTTTCGTAAATTTTATACTGTCCACATCTAGCAGTCCATGGTATATATTCTATGGAACCATCGGATTTTACAACTGCGCGGTCTTTTGTATAGAATTGAATCATTTCAAACTTATCATTAAAAGTAAAAATACCGCTAGTGCTATTTCCGTTATAATTTATAGTGGCTCTAATGTTATAAAGATCGATTTCTTCAAAAACTATATTATTTTCCAAAAGAGATGTTGGAATAAATAAAGCTTCTGCTAAATAAGTGCATAACGATGCTTTATCCATTTCAACTCCTTTTTCGTTGAAGAGGGTAATATTCTTTGCGATAATTCCTGTCATTCTACCTTCAGCATTTATAAAACCATCATAACCTTCAAAAGGTATCCCGTAGAGAGAACTATCAATAAATGCAATTCTCGATGGATTCTTGGCAAAATTATACTGGTTGTAGTCTATTTTTAACTTTGGCTTTTTTGTATCCTGAATAAAATCAGCGTTCTCGAAGAAAATATTCATATATGACATTTTACTCTTGCCGATAAATCCACTATTTTTGACAAAATTTTTAATTGCAGTTGGATATTTTTCAAAATCGTCATTAGAAATTAAACCATTTTCGATTGATGATTTTTCAATTAATGATTTCAAATCGTGATTAAATGTAGATTTAAGAGGAGAATATGACAAGTTAAAATAAACGATTAAAACTCCTACTAAAGAAATAATAATGCCTATTATGATCATTAACGGTTTATAAAATATATTCATTAGTGCTGTCTCCATATTTTTCAACTTCTTGTAGTCCGGATTCCAACTTATTTAGTAAAACAAAAAAGCTCTGAATATCTGAGTCACTAAAATCTCTAAATAAAAGATTTAATGTATTCAAATGAGAATTATTCATAGTCTCGAAATACTTGTAACATTTATCTGTAAGAACTATTTGCACCGAATTGTTATTTCCTCTTAAAAAATTTATATAACCTTTATTCTTTAAAGGCTGAGCAAGCTTTTTAATATTTTGTCTAGAGCAACCCATCAATTTTCCTATTTGTGTTAAGCTTTTTTTTTCATTTGTAGACGAAGAAATAGCGAGCATTAACCATTGCTTCATAGTTATATCTGTTTGTATTTTTTCGCAAGCCGTTTTTAAACGATTAGTAATAATAAAAATATTAGCAAATATAAACTGTTGTTTTTCCAGTGTTTCCATTGGTATAAATCCTCCTTGGTTTAAGCAGTAACTAGTTACTACAAGATTAACAAAATTCATTATAGATGTCAACTATTAAAATTAAAAAAGAAACAAACCTTTGAACTTACAATAAAGTTTTTACTTACTTGGATATTCTAAAATTAAATTTGATATAATAAAAAGATAAAGAGGTGGTTAAATGAAACTAGAAATAATAGACATGATAGATGACGGAAGATGTGTCGCAAAATACGAAGGAAAAACAGTGTTCGTAGATGGAGGAAGTGTTGGAGAAATAATCGAAGCAAAGAAAATAAAAGAAAAAAAGAATTTGATATTTGCAACAAAAACAAAAACAATACAACAATCACCTCATAAACAAGAACCGCTATGTCCGCATTACTACGAATGCGACGGATGCAGTATGCAAGACATTACATACGAAAAAGAATTGGAAATTAAAAAAAATTCTGTACTCAACAAATTGCAACGAATCGCGAAACTAGATGTAAAAGATGTCGACATACTCACAAACGCTGAGTATTATTACAGAAACAAAGTCGATTTGAAAGTGGAAAAAGGACAACTTGGATATTACAACAGAAAAACACACAACCTAACACAAATATCCACTTGCAAAATCGCATCAAAAGCAATCAATCAAATGATAAATTGGTTGGAAAATCAGGATTTGAATGGCGTGTCGGAAATCAAAATCAGATCCAATTACAACGACGAAATCCAAATCTCCATGAATTATTTATCAGATGAAATGCTAGAAAATTTAAAATCTGTAGAAAGCATCGTAGAAATTTATGCGAAAAATAAAAACTTTGATTTGATTTATAGGAAAAAACAATTTGTAGATAAAATTGGAGACTTATCATTCATAATAAGTCCCAAATCATTCTTCCAAGTAAACAAATACAACACAAGTTTGCTCTACGACACGGCAAAACAAATGATGAATGCAGAGGCAAATGACAGAATATTGGACCTTTATTGCGGAATCGGAACAACAACAATGTACATCGCAAATGGAAACAACACAATCGGAGTCGAAGTCGTAAAAGATGCAGTAAAAGATGCCAACCAAAACAAAAAACTAAACAATCTTCAAAGCATTCAGTTTATTGAAGAAAAATCAGAAAACGTCGTAGGAAAACTCACAAAAGAGCACTTCGATATAATCCTCGTCGACCCACCACGAAAAGGAATGGATGAGAAAGTCGTCGACGCAATAATTAAATCCACAGCAAAAAAACTCGTCTACATCTCCTGTGACCCCGCAACCCTTGCAAGAGATTTGAAGATGTTAACAGAAAATGGATTTGCAGTCAGAGATGTCAAATTGGTGGATATGTTCGCGAAGACAATGCATGTGGAGACGGTAGCTCTATTGTCCAAACTAAATACAGAACATCATTTAGATATAGAAATAGGGGAAGATGAATTATCTGAAATTGACTTTTCAAAAGACGCAACTTATGGAGAAATTAAAAAGTATGTGTTAGATAAATACGGACTAAAAGTTTCAAGCCTATATATTGCACAAATAAAAAGGAAACATGGTCTAATAGAGAGAGAAAATTATAATTTTAGTAAGAAAGAAAATCAAAGAGTACCAAATTGCCCAGAAGAAAAAGAAAAAGCAATCGAAGATGCTTTAGAGCATTTTGGAATGATTTAAATAATATCTAAGATTAAAATTTTTAAAATTAAGACTTAAAAACTTTAAGATTAAAAAGATATGTACTTCTTATATAACCTAAGAAGATTAATTGAAAATCAGGGGAACGATGATGGTAAAATAAAAAATTTTAACAACTAAAGAAGAATTAGGCATTATTGCCAAAGAGGTTTTTATGAAGTTAAAAATACTGAAAAAGACTTGTTAGAATTGAAAATTTTAGATCATTGTGCAGGGTTTCGTGTCATAATAGTGATAGAGGCAAATAGTTATGTAAATATAAAGAGTTCAAGACTCCTACCAAAGTTTAAAACTCAAAAAATAAATAGTTGGTGTGCTGCTTAGAGTAACCATTTTGATAATGTGGATGCGAAACAAAAAGAGATAATCAGACTTCGTAAAAAATTGAAACAGGTTGAAATGGAGAATGATATTTTAAAGCAAGCTGCACTACTGTTAGGCAAAAAATAGACCTCATTATCTCGAACCGAGATAAATATAGCATTAGTGCAATGTGTAGACTACTTGGGGTCACAAGAAGTTTAGTCTATTATCATTTGAACAAAGAAAAAGATGTGAAATTAGATGAAGATGAAAAACTAATAGAAGAAATAAAAGAAATATTCAGAAGAAGTAGAAACAACTATGGAACACGCAAAATAAAAAAAGAACTAGGGAAAATTGGATATAAAATATCGAGAAGAAAAATATGCCGAATAATGAAGAAAAATGGCCTAGTCTCAAACTATACAGTAGCACAATATAAAGTAATAAGATCCAAATGCAACGAAGAAGACATCCCTAACCTTTTAAATAGATAATTTGACAATAGAGACTATTTAGAAGCAATAGTAAGCGACCTAACATATGTAAGAGTAGGAAAAACATGGAATTATATATGTTTAATAATAGACTTAAACAGCCGTGAAATAATAGGATACTCATCAGGTAAAAACAAAGATGCAAATCTAGTAGCAGAAGCATTTTACTCAATAAGGCAGCCACTAAATCGTATAAAAATATTTCACACAGACAGAGGAAGAGAATTTAAAAATATAAAAATAGAAGAAATATTAAAGGTATTTGGGATAAAAAGATCGCTAAGTAAAAAAGGAAGCCCATATGATAACGCAGTAAGCGAAGCAGTCAATAAAGTAATGAAGACAGAATTCATATATCAGGAGAGCTTTACTAATTTCCAAGAACTTAATCTAAAATTAGCAGAATACGTATATTGGTATAATAACCTAAGAATTCATGGATCTTTAGGATATAAAACACCAGTAGAATATAGAAAAGGAGAATAAAAAGCTCTGGAAGTTTCATAAATTAAATAAAATATATGAACAGACTGTCAAGGGCAAATTTCAACGAAATTTGGGCGAAGCCTTTACCCTTGATTGTCTGAGAATATATTTTATAATCTAAAGAAACTTTCAAGCTTGATAATGTTCGGTTATAAATTGTCTAAAAAAGAGTTGCCATTCCATGTATTTGGGTTCATTAGAAGAATGCCGAGCAATGGGTAACATGACGCTGATGTGTTTATACACAAAAAAGCTACACGTGCGTTGGCTGACAACAGGGAGCTAAGTAAATTAACACCAGCTAAAATGTTTGACGCTATTAATAAATGACAAGTATATGAAATTGGTTTTACCTAGTTTAAAAAAGAAATTATAATGAAAATATGGAGGCTAAGAATATGAAGATTAATAATGAATGTTGTTGTGGATGCAAAACAGAAAAGCCGGATCAAATTAAAGACAATTGTCCTGTATGTAATAATGAAGGGATTTCCGTTAGTAAAGTAACTGTTGAACATCTAGTGGTAGATGATTATCGTAATGCTGTTAACGGAGATCAATATAAGATTTGCATGAACGAGGACTGCGACGTTGTTTACTATAACTTAGATAATGAAATAAAATTCTTGAAAGACCAAGTTAGAGTTCCTATCTGGTTTAAGAAAGATGCAGATCCTAAGTATGCTTGTTATTGTAGCGAAGTCACAGAAAATCAGGTAATTGAAGCAGTTGTAAAGCATGGCGCGAAATCCGTAAAAGAAGTAAATGCCATCACTGGGGCAATGAAAAATTGTAATTGTAAAGAAAACAATCCGTTGGGAGTTTGTTGTCATAAGATTATTCAGGAAGCTATTGATAAAGGCTTGAAAATGAAATAATTACAGTCGATATGTTCCTACAAACGAGAGCCAATCTTTGATATGTTTCCATCTACGAGCGTGGATATGTTCCCCATAACCTTAGGGGTTGAGAATGCAGTTTTGATAGCTATCAAGGCAACTCGACACACGTTGAAGCAGCAATTCTGATGACGTATTGTGGTTTGGACAAGGAATAATAGGAGTCAACCACAACATGTAGTGGTTTGAGTACGAAAATCGGGTCAAAAACAGGCTAAAAAATACCGTTTTTTGACCCTTTTAAATAGGGCATTTGACAGATGACATTTGATGTTTCGGGATTAAAAATCCATAGGGTGAGGTAGATTAGCACAGAACTTTATTGAATAGAGAAATTAAAAGTGATATAATCAGTTGCATAAGGAGGAGTTAAATATGTGTACATGTATTGCAGTAGTAGATATTACTTTATCTCATTTATAATGAAAAAAATTAAAGGATGTAAAGGTATGGGTATGTTTTCTATATTTGTTATTGAGAGATTTCATTATCAACTAAACCAAAAATAATTGGTTATAATGAGCTCTTAAGATTAGTTCATTATAACCGGCAAGGAGAAGGTTATAATGAAACAGAAAAACCCGAAAAATACGCAAAATTTCATTACATCTAAAAAGCATGTAAAGGAAATATTAAAATATACGAATATCAATAAACAAGATAAAATAATAGAAATTGGGTCAGGAAAAGGACATTTTACCAAGGAACTTGTGGAAATGAGTCAACGGGTGAATGCTATAGAGATTGATGAAGGTTTATGTCATGCCACGAAAAAAGCAGTTGAACCTTTTCAGAATATAAAAGTTATTCATGAGGATATTTTGAAGTTTAGCTTTCCTAAAAATACAGACTATAAAATATTTGGTAATATTCCCTACAATATTAGTACTGATATTGTAAAAAAGATTGCTTTTGATAGTCAAGCGAAATATAGCTACCTTATTGTAGAGAGGGGATTTGCTAAAAGGTTGCAAAATACCCAACGAGCTTTAGGTTTGCTGTTAATGGTGGAAATGGATATAAAAATTCTTAAAAAAGTGCCACGAGCATATTTTCACCCTAAGCCTAATGTAGATTCTGTATTGATTGTACTTGAAAGGCATAAACCATTTATTTTAAAGAAGGACTACAAAAAGTATAGATTTTTCGTTTATAAATGGGTAAACAGGGAATATCATGTTCTTTTTACTAAAAATCAATTAAGACAGGTGCTGAAGCATGCGAATGTTACTGATCTTGATAAATTATCCAATGAACAATTTTTGTCTGTTTTCAATAGTTACAAATTATTTCAATAAATTAAAAATAATTAAGCGTTCTCTAACTTTAAGAGAACGCTTAATCTTATTACATTGAAAAATGCATTCTATTATTTTCAATTATTATGATATAACATAACTATCATTTTACTTATTTGCATATTTGCACGAAAATATAGTTATCGACGACTATTCTGATAATAGCAACTAATATAGTCAATGATAACTCAAAATTTATTGATATAGTAGGTATATGTGCAACTAATTAATGAAGAAATAATATTTAAAGGAATTTGAAATGTAGCAAATAGATGTATTAGAATATCTGATATTCTAATACATCTATTTGTATATAAATCAAGATTAAATATCGAGAATATGGTGGCGAAGTTTAGGTCAACTAAAGACCAATAAACTTCGTCATTTTTTTATGCTTAAAAATAGAAAGAAAGGATTGGGAACAATGTCAAAATTATTTATGTATGGTACATCCTTGGAAGGAATAGAGCAATTGATGGTTATGGTTCCAAATTTCCAGCCAAGAGGAAATGGAATAATCATCAATAATTATTTTAATTGCCAAGGGGGTGATGGAGATTGCAAGATTGGTGTGATTAATGTTGATGATGATTGTAAGGAGTGTGGACACATTGGTTCAAACTTCAAAATCAATGTGGATAGCTGTAGATATAAGGATCTAGTCAGAGAGTGCTTTGGAAAGATAAATAATTATTATTTAAAGGAAAGATTAGAAAGTCTAGCAAATAATTTCAAGGGGGAAATCTTTTTAAATCATAACCACAAAGAAAGATTCTATAATTTTCTTCGAAACCAAGATCTAGATATTCATGATATATCCCCAAGATTTATTGCTATCCTATTTTTACTTACTGCCGATGAAAATCTATGGAAGGTTTCTGAAAATCATATTTTAAATGTTAAGTTTGGCTTAAAACAAATATGTCTTCGGGATATAGATACCAATGGCTATGCCTTATACCAAACTGCAAAGACCCTATCAACTGGAAAGGAGTGTATAAGAATCAATGAGCTAGCAGATAGGGAATTAATAGATGACTATATATTTAAATCAATAATTAACTCTGCCTTAATCAATAGATACGGGACAGAGTTATTTTTAATTAATAAATAGAATGGAGGAAAAAGATTGAATATAACTATTAAAAAATCAAGGGATGATGATAAAAGAAAAACCATATGGATTCCAATGGAGGAAGATAAACTACAAGAGGTATGCAATGAATTAGGAATAGAAATGAGTACAAGGTCAAACTGTTATATAGAAGGCAGTAGGGATGAAAGATTTTCAAATATACTGGCTGATAAAAATGTAAATATAGATGAACTAAACTATTTAATGAAAAGATTTGATGGGTTCAGTCCAAGGGAAATAGAAAAGTTTTGTGCTGCGACCTTTACAGAAGAACCTAATACAATGGCAGATTTAGTAAGCCTAAGTTTCAACTTGCATTGCTATAGCCTTATAAATAACTTCAGCGATTTTGATAAGCTAGGCAAGGATCTATATTAAACTGAGAAAATGGCAGTAGCAACTAAAGAATTAGATGAACTAGATGGAGAAGAATATGCAATGGAAGTAATAAAAAACAATAAAAGTGCTAGAGTAACTCCTTATTTCGTCTTTTGACTCATCAAGTATTTTTAATATTCTTGGTGCCTATTTTTGTATTAAATGTAATAAATGAAAAGTTTATATGTATACAGAAAGACTATATGGTAATATATTCAATTAACGAGAAAAAGAATATTAGAAAGATATTTTATATTATTTTGGGGACTGAATTAATATTTTATATTTTGGGACAAATTTTTTTTCAAGGAATTAATTATTTTATAACAGGTGAAGTGTATTTAATTAGTATTAAGTTTAATGTATTAACAATTTTAGAAATTCTATCTGCAAGTTATATAGTTCTATCTATTTTATTACTATTAAAAAAGGATTTGTTTACTTATATAAACTATTACATTTTATTAATGGTACTTTTAGTAGTTAATAGTGGATATATTACATTTCCGATGACTATAAAAGTTTTAAGTTTACTACAACATGATTATATAAAACTACTACTATCAAGAACATTTTTGTTTTTGTTAACCTTCTTTATTTTTAAAATGTCTCTTAAAAGATATAGTAGTAAATTTTATGGTGGATAATAATGGATAAATTGGCATATATTGGAGTTATAAATCATGATGAAAATGTTGAATATCCATTAAATTTTTCCAGTGATGGTATTTATGAAGTTGTTTGTAAATTTAATGGTGGATGTGAAATAAAAATCAAATCAAGTAATTATATAGATGCTCATGAAATTCATAAAGATTATTATAAATTTCACATTAATGTTTTTCTGCCAATTATTGGACTAATAGGTTTAGTATATGGGGTAAAGGAAAAGGATAAGTTGTTTATGGCATTAAATATCCTTTTGATTTTATTACTTCCTATAACAATGTTCGTAGGTCATCTAGTAGGATCTCCTTAAGTAATATAATAAGCTTAGAGTAAAATTTTGTAAATAATCTTAAAAAGATATAAGTTTATCTGCTTATAGCATTTTATCTCTCCACTTCCTTCCCATAAGTGATTTTCATAGTTTTTCCTATACTGAAAAAGGTCAGAAAATTCTTCTTTATTCAAAGAATGCTCTTGCATAAGGGTATTCTTTTTTATTGCAACTTATCGAGTCTGATTAATATTTCTTTTATGTTTGGTAATATTTTATAGATTTCTAAAATTTCATTAGTAGCTATTTTATAAATAGAAAGTTCGATATAATACTTCTCTGTAAATTGGTTTTATTCAGTTTTTTTACATTTTTATACTTCATGATGTAAGATCTTTATTTCAGTTTCAATTTTTTAAAATTTATTCAGTGGATGTTGTATATCATAAGAAAATAACTAGCTTTAAATCAATTTCTCCAAACCTAGATTTTATATCTACATCTATTTATTTTAGTACAGATAAGATTGAGCGATTACATCAATACGATTATGTCCTAAGTATTTGCTGGTTATTAACATAGCTTTTCGATCTAATATTTCTCCAGCTCTATCATTTCTCATGATGTATCTTTCTCCTCCTTCTGAAATTAAACCACCAGGTATTTCATCTATTGGTCTTGCATAATGATTATAAATTCTCTTGGCGTATACTGCTCTGTAGTGGTGGTTGTCATAATGAGAAGGTAATTTTGGTGCTATTTTAAGCTCTCCAGCTTCTTTAAAAATATTTATTATTTCATCTGTTTCTTCTTTATCTTTGCCCATGATTAAAGCTAAGCGTTTTTTTCCACCTTTTCCTTGTCTAACTTTTACATAATATTTTCCGTTGATTTCTTTTAAATCAACCCCTCTTACAGCTTCCATTTCTTTTTTTCTTAATCCTGTAGAGCTTGTTATTTTAGAAAATTTTCTTTCTAGCTCTTCTGATATGTGTTTATCTCTTTTAGCTTCATATCGACTTCTTTTAATTGATTTTCTTGTCCTTGGAGCTGTCGCTATAAAGTTTGTAGATGATGTTCTTAAAACCTTTGCTATAGCTGATTTAGATGTGCTAATTGAGTAAGCAGATAAGTCTTGATTTGTTAAGTTTTTCAGATATTCATTTACGTGTTCTGTTTTAACTTGTTGCATTTTCTTTATTTCAGGATAATTTTCTTTCAAAAATTCTGCAAATTTATAACATTGTTTTTTGTATGTCTTATAAGTTGTAACGCTATAAATTTTATTTATTGTTGTAGTTGATAAATCATTTTTATCGTCATTTCTTGATGTACTCATACCATCATTTAACATTCTTGTTAATCTATCATAAATCTGATTTTTTAAAATGTTTTTTTGCTTTCTTTTATCCCATTTTTTAGTTTTTTTCTTTTCTTCATCTATTATTCCAAATTCTTTGTTAAAAGCTTTGTTTGTGATATTAAAAGACATAGAATGCTCCTTTCAAATATATAACTATCTTTTTAAAATTAAAGCTCTTAAAAACGATTCTAGAGCCTTATTTGTTACTCTAATTGTTAAGACTAAGCTTTTTATACTACCGAGTCCGTAGAAGCTTCTAAGTTGTCCAATCTAAGACAAAACACATTTTTTAAAGAGCTTGGCTTGCTCTAAAGTACACATTTTTAGATTGATAGCTTGGCTTGCTATTTAATGCTTTTGTAAGTGAATTCCTACACTATACATTTTTTTACATACTTAAAATTTTTGCTCTATAAATCTTTTTTATTTTTTTCTTACTTCATATTTTGCGACTTCCTCTCTTTGTTTCCTCATTTTTGATCACTTATCTTTTTTATTTTCTCCATACCATCAATCTTCTATTTATAATTTGTCAGAAAAGGTTCTTAATAACAAAAGAGTTTAAAAACTTATCCTTGGTAAATACCCTAAATCTGTTTATACGTCCATAAATGGACCGTATAAACAGATTTTATTTATTGGAAATCCTGTGTAGAAAATAAAAATATTAAATTTTCTGACATATAAGAGATAGATTAAAAACTTTCTTTTATATGGGGGAATTATGAAAATAGAAAAAAACATCTTAGTAAGATATGAGAAATTTCAACGCATTGGCTTTGATAGAGTGAAATTTAAGAATGTAAGAGTTACCGAGTATGAGATTAATCACTTAATAAGCTTATATCAGAACTCATATGGAATAACGAAATTTAGTTATTATAGAAAAGAACTGAAATCCATTCGAATTGAAAGGGGAGGAATTGGGCGATTGGAGATAAGAAGAGAGAATTGTTGCAACATAGATTGTGGCTTATATGCAAGAATAGATTTTTCGCCAACGGACATTCTAGGACAAAATATAGAAAATTTTTCTTTAGAAGAATTAAAAGATGTGGTTGTGGAAATTAAAAATATATTATACGAAGATTATAAAATTGAGATAGACATATCAAATGTCATTTTTAACTATTGTGAAATTAACTACAATTATTTAACGACAGGTAATACTAAAGATTTTGAAGACCCATTACGTACTCTGGTTAGATTTATCCCGTATATGAAAATTTGCATAGATATTGAAAACCATAAAGAGAAAGACGGCTATGAATCCAAAACAATAACAGCACAAAATCAACGACATAAAATTACATTTTATGATAAATTAAAAGAAACAAAAAAGAAGCATAAAAATAAAGAAATCGTCATCGTTGATGAAAATGGAGAGATACTAAATGGGAGTATTTATAGATATGAGCATACAATAAAAAAAACAGATAAGTTTAAAGATTTTTTTGAAGAAACAAATCTTTTTAATTTAAATGAAGAAGTGTTTCGTCAAAAATTATTCTTATATTTAGAAAAAAATCTTTTTAAGCCATATGAAAAGCAAAAATTAATGTGTAGAGACCTTCTTGTGAAAGCCGTTAAAAAATATAGGGAAAAGGATCGAAGAGGAAAAGAGTGGGGAAGCTTAATGATTAGCGATATCCTAATTCAAGAAAGGCAATTAGGTTATCAAATACTTTTTGATTCAGATGATTTGTTAGAAATTGTTAGTGAAGTTTTTTTAAAAGATAAAAACAAAGGGCGCATTTTAGGATATATAAAAAGACTGTTATGCAAGGAGCCGTATCTTTATTATTCTAAAAATAAAAAAGAGAAAGTTGAAAATTTAGTTTATAGTATAAAAAGTCAATTTCATGACCTCATTAAATGAGGATAGAAGTGATATGTATTGTGAAAAAGGATAGATATTCGATTGGTGTAAGTAGTAGAATTTAAAGAAAGTATTACTCTCTTTAGTTAGTGTAAAAGATAAGTAGCAATCTCTTATAATAATAGGAAGAATTTTCAATGACGACAAGTTTGTTATTGGATATTAATTCTGACATATAAAGACTGTAAGAAGTAACTATATATATTAGGAAAGGAAATTATTATGATATTAGAAAAAGAAGAATTGTTGGATAAGGTTTTTAAAAGTGTAGTCATGAATATTATGTCGGTAGAAAAATCTATTTTAAGTGAAGAAGTGTGGCTAGATGTTGGAGGACACTATTATTGTGTAGATGGCGTCAGAGATATTTTACTAGAAAGAGAAGGTGAGTCACTTCAGTACTTTTTAAGCGATATGATAGTAACCATAAGATGCTATGCAGAAGTTTATGGAAGTTTTGATATAGAGCTTGATTTAGAGAGTATAGGCTTTAAAAACTTCATAAAGTTGTCCCATTTGTTTAATGAAAAATTCTTTAATAACTGGCATAGCTTTGTGTATGAGATCCAAAGAGAGTGACTAAAAAATTATAATTAAATCTAGTAAAAATAAAAGCTTGAGATTGTCTAACCTCAAGCTTTTATTTTTTAATTCACAGCTAAATCATCCACTATTAAATCCTCATAGTCAACTGTAATTTCATCATAATTTTTCCTTGCAGAGACTAGTATTGCCGATACGAAAACAAAGTCATTTATTTCGAGCGAAACATCATTTACACGCATGTTTTTAGAGTATTGAAGTGTAATTACTTGCTCTCTATAGTCTCGCACTTGAATCGTAATCCAATTATTGAACTCTTTGATGCTTAAGATAGAACCGCTAAGAAAAACTCGTGAAAATGGGTTTTTAAAAGAAAAACCTATATTTTCTATTTCAAAGGCTTCTGATAACAAAGTGTTCTCTAAGACTATTTTTTCACCAAGAAAATACTGTTCTTTTCTACCTTCATATAAATAGGGAATGACAGGGCTTTTCACAAAACCTGTAATATAAACAGTTTGATTCATTTTAAAATCATGAATATCTATAGATTCAAAGTATACTTTCATATAATTTGGCTCTCTTTTCCCATTAATAAAGATTGTTAAGTATGGATTTCTTTCCTTAAAACCTCCTTTTCCTACAATCCTTCCGCGGCAATAAAACTCGTTTAATAGTGGAATTTTCCTATCTTTTTTCATTTTTTACTCCTTTCTTCAATTAACTATTGAATATATGCATTAAAAGATTTTCAATAAAAAAGTCTGTGTGGAGAAAAACACGAATCAATACTTTTTTCTGACATATACAAGGTGAAATCAAAATTAGGAGGCAATTTACCTTGTATAATAAAAATAGCGTAAAAGATTGTTCTTATGAATTAGATGGGTTGGCACGTCTCTTACAAGAATTAATAGAAAAGTATGCAGATCAGTTAGATTTTGAAAAATTGGAAGTACCGCCAAGATGTTCAGAAAAAAATAAAAATGAGGATAATATTAATTCATCGGATTAGGTTATTGTATTGACTTTTATATTATGATTTATGTAAAATATAGGTATAACTATAACGTGAAAATATGTCCAAACTAAAGGTGGAAAAATGAAAAATAAAAAGGCGTATGTATATACAAGAGTGTCAACATCTATGCAAATTGACGGTTACTCACTTGATGCTCAGGAAGAAAGAATAAAACAGTATGCAAAAGCTTATGGTATAGAAATAATAGAAACCTATAAAGATGCTGGAAAATCAGGAACATCTATTTCAGGTAGAAATGAATTCATAGCTATGCTTAATGATATAGAAGCTGAAAAAGATAAAGTTGATTATGTAATGGTTTTTAAATTATCTAGATTTGGAAGAAATGCAGCGGATGTATTGCAGTCATTGCAAGTCATGGAAAATCATAATGTAAATCTGATTTGTGTTGATGATAGTTTAGATAGTTCTAAAGATTCTGGAAAGCTTGTTATAACAATTCTATCGGCAGTAGCAGAAATGGAACGTGAAAATATACTTTCTCAAACTATGGAAGGAAGGAAACAAAAGGCAAGAGAAGGAAAATGGAATGGTGGTTTTGCTCCAATTGGCTATTCATTAGATAATGGAGAATTAGTTGTTAATGAAGATGAAGCTAAAGCAGTAAGGATGATTTTTGATTTATATGCTAATTCAGATATGGGAGCCAATGGAGTATCTAAGTATTTAGTTTCTTTAGGTATTAATAAACCTATAAGACAAAATGGCAAGAATCCATATTTTTCAGCTAGTTTAATAAGACAAATATTGGATAATCCTGTATATAATGGGAAAATTGCATATGGAAGAAGAAAAACAATTAAAGATAAAACTACTGGTAAAATTAAATTAGAAAAATCTGATCATTATATTATAGCTCAAGGAAATCATGAAGCTTTAATTGATGATGAGTTGTGGAATACAGTACAGGAAAAAAGAAAATCTCAAGCTAAAAAGTATGAGAAGATAAATAGAGGAAAAGATGAGAGAGTTCATATCTTATCAAATCTAATAAAATGCCCATATTGTGGTGCTGGTTTGTATGGAAACAAAAGCCGTAAACGTAATAAAAACAAAGAAGGAGAGCATTACAAAGATTATTACTATTACGGTTGTAAACATAGACAAATGATGAATGGACATAAATGTACTTTTAATAAACAAATTAGAGCTGAATTAATTGAAAAAGAAGTTGAAACAATAATTACTCAAGTAGTTAGTAATCCTACTTTTGCCAAAAAAATTGAAGAAAAAATCAATATTCAAATAGACACAAAAGAAATTGATGAAGTTATTAATAAGCACTTAGCGAAGATTAGGCAATTAACAGGTACAAAAGCATCACTAATTAATCAAATAGATTCTTTAAATTTTGAAGATAAACATTATGATAGAAAATACACCGATTTAAATCTTAGACTTGATGCTATATATGACCAGTTAGAATATGCAGAAATGCAGTTAAATGATAGCAGAAAAAGGAAAGAGGCAATTCTTGAAGAAAAAATAACCTCGGATAATATTTATAAGATTCTTGTAAATTTTAATAGCCTTTATACAGTTCTTTCAGATATCGACAAGAAGAGATTACTTAACGAAATGATAGAAGAAATTCAAATTTATGACGAAAAAACAGAAAAGGACACTTGGATAAAATCGGTTGTTTTCAAGCTTCCGCTTATAGATAATGAGATTGACTTTGGTTTGGACAATAAAGATAATGTCGAGACGGTGGTATTGATGTCAAGAAAATAAGAAAATGGGCTATAAAAGTGTTGAAATCAAAGGCTTTTGGAGCTTTAGAAGAAATCCTAAAAGCCATTTTTCTTTTTGTAAAATACCTTGTGGGAACATATCAAGTGCAGATTATTGCAGGGTGTGTAGACACTATGGATATTTTAGGTGGAGTGAACAGAATAGATAATATCAGGCTACTTATCATATAACAAAAATTATATAATAGTAATTAGGTTGAATTAAGGAGTTCAATATGAATAAAAAAATAAATCTGATACTACCTAAAAAACAATTCCAAATCCAGCGAGTAGGAATCTATGCACGAGTCAGCACGACAAATAAAGACCAGTTAAATAGTTTAGTTGCACAAATATCTGCTTTAACTAGACTTACATCACATTACTCTAATTGGAAACTTGTAGATATTTACATTGATATTGCATCAGGAAAACTAAATCTAGTAGAAAAGAATTCTTAAGAATGCTTGAAGACATAAAGAAAGAAGACGTTAATATAATCGTTACAAAGAGCGTGAGTCGATTTGGTAGAGATACAGTAGATGCTTTAGAAGCATTAAAAGTAATAAGGCAAGCCAGTGCAAGAATTATCTTCTAACAAGAAAACTTAGATAGTCAAGAAGATGATACAGATATGATCATATCCATTATGGAATCTTTAGCACAATCAGAAAACGAACAGCGAAGTGAAAGTATAAGATGGGGTCTGAAGCAAAGAGCGGCACAAGGCACATCAAAACTTTATAATCGAAAGTGCTATGGCTATGATCATGATGAAAATGGAGAGCTGATTATAAATTTCCAACAAGCAAAAATAGTCAAGAAAATATTTAATAGGTACTTAGATGGGAAAAGTATCATAGGCATTGTCAAAGAACTTGAAAAAGAAAAGATTAAATCCCCAACAGGGAAAAACAAATGGCCAAAAAGAAGTATTGAAACCATGTTAGAAAATGAAAAATATATAGGTTCTGTAAAGCTCTTAGATTCAGTAAATAAAGAAAATTATTACCTTCTAAAAGACAATCACGAAGCAATTATTACGGAGGAAGTATATAATAAGGTTCAAGAAGAGAAATCAAGAAGGAGTAATCTTGATGAGGAAAATAATAGAAAGAGTAGAAAATATAGCTCTAAATTTAATAGTAAAAATGAAGAGATGGATAACAAATATGAATAATAAATATATATACGGAGACCTATATTCAACAATAGATGATAAATCTAGATACAAAGAGTTTTTAACAGTGGAAGAGTGTAGAGAATGGGGGGATTATTATTCTAATTGGGCTAAAAGATATAAAGAAATTATGTCGTTATTTGAGAAAATAAAAGCTAATCACACCTCAGAAACTGCACCTATTGAGTGTTATTGTGGCAATTCCTATAGAGAAATTAACGAAATTTTAAGGTTTGGATATAATTCAGACAAACACTTATATGATAAGATGGTTGATATATTGATAATGACATTGTGCTCCGCTCCTAAAATAAAAGATAATATAGTTGTTTATAGGTTAGTTAATGATGCATTTATTAAAGAGATAATTGGAAATAATAAATTGTCAGATTCAATTCCGACCCGAGAAAAAGGATTTATGAGTACTAGCTTATTAAAAGATATTGTTAATATATACAGCGATGGAGGTAGTGGACTTTATTTACTAAAAATATATGTTCCTAAGGGCACCGTAGGGATTTATGTGAATACTGTTACTAGAAGAGATGAGGAAGAAATACTCCTAGCACCAAATAATTACTTAAGGCTTATAGAATATCCATATTATGATGAAGGTTACTCTATTAAAATATTTGAATGTCAATTAATTTCTTTTGTATAAAAATTGCCTAATCAAAATTATAGATAGAGCAGACAAAAATAACGACAAATATTGATAAATAGCTACTATATGATATAAAAATAAGATGGGATATAACCTAACTATCACATGTTGAGACGGTAGCGTTGATGTCAAAAAATAGATGTTAAAGGTGAGAAAAGACTATGTCAACTATTAACACTGGAAAAACAATGCTATATCATGACAAAAGAAAGTAATGTAGTTCATTATGGTTTTATTGAAAAATTTATAGAAGACTTAGGTGAGATATATAACATTAGAGAAATAGCCTTTGATAGATGGGGAGCAGTTCAAATGGTTCAAAACTTAGAGGGTATGGGTTTCACAGTTGTTCCCTTTGGCCAAGGATTTAAAGATATGTCTCCACCAACTAAAGAACTCATGAAACTAACCCTCGAAAGAAAAATAGCTCATGGAGGACATCCAGTTCTAAGATGGATGATGGATAATATCTTCATACGAACTGATCCTGCTGGAAACATTAAAGCAGATAAGGAAAAATCTACAGAAAAGATAGATGGAGTAATTGCTACAATTATGGCTCTTGATAGGGCTATAAGGTGTGGCAATGATACAGGTGAATCTGTTTATATCTGTTTATGATGATAGGGGATTGATTATTTTTTAATTTGGGTATATTATCAATAACTAATACTTGTTGTTGAGGTGAGTTAATTTGAATGAATATATATCTAGTTTAGAAGAAGAATTTTCTTTGATAGAACATGGATTCAAAGAGGAAGAAAAGAGAGCTTTAGAAGATTATAAATTTAACGATAATCAATACATTAAAAATTAGCATTGTTAGCGTATAAATCTAATGTATATCAAGTGAGAATGTATGGCGTATTTCTATTAGGTCACCTATCAGATGACGATGAAATTTTAACATTTATGAGAGATGAAGTTTCCAAAGATGAAAATTGGAGAGTTCAGGAAGTATTGGCAAAGGCATTTGATGAATTTTGCAAGAAAATAGGATATGAAAAAGCACTCCCAATAATTGATGAATGGTTAGAAAATGAAAATCCGAATACGAGGAGAGCAGTAACAGAGGGATTAAGGATATGGACAAGTAGACCATATTTCAAAGAAAATCCGAATGAAGCTATTGAAAGATTAGTCAATTTAAAAGAAGATTCGAGTGAATATGTAAGAAAATCGGTTGGGAATGCTTTAAGAGATATCAGTAAAAAAATCCCTGAGTTAATTAAGAATGAATTGCTTAATTGGAACTTACAAAGCAAAGAAATTAATCAAGTGTACAAGTTAGCAAGTAAGTTTATTGACTTATAAATTGTAAGTAAAGAAACTTTATTTTTTCAGCATCTACATTAGTAGGTGCTTTTTTCATACCTAATTTAAGGAGGTGGTAATATAAACATTTTAAATTTTATATTCAAGTCGAGAGACAAACCTAAAGACGGGGAGAGGATATCTTCATCGTCTTTTTTATTTGGAAGGACAACAGCAGGTAGGAATGTAAACGAGTTTACTGCTATGCAAATGACTGCAGTTTATTCATGTGTGAGAGTTCTTGCTGAAACCTTAGCTGGACTTCCTCTTCATCTATATAAAAGAGGAGATTCTAATTCAAAGGAAAAAGCAAAAGATCATGCCATATACTTCTTATTGCATGACGAACCTAATGATGAAATGACTTCATTTGTATTTAGAGAAACACTGATGACCCATCTATTACTTTGGGGTAATGCCTATGCTCAGATAATTCGAAATGGAAGAAATGAGGTCATAGGACTTTATCCCTTAATGCCAAACAAGATGACTGTAATGAGAAGTGAAGATGGAGAAATCTTCTATAAATACAATCATAAATCTGAAGAAGTTTATCTTTTAAAAGAAGATGTCCTTCATATTCCAGGACTTGGTTTTGATGGACTTATTGGCTACTCACCAATTACCATGGCTAAAAATGCTATAGGCATGGCTATGGCTTGTGAAGATTATGGTGCATCTTTCTTCCAAAATGGAGCACAACCAGGTGGAGTTTTAGAACATCCAGGAATTATTAAAGACCCAGAAAGAGTTAGAGCGTCATGGAATGCTGCCTTTCAGGGGCCTAAGAACGCCAACAAAGTGGCTGTACTGGAAGAAGGAATGAAATACCAACCCATAGCTATAGCACCAAGTGAGGCCCAGTTTTTGGAAACTAGAAAGTTTCAGTTAAATGAGATAGCAAGAATATTTAGAATACCACATCATATGATTGGTGACTTGGAGAAGTCATCATTTTCAAATATAGAACAACAGTCGCTTGAATTTGTTAAATACACCCTTGACCCTTGGATTGTTCGTTGGGAGCAATCCTTAGAAAGAGTACTACTAACAAAGAAGGAGAAAGAATCCTACTTTATTAAATTCAACCTTGACGGACTTCTAAGAGGAGACTATGAATCAAGAATGAATGGATATGCTGTAGGAAGACAAAATGGCTGGATGAGTGCAAATGACATAAGAGAGTTAGAAAACCTAGATAGGATATCAGCTGAAGAAGGTGGAGACCTATATCTTGTAAATGGAAATATGCTACCACTTGAAAAGGCAGGGTCATTCTATGAGAGTAAAAGAAACGGAGGTAAGAATACCGAGAATGAAGAACAATAAAATATTTTGGAACTGGAAAAAGGATTCAAATGAACTTTATATAGATGGAGTTATTGCAGAAGAGTCTTGGTTTGATGATGAAATCACGCCAAGGCTCTTTTTTGAAGAATTAAAAAACAAAAGTGGAGACATAACTGTGTGGATTAATTCCCCTGGTGGAGATTGCATTGCAGCATCAAGAATTTACACCATGCTTTTAGAACATGAGGGAAATGTAACCGTTAAGATTGACGGGCTTGCAGCATCAGCAGCATCGGTCATTGCTATGGCAGGAACTGAAGTTTTGATGAGTCCTACATCATTAATGATGATTCATAATCCCTTAACTGTAGCAATCGGCGACTCAAAAGAAATGCAAAAAGCTATAGATATGTTAAAGGAAGTTAAGGAATCAATCATCATTGCCTATGAGATTAAGACAAGTTTATCCAGAGAAGAGATTTCAAATCTAATGGATGGAGAAACTTGGTTTGATAAGAATAAGGCCATTGAGATGGGTTTTTGTGATGGAACTCTCACTGACAAAAGAAAAGATGAGAAAGTCACGAACATGGTCTTTTCAAGGCGAGCAGTTACAAACTCGCTTTTAACAAAGATAAATAAAGAAGTAAAAACTCACTCAATGAATGAGGTAGAAGAAAGATTAAACAAAATTAAAAATACTTGGAGGTAATTATATGAACTTAAAAGAACTAATGGAAAAGAGAACTAAAGCTTGGGATGAGGCAAAGGCATTTGCTGAAACTAAGAAAGATGAAAAGGGCCTAATGTCTGATGAAGACTTCAAGACATATGAAGAGAAGAATGAACAAAGCAGACTAATAGAATTAGAAGAGTTTTTAGATAATCAAGAATTAGAAATAGAAAGATACGATGAAGACTTGGTAAGGAAACTTATAAAGAAGATTATAGTTTATGATGAAATGTTTAAAGTAATTTTTAAATCTGGACTTGAAGTAGAGATTAATCAGTAAACAGCTCCTATTATTGGGCTGTTTTTTCTTTGCCTACAAATGATATAATATAAATAATAAATATTTGTGGAGAAGGTATATGGTTGAACTAGAAGAAATATTGGAATTGATGAATCTTAGGCAGGAAGGTGGGCACTGGGATTTTAAGAAAGAATGGTATAAATCTGATAATAAAGGAAAGCAAGACTTACTTCATGATATTATTTGCATGTCTAATAATTTAGATAGTAGAGATGCTTTTATAATAATAGGTGTCAACGAAGATGATAATTATAATCTTAGAGATGTGAGTGAAGACAATGGAAGAAAAAACACTCAAAATATAGTTGATTTTCTAAAAGACAAAAAATTCGCAGGTGGTTTAAGGCCAACGGTATATGTAAAAAGCTATCAAATATCAAGTAAAACAATTGATGTAATAGTAATATTAAATGAAAATAACACACCGTATTATTTGACAGATAAATTTCAGGAAATTAGAGCAAATTATATTTATACGAGAATTCAAGATACTAATACACCTATAGATAGATCAGCAGATGTAGATAAAGTTGAATTTTTATGGAAGAAGAGATTCGGATTAACTCAATCAGTATTAGAGAGATTAGAGATTTATCTTGAAGACTATGAAAATTGGAATGATGGTCCAAATGGTGAGATGCAGAAGTATTATAAGTATTTTCCAGAATTCACTATAGAATATGAAAGCGCTAGAGATGAAAGAGATGGATATGAATATTATCTTTTTTCTCAAACAGACTCAAGGCCACATTGGTATGATATAAAATTTAAATATCATCAGACATTATTGAAAGAATTAGGTGGGGTTGCTTTAGATGGAGGTAGGTACTTCACGCCTTGCCCTGAAATAGATGGAATCACATTAGACAAAAACAAAAGCTTTAGTTGGGATTTTTCATATAGATATTTTACGAAGGGTACTTTTCTTTACAAATTAAATCAGTTTTTCTTTTATCAAGAATCCTTTGGTGATAAGTTCTCTAGACAGGAATTCTTTGAAGTAGTACTATTATTTGAATCGGAAGAAGAGCGTATGGAATTTAAAGAATTTGTTAGGAATAGTTGGTATAAAAGAAAAGAATATTTAAAAAATGTACACATGCCAAATATTCCGAATTTTCCTCAGTACAAAGAGGGGGCATTTGTTGAAGAATATGAAAATGCATTAGTTCTCAATAAAATGTTAGAAGAATTTAGAAATAGCGCAGAATAAATATGTTCCCACATACGAGGCTTTCCTAAAAATTTAAAATTTATTCATACTGACCACTAAAGCCATGTGGAGACTGTAGTTATGATGTCAAGAAAATAAGAACATAGGATATTTTTACTTTATTTAGAAATTTGGAGGAAATAATGATAAAGAAAATAGGAGTTGTGAGCTTATCAAGTGGTGTTTTGGGAGAAAGTTTTGTTGAGCATGAAATAAAAATAGGAATAGACAGATTAAATAAGCTAGGAGTCGAAATAGAGTTTTTACCTAATTCTTTGAAAGGCATTGATTTTTTAAAGAATCATCCGGAAGCTAGGGCAGATGATTTGCTGCTTGCTTTTGAAGATGACACTATTGATATGATTTTATGTGCTATTGGTGGAGAAGATACCTATAGATTAGCTCCTTATTTATTTGAAAGAGATAGATTAAAAAATATTGTTAAACAAAAACTTTTTTTAGGCTTTTCTGACTCAACAATGAATCACTTTATGCTAAATAAGCTTGGCATAAGAACATTTTATGGTCAGGCTTTCTTGCCCGATGTGTGCGAACTATCTGCTAATATGTTAGCTTATACAGAAAAATACTTTTTGGAACTTATAAAAACAGGAAAAATAAATGAGATACATCCTAGTGAAGTTTGGTATGAGGCAAGGGAAGATTTTGGCGATAAAGCTATTGGAGTAGAAATGAAAAGTCATCCTAATACCGGTTTTGAGCTTTTAAGAGGAAATCCTATATTTAGTGGAAAAATTTTAGGCGGATGCATAGAAACAATATATGATATGTTCGATAATTCTAGATTTAACGATACAGTAGAAATTTGTAGCAAATATAATTTATTTCCAACCCTTGAGGAATGGGAGAATAAGATTTTACTAATAGAATCAAGCGAAGAAAAATCAAAACCAGATTTATATAGGAAAATGATACGTGCTCTAAAAGACTACGGATTATTTGATGTATTAGCAGGAGTATTAGTAGGAAAACCTCAAAATGAAATCTATTACGAGGAGTATAAATCTATTTTATTAGAAGAAATCACTAATAAAGATTTACCTATTGTCTATAATATAAATATTGGACACTCAACTCCAAGATGTATAATTCCTTTTGGGGTAGAAGCAGAAGTAAATGTAAGTAAACAAATGATCTCCTTTAGTTATTAAACAAAATTGAGCTGAGCTATGAGTTGTTTTTCTTTACTTTCGAATGACGTAATATATTACAAGATATTTACTGATTGAGCTATTACCCATACGAGATTTTTGAAAAACATTGAAAATTATTCATACTGATCACTCAAGCCAAGAATCTTCAAGAGATGCTATTAAAGGACATCGATTTGTAAGAAAACGACCTCTGAGAGTGAGGTATTGATGTCTAGTATAGATGAGTAGGAATGTTCTTAATGGCTGAAAATCAATCAGTTTATGATGATAGAGGATTGATTGTTTTTTAATATGGGTATAGATATAAAGACAAGTTAAAATAGTAAATTTTATTAAAGGAGAAGTCGAAATGTTAATAGACCCATCATCTTTTAAAAGATTAGAAGACTCACTTATAGAGCAAGGTAAAATTGAGAAGTTTGAAAAAGAATCCGGTAAGATATTGGGGAGGGTAATGATTACCATAGGGAGTATTCCCGATGATATAAAAGAAGATGTTTTAAGAGACAATGAAGAAGATGATTTAATAATTTTCAATTGTTCTTTTGATTTTTACAATTCAACTTTAGGAATAGCGCTTTATAAGAAAGATTTGAAATTAGCATCGAGAATTTGGATAACAGAACAAGAAGAGGGAGCGGAAAAACCATCGCAAGATTGGATTGAATTTTTTATTAGATTATTAGTTGAATATGTAATAGAAAGTAATGATGGTTTTGGATACCCAATTTATGCATTTGTAAATAATGACTCAGAAATGGTAATAGTTCCGGAATAATAAATAATTTTAGCATCTACAAAAGTAGGTGCTTTTCTTATACTTAAATTTAGAAGGTGCTTCGATTGGCAAGATTCGACGGCTGAATCAATTGTGTTGTTGTCAAGGTAATGTGATTGCTATAAAATAGTATATAAGTTAAGAGGTGAAACTATGATAATAGATAGTTTTGATAAAGACACAGAGCCACTTATCAGTCTAAAAGACTTTTATGGAGAAAAGAAAAATATTGCAGAAAAATGTTTGATAATATATTC
>NZ_WKZC01000006.1:0-125506 GCF_009679635.1 Finegoldia sp. BIOML-A4 | reverse complement strand
AATACTAGAATATTTGTCTTCTCTTTCTTTTCTAAGCCCTTATCACTAAAGGCAATTATATTTCCCTCAGAGGAATATATAAAATCATCTTCCGTCCAAGTAACATCAGACTTTGCAAACGCACTTGTATGCACAGTTGATGTTAAAACTAATAAAAGAGCCATAAAAAAGGCTCTTAGTCTGTTCGTATTAAATTTCTTCATTATGAATGTTCTCCTTTTCTTTTAATTTTTCTTCTCTTTTTCTATCATTGATTTTCTCCATTAATTCTTCCAAGCTAATATTGTTCCTCCTAAGAGTTACAATTATTTCTTCATTTTCAACTTGTATTTCTTCATCGCAAATTTCCTTGTATTTTGCATTTAAATCTTTCAATTTCTCTTCTATTTTTTTCTTTTTATTCCTAATACTTACAAGTTTTCTGTTCACATAATATCTCCCTTCTATCTTGGTCTTCCAAAACCATAAAAGTGTGATTTCCAATATTTTGAATTTATTGATGTGTATTGAATTGGATCTCCTGCGTGAATCATCATTCCGTTACCTGCGTATATTCCTACGTGAGATATTGGTGTTCCACTGTTATATGTTGAGTGGAAAAATATAATATCTCCAGGTTGAGCTTCACTTGGACTTACTGGGTTACAATAGTCTTTGTATATTCTCCATGCAGTTGTTCTTGGCATTCTCTTTACTCCTGACTTTGTGAATGACCAACATACAAAACCTGAGCAGTCAAAGTTAGATGGTCCACTTGCTCCAAATACATATCTTTTTCCTATATGTTTTTCTGCTTCATTAAAAAGAGCCTTGGCAGTAGCTGAATCAAAAGCTAGACCAGGATTTCCAAAGTTTGGATTGTCTACTATTTCTCCTAAGTCCCCATTTCCTGATCCAAAAACATCTCCCATATTTCCCTTAGCTTCAAGAAGAGCTTCATAATGAACTACATTGTCTGGATAATCTTTAAATATTTCTCTAACTACTTCATCCATACCTTTTTTCTTTAAAGTTACAATTAACTTTTTATATTCGTACTCTTCTTTTTCATAGCTAGTATAAGGATTGCCACGACTATCATATCTTGTTCTTGCTACTGTTCTTGTTCTGATTTCAATTTCTTCCTTAAAATCAAGTTTATATATCTTATCGAAAAGTTCTTTTAAAATTCCTTTTACTTCAGATGCTGATTTTACTTCTCCACATCTTGAAGTTATATAGGATAAAAGTTCATGGGTATTATGACCAATTTCTCCTTCTTTATTTATAATGTATTCGTCATATCCAGGATGACTTGTTTTTACACTTTCTATTTGTGATTGTAGGTCATATTCCATTGATGAAAATTCTTGATTAACTTCATTTAGAACTGTATCTTGTGATAGGTATGTTGTTGTCATTACTGAGTTAACAGCGTTGCTTAATCCACTCATGCCAACACTTCCACCACCAATCATGATTGATAGCATAAGACCTAGTCCTATTACTAGAAATAGAACCATCTTACTTTTTCTAACAATCAGCTCTTTAGAAGCCTTACCTAGACTTAAAATAGCTTTTTTAACTCTATCTACAAGTCTTGTTTCGTGCTTTTTAGCTATCATGCTCTTCATTTGCTTTCTCTGGTAAAACTTATTAAATCTATTTTTCTTTATATAGGCATCTGATTTTTTTAAATCTTCCAAGCCGCTTTTAAACTCCAGCTTGCTTTTTCTCTTTCTTATTTTCTTATCAAGTTTAGATAGCTTTTTTAAGGACTTTTTCTTTTTGTCTAGCTTATACTTCCTTATTCCATGCTGGAGTTTAGAGCTTACATTAGCGACCTTTTCTCCAGATTCTACACCAGTATTGTCAGATCCTGAACTTAAATAATCTCTCACTAACTCTGAAGACTTTGCTCCAGATAATAAAACCCCAGAAGATAGACTTCCTTTAGTTTTATTCTTTAAAATATTATCCTTTAGCTTGCTTTTAGACTTTTCAAGCTCTCCAATCTTTTTATCTGAGATAAAATCTTTAACATCTGGTGATTTCTTAGAATCTTTCGGTGTACCTTTCTTAGATTCATTTTTTAAGTCATCGATTTTCTTTCGAGTGAATTTATCACTCTCATAATTTTTTCTCTTATAGTAAGTCTTCTTTTTATTAACTTTCTTTTGTTCTGAAGTTTTAAGGCTTGTTTCCTTTTCATCTTTTATAAATTCTTTAAGCTCAGAATTATCAAAAGTCTTATCTGTATCAACTTGGCTTAGCTTACTTTCTTTATCTATTTCTTTAGAAATTTTTCCCTTATCTCTAAACTTCTTTTCTTGATAAAGCTTCTGCTTTTGCTTTTTATCGATACTAGTATTACTCTCGTTCTTACTTACTTCATCTTTAACAAGCTTATCTTTTCTATATATTCTCTTGCTTTTCTTTGCTTCGATAGGTTTATCTTCACTTGTCTGGATTCGCTTAGACTCTTTCTCGTTGATTTTGCCTTGGAATTTATCTTTACTATGGATAAGTTTATCTTCATAATTTTTAAGAACTTGTCTTTTACTTGATGGCTTCTTATTGCTTATTACTTCAGAGTTCGCTGAAATATCATCTGTTGTTAGTTTATTAGAATTAATATTTCTACTGTTTTCACTATCAAAATTCACCTTTTTGAAGTCTACATCTAAGTCTTCATCAAGTTTAAAGCTCTCATCTGTCCTTATTTCAAGATTAGCTTGTTTTGTTCCTCCAGCCTTATCCTTATTATCTAAAACTTCTTTTCTGATTCTTTCCTTGTTTTTAGACTTCTGAAAATCTTTTAATTTATCTTGTTTTTGATCTTTAGCTAATACATTCTCATGGATAAGTTTAGATTCTTTTTCTGATATTTTATCTCCGAACCTATCCTTAGTCTTAATTATCTTATTGGTATAATCATCTGAATGAACAAGTTTACTATCTACATTCTTTTCAGGAGCATCCCTATTTCGTATAATTTTCTTTTGAAAATCTTTTTTTAGTTTTTTATCCATATCACACCTACTTAGCTTCTTCTGGTTTTGTTGTCATTAGCTTATATAACATGGTGTCTTTAGGGAATTTATCTACAAAGGGAACAATAGTATTTCCAAAGAATAATAGTCCCTCACCTGCATTTGAGTTAGTAATATAGTTTAACTGATAAGGCGATATTTTTAATTTCTTAGCAAGAATATCCCTATCTCCAGATGCTTGATTTAACATTAGAACAAAGTCTGTATTGTCAAAGATATTTTCAATTTCCTGACTTGTTAAAAGGTCTTTTACGTTTTGAGTTATGCCTGTTGGAATACCACCCCATTTTCTAAATCTTTTCCAGATTTCTACTGAATATGAAGCAGTTTGTGGGTCTTTTAATAAAAGGTGGAACTCATCTATATAGTATCTTGTAGACTTGCTTCCTCTATTTAGGGAAACCTTGTTCCAAACTTGGTCTTGAATTACAAGCATACCTATTTTTTTAAGTTGTGTTCCTAGCTCTTTTATATCAAAACAAAGCAATTGTCTATTTAGGTCAACATTTGACCTATTATTAAAGACATTAAGACTTCCCTTAACATAAATTTCCATTTCTGTTGCGAGCTTCCTACCAACTCCCTCTTCTTGGGATAGGAGCATATCGTATAAATCTCCTAATATAGGCATATTTTCTGGTCTTGGGTCTTCAAAATACTTTTGATATATCTTTGGTAAGCACCTATCTATAACAGATTTTTCTGCAGCAGTAAGACCAGATCCTCCTACTACAAGTTCAAGCATAGACATTATGAAGTTTGCCTTATCCTTTAAAGGTGCGTCCCCATCTCCATAGTTCATATTAATATCTAGTGGATTTAGGTAGTCCTTTGACTTTGCCGAAACTTTAATAACTTCTCCATTAAATTGTTTTACAAGGTTTGAATACTCGCCTTCAGGATCACAAATAATTACATCATCGTCTGTTACAAGAATTGCATTTGCCATCTCTCTCTTTGCCGAGAAAGATTTACCAGAACCTGGTGTACCCAATATTAATCCGTTAGGATTCTTAAGTTTCTTCCTATCTGCCATAATCAAGTTTTGGCTAAGAGCATTTAATCCATAGTACAAAGAATTTGCCGAATCAATAAATAGCTCTTCTGTTGTAAAAGGCATAAATACTGCCGTTGATGATGAAGTTAAAAATCTTTTTATTTCGACTTGATTAACTCCTAAAGGTAAGGCAGAAACAAGTCCTTGCTCTTGTTGGTGAGATAATCTTTTCACTTGACAATTATGTCTATTTGCAATTGATGAAATTTGAGCAATGGTGTTTTCTAGTTTTTGATTAGTCCTAGCAAAATTCATCATTACTATGGTAACTACAAAGAGCCTTTCATCTCTATTTTGTAAGTCAGATAACATGGACTTAACATCAGCACCAAAAGTATTTATATCTGAAGGAATAATATCCATATCATATCCAGCACGAACTGCTTTCTTTTGTTCTTCGATTTTCATTCTGTCTAAGTCTGTGTTTTTTCTCTTAATGAGTTTAATAGCTTCTGCTTGTTCAACTACATCTATATGAAAAGCTACATAAATATTGTCATCAATATCTAAAAATTCAGATAACATTCTGTCTGATAACTCACTTGCAAGTATTTGAAAATGGCTTACTGCTCCAATGAATTTCCCAAATTTAAAATTATTTGCTGGTGCAAAATTAAAGATATTGGGAGTTATATGTGATTTTGTAGACTCTTTCTTCTTCAAATCTTTATATGAAAAATCAAAGTTTTTGTCTGGATTTAACATATCATGAACAAGCCTTAGTCTTTCTTCGCCATCAAGAGTTTCTGCTCTTACTCCCATAGATTTAAAGTTAGATAAAATATCTACTTCAAGTCTATTTAACTTTGCTCTTGCTTGCTCTAGGTTATCGGCTTCTGTGGTAAAGGTTATATACTTCATCTTTTTAAGTCCGTTATTTCCCTTTGCAAGTTGAAGCTTTAACATCTCCCTAAACTCTTTTCTTACATCGTCATAGAAGTCTCCCTTATCAGCAATTTTAATTGCGTCTTGTAGGTCTATATTTCTTCCTAATTGATTTACATATGAAAGTTCAATGTGGACACTTGGATCAAAAGAATTTAAAAAGTTGGCAAATTGGTTAAAGATTAAATCTCTATCTTCTTCCAATGCCAACTGGTAATTTATATCTTGAAATGAAATTGTCTTTGAATAATTTTTTTCATCTAACTGGCAAATGCCCTCTGGTAACATTCTTATATATGGAATTGTATCCTCAACAGTAAATCTCTTTTTCTCTTTTTTTAAAAGTACACTTAGAAGACTATTTGTTGGATCTTTCTTTGTTTTTAGCCTTCTTACTTCCTTTCGGTCTTTTTTTAATTGTTTTTCCCTTAGATTTAAGTCGCTGATTTGCTTTTTTCTTTGCTTCAAGGTATGCCCCCTTTCTTATTCTCTTAGTTGGTTGATAAAACTTATGAAGATAGAAAAATCTAAAATATTTTTCAAAGGTTAAGGTGTCTTTTTCATATAAGGTTATAAAAAAGATTGGCAGGGTTACTATTAGCATTACAATAATTGAAACATCATTAGGTAGATATTTCTTCATAAATAAATAGGTTGGTATGCCAATTAGTCCTGCCACAGAAAAACCTATAAGTTGTCTTTTAGTTAAGTTAAAGGCAACCTTTGTTTTAATCTTGTCCAAATCTTTTGGTATTGGTACATACGCCATTTTAATCTCCCTCTACTTCTTCTTTGGAAAGTTCAAGTATATGGTCATAATTAGATGTTGTTTCTTCTTCCAGGTAGCTAATTCTTTCTTCTAATTCTTCTTGTTTTTCTTCATTTTTGTCATTGTATTCTCCTTGATACATAACAAATTCATTATGACATCTTCCGAGTCTATTTATTCTTTTCCTTAAGTTTCTAATCTCTTCATTTCTTTTTTTCTCTTTTAAGATTTCATAAGTTCCTCCCAATAAAATTCCAAGTCCCAATAAAGCACAATTTTTCTTTTTTAACATTTATTCCTCCTAGTGCGTATTCATAATACTTTTTGCAACTGTTCCACTCTTAAACATCATAAGTCCAAGTAGTAGAGCATATCCTAATATACTAAACAAGCTTGCGTGAATATCTGTAACCTGTACCGTTCTTATTAAAACGGTGTAGATACCTAAACATATCATCAAAAACAAACCTTGTAGTCCCAAGGCAAAAAGTCCCTTGATATAATTTGTTCCAATCTGACCCCATTCTTTATTTCCCATAGTCGCAAATGGTATGGATGATACTGATGAGTAGACATATATTTCAAACATACGCCCATATACTATTAAGGTAATAGTTAAAGATATACATTGAATTGCAATCCTTACAAGGCTTGTTTCAACTAATATCATTATTAATGCACCAACATCTTTTTCTTTTAATGTATCAACCATTGCAACTATCTGATCTCCTGAAACAGTGGCAGAAGTAGTGATTACCCCTGCCGCTTTGTTTACAAGATTTTGTGCCACATCAAAGACTGCCATTGAAAATTCAAAGGCATGGCTTGCAAGGTAGACTGCTATAAACATCTTTATAATGTATTTAAAAAACTCAAAAGTATCTGTATCGTGCATATTATTCTTTTGCATAACCATATTTATGAGTTCAATACATAAAACTGCTGTTATGATAAGACCTGCTATTGGAACGATCACATTATCATTAATGTTTTTTATGAAGTTATACACTTCTCCATTCCAACCCATTGGTGTCTTCCCAACATCAGTTGCAATAACTCCTACCTTGTCATTTATATCTAAGAACATGGACTCAAGATTTGCTTTGATACCTCCGAGTAGCATATCCTTAAAAAATTCAGTTAGCTTGTCAAAGATACCAAACATAGACTTTCTCCTATTTTAAAGCATTTGCAAGTAGTGGAATTAATTTAATACCGATTAGTACAATTCCCCCACCAGCCATAAGCTGCTTAATACCTTGAGATTTAGCACCAGGGTTATCATTACCATAACCTTCCATTAAGTTAATAACTCCCCATGCTCCTAAACCTGCACCAATTGCAGTTACAAGTGTCTTTAAAACTCCAACTCCAGCTGTAAAAAATTCCATATTATTCCTCCTCGTTTTCTTTCTTATTTTCTATTTTATTTAGTGATTTAACTATAAAATTCTTGTAGACCTTATCTCCTTTTTTGTTTTCTTTGAAATATCCAAAGACATGGATTAGATCTCCTTTATCTAATTCTTTTGCACGTTCGCTTTTTTCTCCGTAGACTGAACAATTTATATATTCTTTTCCTTTACCATATTTTTTAATGAGAGTAAAATTTGCTACATCTACTTTTTCTCCATCTCTTTCAAATTCTGATAATTCCACTTCTTTAACTAAATTTGCATTAATATTTATCATTTCTCTATCCATTAATTTCTTCTCCTTAATCTATAAATTTCAATTAAAAAAGCGACTGGATCTATTTATTTCCAATCGCTATACATTATTCCTTATTAAATTGTTCTAAGTAGGAGCTCTTATCCTTAACATCTTAACCTCCTAATTTTGAGTATAAAAAAAGCAGTAAACTTTATAATTACTGCTTTAATAAAATATCCTATATTATTAATCATTAAATGAACAATCTCGACAAATACCACCTACATCTTCTCGCCTATCCTTAAATCCCTTTCCACATTTAGAGCAAATAAATGCATAATCATTATTGTAATTCTCCTCTTCTAAATAAGAGTCATCGTAGTCTTCTTCATTTTTGTTTATAGAATCTTGATCTATCTGAATTTCAATTATTTCAATATCTGTATATTCTTTATCATTATTAATATAAAAAGAATCTTCTTCGATATCATCTTTATTAATTAATCTTGTGACATTAACTATGACACTTCCACTAAATTCTTGTTCTATTGGTGGTGATTGTATGACTTCTTTTGTATCATCATCACGTCCCCAATAATCAAAGGATACACAACTTAAATTTATTAAATATTCTAGCTCATAAGTTATACTAACAATCTCGTCTGTAAACTCTTCATAAGTATCTAATATCTCATTGAATTCACAATTATTTATATCTAATTCTTCAATACCCTCACTTCCAATAACATACGATTCTAGATAATAATAGTTGTTATTATAAATACTGTCAACTATATCATTAGAAATATCTTGTTTTACTCTTTCTACATATGACACATCTTTTCTATTTAAATCTACATAAACATTAAAATCATATCTATCATATACTTTTGAAGCGAAATTCTGAAACATTCCTGTTGTTAAAAATTCAATATTTACATTTGGATTTTTTTCTTTAAATTCACTTAATAATTTATCGTGAACTACTAAATTATCTTGACTATCCTTACTCCACCAGTCTTCTTTTATATCATTCGTAATAAAAATAATATCTTTTACTGATTTTTCAACTGGTAAATCTAATATCTCTTTCCAAACAAATAAATCTCCAAATTTTTCAACTCCATCTTTATTAATGTCCTCATATCCAGGCGGAATTTTATATTTATACCTAAGTTCACCCTCTCTAATAATTTTTAATTGTTCACTAAACCTTATCCTATTACCTATCCTATTATTTTTTTCTAAATATGAAATAAGATTATCTATATCTTTAATTATTTCAGGAGAATCTGTTGTTATTTCATCATATTCAATACCAACACTATTTTTATAAGATTTGATTATTTGTTTTAATTCAACTAACTTGTTATTTAAATCATTCTCCAAATTTTTTCTTCCAAAATAATTATATTTAGATGATTTAATCAAGACACTCTCTAAATTTTTTTGACTCCTTTCAATTACTCTTAGTAAATCTTTTTCAAAATTTTGATACTTTTTTTTCAATTGTCCGAATACGCTATATTTATTTTTATTAAATTCTTTATACACTTGATTCGGAATCCATATTAAATCCTTACACTCCTTGAAAATTTCTAATATGTTTTTGCTACTGTATAATGAATATCGAGCTAAGTCAAGTATTACATTTGTATCTAATACTATTATAGAGGTTTTTCTATTTATTATTTTTTTAAATTTTTCATAATTCAATTAAAGCACCAACCTTATTATTTAATTACATTCACAAAATTATTAAGTTTTTTCCATTTTCTAATCTTAGTCCTAAATGTTCCAAATGGTGCTACTGTATTTACATGGATAAATTTATATACTTCCCAAGTTGCAGTTTTTGTTGCTTCATCTGCCCATTTTCTCATATGTGGTTTAAATAATTCTTCCTCTGTAAGATTATCTATCAAAGAGTAAATATCTTCTATATTCTGTGATAGTTGTTCTTTTAATTCCTTTAACGATTTATGAGCATAGGTATCTGTAAACCATTGATACAATTCTCCAAGTTGATTCCACTTAAATTTGTCAGATGGCGTTTTATGGTACTCCTAAAAAGTTGTACTTCTAATTCTCACTTACAAACATACGAGTTGGCGTGATTTTTAGTTGTTGATCCCTTTTCTATAGAAAAGGGCAATTTATTAAATTTCACGCTTTCTTTGTTATTTTCCTTGCTTAACCTATATTCAACTGGGCTCATATATCCAAGCTTTTCTTTTATTCTTTTATGGTTGTAGTAGTCTATATATTCTATTATTGCTTGTTCTAATTCTTCATAGCTATAGAATGTTTTTTTGTTGTACATTTCTTGTTTTAATAATGAGAAGAAGTTTTCCATTATTGAGTTGTCTAGACAATTGCCTTTCCTTGACATTGATTGGGTTATTCCATGGTCTTTTAACTTATTTACATATCTTGGTATCTGATACAACCATCCTTGATCTGAATGATAGATTACATCTTTTTGGTCTTTTGTTACGTCTAATGCTTTATCTAGGGCTTCTTCTACTGCTTTGTAGTTTGGATTCTTTCTTATTGAGTAGCTTATTATTTCGGAGTTGTACATGTCTAGATATGGGTTTAGGTAGGCTTTCTTTATTTGATAGGTCCCAGATTTATCCTTTTCGTAGTATTTGAATTCTGTTGTGTCTGTTGTTATCTTTTTGTGTGGTTTATCTGATTTAAAGTTTCTGTCTATTATATTGTCTGCTACTTCTCCTACTTTTCCTCTGTATGAGTTGTATCTTCCGTTTCTCTTATGATATGTTTTTACTTGAAGATTGTTTTCTTTTATTATTCTGTGAACTTTCTTTATATTTATTTTCATGCCTATTACTTGGATTAGATATCCATGGATTCTTTTACATCCCCAATCTTCGTGTTCTTTTCTTATTTCTAGTATTTTTTCTAGGATTTCAGAATCTGGATTTTCTTCTTTTTCTTTTCTTTGCCAGTACATGTAGGTTGATCTACTTATTTTTACTACTGTTAGTATGTCTTTTAATTGATATTTCTCACGGAGACTGGTTATGACTTTGCAGATTGATCTGGTTTGTTTATATTTTTTATCGCATCTTTCAAGTCTTCTTCTAATTCCAGCCTCCTGAGCTCTTTTAAATAGTCGTTCTCTATTCTTAGATGGAGGTTTTCTTCTAGTAGTTCTTGTATTTCTTTTTTGCTGTAGTCTTTTTTCTGATTGATTTTTTTCATGCTTAAATATTCTTCCTTTAGATCGATTGTCAGATTGATTTTAGGGAAGCTTTTTTCTTTTTGAAATTTTCTTACCCAATCACTTACAGTCTTTGGGTCTCTGATTTCAAATTTATCAGCAATTTCCCTAAAGTTTAAATCTTCTGTTAAAGCATATTTTATCACATTTTGCTTTAACTCTAAAGGATATTGTTTACTTTTAGAACTCTCTATCCCGCTTGTTCCATAAAGCTTGTATTTTCTGATCCATTCTCTTATGCTCTTGGGACTTTTTATATCATATTTTATTGCTAATTCATTTAGACTTATTTCTTTTTCTTCGTATTCTTTTATGACTTTTTTCTTTAGTTCTATACTATATTTTCTCATGTAGCCTCTTTTCTAGCTACAACTTTTGGGGGGTACTACATTCTAACCTCAATTCCCTTTTTTTCATCTTCTTCCCATTTCAAAACTAAAGTTGTCCAACCTACTTGATAGGCAAGATTTTCAGCTGGTGTCCTATCAACTTGATCTACTCTTTTATCTTTTAATTCTTCTGGGATATTATCAAACTCTGAAATATATTTTCCAAAAGTTTTCTTTATCTCATTTTTTAATTCTTCCTTACTTTCATAAGACCTCATATGCCTACCTCCATGGTTTATATAGATATTATACCAAAAATATTTTTATCCTAGGCTTAATTCATAATCTTGTAATCAAACTGTTCCTGTTTATTTTTATTTTATCTCTATTTGTTAAATACTCTTCCACATCAAACAAGTTTTTCTTATCATAATCTTCCAACAACTTGTAATTCTTATGCTTTGTAATATCGAATTTATCAGATAGAAAAGGTCTTACTCCTCTTAACTGATAAATACACTTACCGCCATCCATTACAGTTATTTCATCTTGACTCATAAGTTCCTTGCCAGTTTTTTGGTAATTTAGACCAAAAGATTTTTGATTGGATCTTGTTTCTGATGTGTTATATAGGTCTATGGTTTCTTTTCCTAAGGTTTCTGATAACTCTTTTACTGTTGTTTTTTCTTTTCCTCCTAGAAAGAGTGTTGAGTCACAGTTACCAACTATTGTATCTGTATGGTCTTTGTAAATTGCTTTTAATTGAGATTGTGCTTGCAGTATTATGCTTGCTGATATTTCTCTTGAACGAATTGTCGCAATCAGTTTTTCAAATTTAGGAATCAAACCAATATTTGCAAACTCATCAAGTAGACACCTAACATGAACTGGAAGTCTTCCACCATACACATCATCTGCCTTATCACATAGTAGATTAAATAATTGAGAATACATTATTGAAACTACAAAGTTAAAGGTATCATCTGTATCTGATATTATTACGAATAAAGCAGTTTTTCTATCTCCAATTTTATCAAGTTCTAATTCATCTTCACTCATTAGCTCTCTAAGCTCTCTTATATCAAAAGGAGCAAGTCTTGCTCCACATGAAATTAGAATTGACTTAGCAGTTTTTCCTGCTGCAAGCTTATATTTCTTATATTGCTTAACTGCAAAATGACTTGGGTCTTTCTTTTCAAGAGCTTCAAAGAGCCTATCAATTGGGTTCATATAGGTTTCGTCATCTTCTCTAACCTCACTTGCGTCAATCATATCCAAAAGTGTCTTAAAGTTCTTTTCTTCTTCTGGTGCTTCATAATAGATATAACCGATAAGGGCAGTGTAATATAGCTTCTCAGCCTTTACCCAGAAATCTTCTCCTGCCTTTTCTCCATCTCCCTTAGTATTTGCAATTATAGTTTGGACAAGCTTTAAAATATCTTTTTCACTTCTCAAATAAGCAAATGGATTATATTTCATAGATTTTTTAAAGTTTATTGTGTTTAATATCTTTATGTCATATCCATTTTCATAAAGCATTTTTCCACACTCTAACACAAGTGTCCCTTTAGGATCTGTTACTACATAGGAAGAGTGCATTTGCATTAGATTTGGCTTTACATAAAATCTTGTCTTACCTGATCCAGAACCACCTATTACTAATACATTTTTATTTCTAGCATATTTAGGGTTTTTAGGTCTTGAGTTCATTGTTAGTCTTTCGGTATTAGTTATGAGAACATTGTTTTCAAACTTAGGGTCAATATATGGAGCAATATCCTTACTTTCTCCCCATCTTGCAGATCCATATTCCTTGCCTTGCCTATATTTCTTTTTGTTTTTACCTTTGCTGTAAACAATTAACTTAACAAGACCAGCAACTGAAATACCTACTAACAAGTCCCTTGGATTAAGGCTTGGTATATAAGATAAAGTTCCTATATCAGAAATTCCCACCATTATTTTATCAATAATATCTCCTCCTACATAAGAATTGATGTGCTTAGAAAAGATATTTCCAATGTAGAAGAATGATAGATAGGGAATGTTTGATAATATAAATTTCTTTGGGTTGTCTATTTTAATTAGGTTTTTAATATCAGAAAGAATGGCTTCTAATATCTTATTCATCGTAGAAACCTTCACTATCTAATAAAATTAGTAGGTAGTGTCTTCCCTTTGGTGTTATTAATGTTTGTATTCCTACAAGTGTACCTAGTGGATCAATCCATTCTTTTACTTCAAAATATCCCTTGTTCTTATCTGCATAAGGTAAGAGTTTCTTTTTCTTATCTCTGTAAATTAATCCCTTATCCATTAGAAAACTTATAAATTGATTTTGTGGTATTCCTAACTCTTTGGCAGTATTTCTAAAGTTTGTAAGTAGGTTATAATCTACTAATTTGTCATAATAGTCTGCCTTTGGTCTTAATTCTTCAATCTCTTCTTCTCTCTCGGCAATAATTCTATTGGCTACCAGAATTGCATCTGCAAGTAACTCTTCATTAGTTTTCTTTTCTTGCCCTACTATATATCCCCCGTTTTTTCTAATACTTGGTAAGACTTCTCTCGTTACCCAAGCTTTGAATATTTTTGCTTGTGGTAGTTTTGATGAAAGGATAAGTGAATACAATCCTGATTCATTAATTATTGAAATATTCTGTATTCCTCCAGGGGTGTTCCATTTCGTTACACCCTTATCTTCCTCATCTACATGGTCATAAACAGCTTTTCTTGGATTAACATATCCTAACATAGTTGCTACTTCATTTGCTATAAAGAAAAACTCACCGTCTTTTTCTATAACAGTGAGTTTCCCAAAATTCTGATTTTCAAATGTTTTTAAATTACTTATCATAAGCTTTGCTCCTTATGTTTATTTTTAACTTTATCTTTACTAATGGTGTCCTTAGCCATATCTTTAAACTTATTTATAGTCTTCGTTATTGAATCTTTTCTATCGGCCTTTTTTTCAGAAGCCTTAACTGCTTTTTTAAAGGCGTGTTCCATTACTTTTATATCCTTAGATTGAAAAAACACAGAGTGGTTACCAGTTTCCTTATCTTTCATAACAGAAAACTTCACTCCGTGTTTGTTTAAAATTTTCTTTAATTCTTTTAACTCAGGATCTTTTAGATTAATTTCTTCCAACTGTCCCTTTTTAACCATATCTTTTAGTTTTACTTCTTCTCCGTTATTTTTTATTACATTTTTCAAACCTCCTTGTTCTTCTATTTGCTTGTGTACTTTCTTTAAAGCATCAAGAATTGCTTTACTTGTTGCTTTTGCAAGTCTTACTTCAAGATTAAGACTTGACCTAGATACTTCTTCATTAATCATCTATTCCACCTCCATATAAAAGTAACTCTTTGTATTTTCTTAACTTCTCTTGATGGATTTTTCTTCTAAAATCTTCGCCTGTAACTTTAACTGGTATTGTCATTTCAAGTATTCTTGAATATATCCTCTGATACTCAAGTTCAATATTAGGATTTTGAATAATTTCCAATGATAAGTTTGTAGTAAAAATTGTCGGCCTTCCTTTTAAGTATCTTGAGTTTATAATGTTATATACTTGCTCTCTTGCATAAGATGTATCCCTTTCAATTCCAAGGTCATCTAATATTAACAATGGAATATTAGAGAGGTTACTGATAATTTCATTTGAATCTAGCTTAAATGCTGATTTTTGTATTTGATTTATAACCTGAGATAAATTCATAATCTTAACTTTAACTTGTTTTCTTTCGATTAATTCATTTGCAATAGAACAAGCAAGATAAGTCTTTCCACTACCAACATCTCCATAAAATAAAAGTCCAACATTGTCTTCCTTCATTTGCTCAAAACTTTTGGCATAATTATAGGCAACCTTATAGGCTTGACCTTTTTCATTTAGGAATTTCTCAAAAGTATATTGGTGTTGGAGCGGCGATGAAAAACAATCTCTTTTCAATGACGATATTTTCATCAGTCTTTCTCTTTCTTCATTTTCCTTATCTCTCTTTATTTCACATTCACATTTAATTATGGGAATAAACTTTGTAAAGCCAAGGTCAACTAATTCTCCATCTACTCTTTTATCACATACCTTGCAATAGATATGTCCATTTCTTTCAATATCATTTTCTCTTAATACAAAATCTTTTAAGCTTTTCATAAACTCTCTCCTATATCGTAATTCATTTTTCTTGTTGTATTATCATTAATGTTTTTTGCCTGATCATTAAGATACCAGTTAATTATTGTTGCCTTGTGATCTTGATACACTCTGTTATTTGCTTTCATATATGACGACAATCTATCAATGTATTCATTAATTCTACTTCCTAACTCATTTGTTAAGTCCTTATATTCTTCATCAGTCAAAAATATGTTTTTATATATTCCATAAGATTTTTGCCCTTTACTAAAATCATTATTTCTTAACTCATTATTATTAATATTGTTATAGTTACCTTCCGATTTTCGAAAATCTTGACTTTCGATATTCGAATCTCTTGAATTTCGATTATCGAACTTCTGGAATTTTGTTTTTCGAACTTCTTGATTTTTTAATTCCATATTATTAAATATGCTCATAAAGTCTTTAACATAAATTCTGTTAGGCTTTCCAAGTCCTTGTCTTTTCTTTTCAATTAGTCCTATCCCTGATTTAATATCAAGTTCAGCTATTAATTTATTTGCTTTTTCACTTGCACAATTAAATTGCTCTTTTATGCTTTCTATTGTGTAGTAAATAAAAACTTTTCCATCTTCATCTATCCAGCCATTTTTATATGAAAGACCCATTCGATTAAGCATATATGAATACAAAACTTTAGCTTCAATAGAAATGCTCTCAAAAATCTCATCTTCCATTAATACCATAGGTAACCTAATGAAGTTATACATCTCAGATTGCCTATTATAAAAATAATCAAAATTCATTCCTACCTCCTCTCTTTAAAATAAAAAAAGACGACAGAATTATTGCTTTCTATCGTCTACGGTTGTCTTATATTTATTTTTCTTCAAATTGATTTTATTGTATAGTTTAATAATTCTAATAATCCAATAACATATATACCTAATTTAGGTAATCCAAATGGACTAAATAAAAATGCTAATATTAGTGCTTCAATTACAATTTGCTTGCCTCCTTGAAAAATGCTAGCTATTCCAATTATAAAAATCAAAGTAGAAACTACGCTTAACAACGCAGTACTCAAACTTAATATGAAGGTTAAAAAAGCTATGAGCAAACTCAACACTAATCTTATCGGTAATAAAATTATTCTAATTATCCATCTCATACATACTCCTAAAAATTAAACTGGGATTCATAACAAACCCCAGTTTCATAATTAGCGTGTCCTTTAATATAATTTTGATCCTGCTGGAATATTATCATCCAGCATTATTAAGTTAAGTTTTTCTTCACCGTCATACTCACAAATTGCAGATATAATCATACCTTCTGAGTCGATTCCCATCATCTTACGAGGAGGAAGATTACAAATTGCAAGTAGTGTCTTTCCAATTAAGCTCTCTGCGCTGTAATATTCCTTAATACCAGATAAAATAACTCTTTCTTTTTCAGAACCATCATCTAATGTAAATTTCAAAAGTTTTTTTGACTTAGGAACTTCTTCGCAGTTTTTAACCTTTACAACTCTAAAATCAGATTTTGAGAAAGTTTCAAAGTCTACCATATCTTCAAATAATGGTTCAACTTTCACTTTTGAAAGGTCAATTTCTTCTGTCGTAAGTTTGTCGTAAGTTTCGTAAGTTTCTTTTGACAAACCCCCATTTTCTGCCTTTTCTAAGCCTATTGGCTTCATTGTTGGGAACAACATTATATCTCTTATAGATTCGTTGTTAGTTAACATCATTATAAGTCTATCAACACCAATTCCCAAACCGCCTGTTGGTGGAAGTCCTACTTCTAATGCATTCAAGAAATCATAATCCATCATTTGAGCTTCGTCATCGCCATTCTCTCTAGCTTCAACTTGCTTTAAGAATCTTTCTTTTTGATCTATTGGGTTGTTCAATTCGCTAAATGCGTTTGCGATTTCTTTTGTACATACAAATGCTTCAAATCTGTGAGTATATCTTTCATCATCTGGATTTCTCTTAGCCAATGGACTTACTTCAACTGGATGACCCAATACAAATGTTGGTTGAACTAATTTTTCTTCGCAGAAATGTTCGAAACATTCGTTGATAATTTCGCCACGTGACATATTGTCTGAGATTTCAACATTGTTTGCTTTGGCAACTTCACGAGCTTGTTCATCTGTTTCAATTTCATCAAAATTTATGTCTGCGTATTCTTTTATTGCATCAACCATTGTTATTCTTTTCCATGGTGGTGTAAAGTCTATTTCTGTTTCTCCAAATTGAGCCTTCATAGATCCATTAACTTTTTCACAAACAAAAGCAACTAATTGTTCTGTGATATCCATCATATCATTGTAGTCAGCGTAAGCTTGATACAATTCTATTGCCGTATATTCTGGGTTGTGAGTGTGATCCATTCCTTCATTTCTGAACATTCTGCCCATTTCATAAACTTTGTCGAATCCACCTACAATTAATCTCTTTAGGTATAATTCGTTTGCTATACGCAAATACATATCGATATCCAATGTGTTATGGTGAGTTATAAAAGGTCTAGCATTTGCTCCACCAGCTATTGTGTTCAAAATTGGAGTATCAACTTCTAAGAATCCTCTTGTATCCAAAAATTCTCTGATTGCTGAAATAATTTTAGATCTTTTTATGAATGTATCTTTGATTTCAGGATTCATAATTAAATCCACATATCTTTGTCTATATCTCAAATCCGGATCTTTTAGTCCGTGCCATTTTTCAGGTAATATTTGTAATGATTTAGATAATAAATCTACAGTTTTTGTTCTAATGGATACTTCTCCGCTTTGTGTTTTGAAGATACATCCTTCTACACCAACGATATCTCCGATATCCATATTTTTTACTTTTGCATAATTTTCTTCGCCTAATTCATTTACTTTATTAAATAATTGAATTCTGCCAACAGAATCTTGTAAGTCCATGAAGTTAACTTTTCCATGTCCTCTTTTACTCATAATTCTTCCGGCTATTTTAACTTCTTTTCCGTCAAATTCGTCAAAGTTATCTAGGATTTCTTTTGTATTATTAGCATTGTCAAATTTTTCATGAACGTAAGGATTTTCATTTGCATCTAATAATTCTTGTAACTTTTGTCTACGAATTTGTAGCATTTCGTTTAAATTTTCCATTTTTATCCTTTCTTGACAGTTAATACCTTTAATTCTACGATTCCACCTGGTGTTTCAACTGTAGTAGTGTCACCAACTTTTAGATTTAACAGAGCTTTTCCTGTTGGTGATTCATTTGAAATTCTACCTTCAAAAGGATCAGCTTCTGCTGTTCCTACTATTTTATATGTCATTTCTTTGTTTGACTTTAAATTTTTGTAAGTTACTGTTGAGCCCACAGTCACAACGTCTTTTTGATTTTCGTCATCTTTAATAACTTTTGCATATAATAGCAAGTTTTCAAGATAGTTAATCCTTTCTTCTACTTGCGCTTGTTCATTCTTAGCTTCATCATATTCTGCGTTTTCAGAAAGGTCGCCAAATCCTCTAGCAACTTTAATTTTTTCAGCTATTTCTGTTCTGCGAGTAGTCTTTAAAAACTCAAGTTCTTCTTTGTGTTGATCTAATCCTTCTTGAGTTAATAAAAATTCTTTATCTGCCATAATCTATTCTCCTTATTTTAACCATATATTCTAAAATTATATAACAAAAGGCATAATTGTCAAGTTTTCAGTATATGATTAAACTATTCATTTTTAAATTCATCTAGTATTTTGTATATTTCAACAAGGTCTGTCAATTGATTGATTTTGTTCTTAACTTTATTAGAATTTCTAAATCCTTTCAGATACCATTGAATATGCTTTCTCATTTCTAAAATCGCACGTTTTTCTTCATAAAATTCCAATTTCAATTGCATGTGTTTTTTGATTGTGTCGATAACTTCTTCTTTCGTTTTGATTTCATCATCACTAAAAATAAATGGATTTTGCATTGCACCTCTTGCCAACAAAACTCCATCGCAATTTGAGTATTCCATATTTTTTCTAATGTCTTCTTTTGTAAAACAATCGCCATTGCCAAATACAGGTATGTCTACATTTTCCACTAATCTTTTTATATGAGACCAATCAGCTTCTCCTGAATAAAACATTTTTCTTGTTCTAGCGTGAAGTGTAATATAATCTACTTTCAATCTCTCGCAAATTTGTGCCAGCTGCATGTAATTCATGAAATTTTCATCGATTCCAAGTCTGAATTTTACAGAAACTGGCAAATCAGTGTTGTTCTTACAAGCTCTGATAACATCTTCAGCTAAGTTCAAATCTCCCATTAAAGCTGATCCGTCACCGTTTTTGAAAATTTTCGGTGCAGGACATCCCATATTTATATCAATTGATTTGAAATTGTAATTTTCAGTCAGAAATCTAGTTGCATATGCAATGATTTCTGGTTCGTGTCCAAATATTTGAACAGATGTATTGTTCTCTCTTGGATCTGTATCTAAAAGTTTTTTAGTTTTCTTGTCATCATAGTAAAGTGCTTTGGCACTTATCATTTCTGTAAAGCACAACCCCGCTCCCAATTCTCCACAGATTATTCGAAATGGAATATCTGTAACTCCAGCTAATGGTGCCAAAAACAAATTACTATTTAAGTTTAATTTTTCTTTAATCATTTCTATTTAATTCGTTAATAATTTTTAAGCCATCTAAAGTGATTAGTTTGTCAATAATTGTAATGTACTTTGATTGTTTGGCAATCAAATAAGAAAAACCACCAGTTGCAATAATTGTAACTTCATCTTTTGTTTTGTGTTTTTCTTCTAGGATTTTTTCAATTATATAATCTATTAACCCTATAAATCCAAATACAACTCCTGATTGCATACTTTTTACGGTGCTATCTCCAATAACTTTATCCGGCATTTCTATTTCAATCTTTGGTAGTTTTGCAGTCTTCATAAATAATGCTTCTGATGAAATTGCAATCCCCGGAGCTATTGCTCCTCCCAAATATTCTTTATTTTCCGAAATATAGTCGAAAGTAATCGCCGTTCCAATATCTACGATAATAACTGGAGTAGAATATTTTTTACAAGCACTTACTGCGTTGATTATTCTATCTACGCCGACCTCTTTTGGACTTGCGTATTTATTAACTATTCCCGTCTTTATATTTTCATCTACTATCAATGGTTCAATTCCCAAATATTTTTTTACTGCTTTTGGTATAGTTGGCATCAGATTTGGTACTACAGAACCAATAATAGCTTCTTTTATATCAGATTTTTTAATATTTGAATATTCCAAAGCTTGTCTTAATGTTAGAGCGTATTCATCACTAGTTTTGTGCAAATCTGTGGATATTCTCCATTCAAAAATCAACTCATCATTTTTGAAAATACCCAATACAATATTAGTATTTCCAATATCTATTACAAGTAAAATATCTTCCACCTTCTTTATTTGTTTTCAATGGATGCTTTTATGAATCCATCGAATAAAGGATGAATTTTGTTAGGTCTTGATTTGAATTCCGGATGGAATTGGCAACCTAAGAAGAATTTATTTTGTGGTATTTCAAGCATTTCTACCAAGTTGTATTGGTCATTAATTCCTGAGAATACAACATTATTTTGTTCAAATTGTTCTCTGTAATCGTTGTTGAATTCATATCTGTGTCTGTGTCTTTCTTGAATAAATTCTTCACCGTACAATTCTTTTGCCAAAGATTTATCTTTCAAGTGACACTCGTAGTTACCAAGTCTTAATGTTCCACCTATATCTTCAATATCTCTTTGTTCTTTCATTAAACTTATTACAGGGTTTTTGCAATCAGCAACAACTTCCGCTGTATTAGCATCAGCTAAACCAAGTACATTTCTAGCGATATCTATTGCTGCAATTTGCATTCCCAAACAAATTCCGAAATATGGCATATTGTTTTCACGACAATATTTTGAAGTTTCAACCATTCCTTCCATGCCTCTGCCACCAAATCCGCCTGGGACGATAATACCATTCAATCCTTCGAATGATTCTTTTATATTATCTTTACTTAGTTCTTCGGAATTAATCCAACGTATATTTACTTTATGATTGTTTGCATATCCTGCATCTATCAAAGCTTGTTCTACAGAAAGATAAGCATCGTGAAGTTCTGTGTATTTCCCAACTAAACCGATATTTACAGTTTCAGTTGCTTTTCTGTAGTTTTCAATCATTTTTCTCCATTTTCCATCTTCTTCTACTTTGGATTTAAGTTTCATTTTTCTCATGATATATTTATCCAAATTTTGTTCTTGGAATTTCAATGGAACTTCATAAATGAAATCAACATTAAATGATTGAATAATAGCCTCAACTGGAACATCACAGAATAATGAGATTTTTTCTTTTAATTCATCTGTAACTATTCCCTCACTTCTAAGGATTATTACATTTGTTTTGATACCTAAACTCATTAATTCTTTGTAAGAATGTTGTGTTGGTTTTGTTTTTAGTTCATTGCTTCCAGGAATTGTTGGAACCAAAGTTGTATGAATGAATAATACATCTTCTTTTTCATTTTCAGCGTGGATTTGTCTGATTGCTTCCAAGAATGGCAATGATTCAATATCACCTACAGTTCCGCCGATTTCAGTTATAACAATGTCTGCTTGTGATTCTTCAGCTGCTTTGTACACTGCTTTTTTTATTTCATCAGTAATATGTGGAATAACTTGTACAGTTTTGCCGTTATAATCTCCACGTCTTTCTTTTTTGATAACGTCATTGTAGACTTTTCCTGTAGTAATGTTAGATCTTTGAGTTAATTCTTCGTTAATAAATCTTTCATAATGGCCTAAGTCTAGGTCAGTTTCTGCTCCGTCTTTTGTTACAAAAACTTCTCCATGTTGATAAGGACTCATAGTACCTGGGTCTATGTTTAAGTATGGGTCAAATTTTTGCATAAACACAGAAATCCCTCTGTCTTTTAGCATTCTTCCAATACTTGCTCCGCTAATTCCCTTACCTATACCAGAGACAACTCCTCCAGTAATAAAAATAAATTTACTCATTACTCCTCCTATAATTATATTAATGATGAATATATGTCTTGAATATCACACAAACTATAATTTTCTTTGTAGACAAATTTTTCAAGACCGTCGTGTATTTCTCTGATTTCTTCAATTAATGGACTAATTTCATATTGAAAATATTTAGCCTTTTCGTATTTAGATTCAAAATCAGATTTTTGTATCATTTCTTCCAAATTATTTCTCTTGTCAATGATTTCATTCAAACCATTTTTCAATTTTTCTTGTGTAGAATCCAAACTATTAATTCCACATTTTTCGATTAAATTGCTGTTTTGAATCAGTTGCTTTGAGAAAGCATTAATAACGAATTTATCTAACATATAAATCAAAGTCTTCGCTTCAATTTCATGAGTTGTTATTACATCTTCCAATCCAACATCGTAGATTGCATGTAATTCTTCCTCACTTAGTATACCACAAAAATCCTTGATAGATTCTTCTGAAATCAAGGAATACAAAGAATCAAAATAATGAACTAAATCCAATAAACCTCTCTTCTTAGCTTCTTCTCTCCATAGCTCTGTGTAGTTATCTTGTCTGTACAAAATATGTTTGTGATTTTTCAAAATATTGACAACTTCTGATTTAATAAATTGTTCTATATTCTCATTTTGAGATTTGAATTTTTCATATACTCTTTTAATTGCATTTGCATACATTGTATTTAAAACAATGTTCACATCACTTGCACTGTTTGAAGAACCTAACATTCTAAATTCAAATTTGTTTCCACTGAAGGCAAATGGACTTGTTCTATTTCTGTCTGTCATATTTGGTGGAATGTAATCAAATCTATTTATCGAAAATTCAGGATAATTTCTGACAATTTCTTCTTCATTCATAAGAGAGTTAAATGTTTCTTCAATATCTTGCCCCAAATCCATAGATATTATTGATGGAGGTGCTTCATCTCCTCCTAATCTATAGTCGTTGGACGTAGTTGAAGATGCGGATCTTAAAAGTGCTTGAGATTTGTCTACAGCTTCTATCAAACATGCTGTGAATATCAAAAATACAAGGTCATTTTCCATATCAGCTTTTGGTGAGAATACATTTCTACCGTGATTTGTAACTAAAGAGTAGTTGTTGTGTTTACCGGAACCATTTACACCTTTGAATGGTTTTTCGTGCAACAAGCATACTAAATGATGTTTTCTTGCAGTAGTTTTAAGTATTTCCATAACTAAGTGGTTATCATCTACAGAAATATTGGCGTTTTCAAAAAGAATTGCTACTTCGAATTGATTTGGAGCAACTTCATTGTGTTCAGTCTTAGCATATATTCCAAGTCTGAATAATTTCTCGTCAAAATCTTTGTAGAATGCTTCAACTCTTTGTGGAATTGAACCGAAATAATGGTCAGTAAGTTCTTGCGATTTGGGAGCTTGTGCTCCTAAAAGAGTTCTTCCTGTATTAATTAAATCAATACGTTGTTTATATACATTTTCATCTATAAGGAAAAATTCTTGCTCCAATCCGATTTTGACTTTCATTCTGTAACAGTGCTCATCAGAAATTTCGTTGTAAAGTTTTGTTGCATAATCTGACAAATAATCCAAGCTTTTAAGTAGTGGCAGTTTTTTATCCAGTGTAGTCCCATCATAAGATACAAATACCGATGGTATATACATAATATTATCTACAATAAAGGTGTTAGATGTGCAGTCCCAATAAGTATAACCTCTTGCTTCAAACGTAGATCTAATTGATCCTGTAGGAAATGATGAAGCATCTGGTTCTCCTTTAATTAATTCTTTTGCCGAAAATCTATTAATTGGAGTATTATCGTCTCCTCTATCCAAAAATGAATCGTGTTTTTTTGCTGTTAATCCATTTAACGGTTGAAACCAATGACAAAAATGAGTGGCTCCTCTTTCAATCGCCCATTTTTTCATCGCATGCGCAATTATCTCTGCTGTTTCAATATCAAGTAAATCTTCTTTTCTAACTGCGTTTTTCCATTTTTGATAAATCGGAAATGGTAATGAATCTTTCATTTGTTTTTTATCAAATGTGTCAATCCCAAAAATTTTGTTTGTATCCATAATACCTCCATGTATTAAAATAAAAAAAATTGGCAATCAAAGAAAGCCAATTTATGAAAAACAAAAATAGTGTTTTTTTTATTATATTTAATCACAGTTTTGTTGTCAAGTATTTTATTGTTTTTTCTTATTCTTTTTTATGATTACTTGCATTTCAGAAGCATCGCTTGGATTGATCGGAATAAGTTTGTTAGTAGCTTTGGAATTTTTCAAAGTTAATTCCAAAAATCTCTTATCTTTGGAGTATTTCCATTGTTTGATGTCTTCATATTCAGCCAAAAATCCATTGAAATAAATCCCTTTATCTGTGAATGAGATTTTTTCGAATGTTAAATAAATGAATATAACTCCAAGTAATATATAAATTAATGGGAACCATGTTTTTTGTTGGTAAAGATACAATAATCCCAATATTACAATTGAATATGATGCAACCATCATTAAAACTCTTTTTCTTTGGTTAAAGTTTTTGATGACTCTACCAATATTTTTTTTGACTTTGTATACATTGTACATTTGCTTCAATCCAAAAAGCAAAATCAATATATACATCACATTAATAATATTTTGTGCGCTCATTATTTCTCCTGATTTTCTATATTATTTTCTATTTCTTCGTCTTTTTTTCTTACATCAACTAATTCTTTTGGTTCATTTTCGTGAATTTTAGTCTTAGTGTATTTGTCAAATATAGCTTCGAATTCTTCTTGTCCAATAGTTTCTTTTTCTAAAAGCCTGTTTGCCAATGCATGTAACAAATCGATGTTTTCATTTAAAATATTTAAAGCTTTGTTGTACGCTTCATCGATTAGTTCTCTCATTTCAGAATCAATTTCATAAGCTATCTTGTCAGAATACTGTTTGTTCTTACCAAGCTCTTCACCTAAGAATACCTCAGCGTCATCTCCACCGTACATCATAGGTCCCAATCTCTTACTCATACCGTATTTTGTTACCATTGCATGTGCGATCTTTGTTGCTCTTTCAATATCGTTACTTGCTCCAGTGGAGATATCGTCAAGCACAACTTCTTCTGCTGCACGTCCACCTAAAAGCGAAATCAATTTATGTTGCATTTGTCTTTTAGTCATAAATTTCGCATCTTCTTGTGGAAGATATGCCGTAAATCCTCCGGCTCTTCCTCTAGGAATAATTGTAATCATGTGAACTTTGTCATTATCTTCCAAGAATCCGGATACAATCGCATGACCAGATTCGTGATAAGCTGTAAGCACACGTTCTTTTTCTATTACAACTTGTGATTTCTTTTCTGGACCAGCAACAACTTTTATAGATGCTTCTTTGAACACTTCATTTGAAATTTCTGCTTCATTATTTCTTGCTGCAAGAAGTGCTGCTTCATTGCACAAATTTTCCAAATCAGCTGGAGAAAAACCAGTAGTTGTTTTTGCAATATTCTCCAAATCCACATCTGATTTAAGTTTTTTGTTTTTTGTGTGAACTTTTAATATTTCTAATCTCTCTCTCACGTCTGGAAGTCCCACATAAATAGTTCTGTCAAATCTCCCAGGTCTCAACAATGCTTTATCCAAAATATCAGGTCTATTAGTAGCACTCATTACAATTACGCCTTCATTTTTTCCAAAACCATCCATTTCAACAAGTAATTGATTCAACGTTTGTTCTCTTTCGTCATGGCCTCCACCAAGTCCTGCTCCTCTTTTTCTACCTACTGCATCTATTTCATCGATGAAAATGATACAAGGAGCATTTTTCTTAGCTTGTTCAAACAAATCACGAACTCTCGATGCACCGACACCAACAAACATTTCGACAAAATCAGAACCAGAAATACTGAAAAATGGAACCTTTGCTTCACCTGCGACTGCTCTCGATAAATATGTTTTACCAGTTCCTGGAGGTCCCACTAACAAAACTCCTTTAGGAATTCTAGCTCCGATATCAATATATTTCGAAGGATTTTTCAGAAAATCTACTATTTCCATCAATTCCTCTTTTTCTTCTTTTAACCCCGCTACATCAGCAAACACAACCTTTTCTTTTGAATCTTGGTTGAGTTTTGCTTTTGATTTTCCAAAATTCATAGCCTTAGAATTTCCAGAGTTTTGTGTTTGATTCATAAACATAAACCAAATTATTCCAAGCCCGACTATAATTAATATGGTTGGCATTATATCAACATACCATGGTTTGCCAGGATCTTTTTCGGTCTTCAATACGATCTTGTTGTTTTCAACAGATTCCTTCAGATAATTATTGTAAAAAACTTCCCACATTTCTGGGGGCATATACATTCTAAAAGGAGTACCCTTGCTATCTTTTAGAACGCCTTTTATATCATTTCCTCTTGCAACAATTTCTTTAACATTATCTTTCTTGACATTTACAATCATTTCGTTGACAGTAAAATATTTTGTGCTCAATGTATTGTTTTGAGTCATAGTCACGAAAAAAGCTATTAAAATAATTGGAACAAGATAAATCGCTAAACTTTTAGTTACTTTTTTCATTAAATCTCCTTTTCATAAAAAGATTTCTTCAATACGCAAATATCTTCAATATTTCTAAATTGTTGTGCAAAATCTAATCCATAACCAACTATAAACTCGTTTGGTACAGTAAAACCTTTGAATTGAACATCAACTTCGTTAGTTCTTCTTTCAGGTTTATCCAAAAGACTCGCTATCTTAACTGATTTTGCTTTTCTATCCATTAAGTTTCGAACCAAGTAATTTAATGTGCGACCACTGTCCACAATATCTTCAACTATAAGGATATTTTTTCCGGCGATGTCTTCTTCCAAATCCTTGATGATTCTTACAGTTCCACTCGATTCTGAAGAATGTCCATAACTTGATACTGCCATGAAATCTATTCCAACTTCTAAGTCGATATTCAATGTTAAATTACTCATAAACATCGCTGCGCCTCTTAGAATACCAACTACGATAAGTTCTCCCTTATCTCTGTATTCTTCAGTGATTTCTTTTCCTAATTCTTCAATCCTTTTGTCGATTTCTGATTTTGGTATTAGCACCTTTTCGACTGCATCACATAAATTACTTTTCATAAGTCACCTCTATAACTAAAACTTCTTTGCTGTTAGAATTTTTCATGTACAAATTTGATCTTTTCAACGACAAAATGGCATATGTATTTTCTTCATCGCTCAAAATGGGATAATTATCGCGTTCAATTTGTAAAACTTTATTATCAATAAATACATCTTTAATTTTCTTGGTAAATCCCTTTAATTTAATTCTGTCTCCATTTTCTCTTCTTCGTAAAACAAGATTATGTGATAGAATTTTAGAATCAAATACCATTTTATTTCTTGAAGGTTTAATATTAGTATTTTTTGTTAGATAACTACTAATTTTAAAATCCCCAAAAATGATTGTCCCAAGTTCAAATTTGACACTTTGACTTTTTTTGTTGTCTACAATTTTCTTAATTATTACTTTATCATAACTTTTGAAAAAACTGTAGTCTTTAAATATATATTCCCTGCCGGTTTTTAAATCAAATAATTCTATAATATCATCTATATAAGCCATTCTAATATCTTGGTTAGACCCATTTAATTCAATTAAAAGTTTTCTAATTATATTTCTTTGAATAGAGATTTTTTCGATTTCAAATAATTTTACATCTATAGAATATTCACCATTTCTTTGACTAACTAATTTTTCGAATTTAAGATTAGTTATATCGTCAATTATTTCTTTTGAATCTTGTAAAATATTTATAGTCCTATATATCGATTCATTTATAGAATTATTGAAATTTTCTTGAATATATGGCAACATTTCAAGTCGAATTTTATTTCTTTTAACATCGGCTATGAAATTTGTTTCATCAGTTACATACTCAATATTATTGCTATCTAAATAATTTAGGATTTCATTTTTTGATACATCTAAAAGTGGTCTTATTACATTTTTATTTCGATATTGTATTCCACACAATCCATCAATTCCACTTCCCCTAAACAAATGTAAGAAAAAAGTCTCCACTTGATCGTCCAAGTGGTGTGCTACAGCAATCTTATTGAAATTCTCTGTTTCTAAAATTTTGTTGAAACAATTATATCTTAAAATCCTACCGCTGTCTTCCAAACTAATAGAATTATCGATGGAAAATTGTTTCATATCTACTTTTTTTGAAAAAAATTGAATATTTTTTTCTTCAGATATTTCCCTTGAAAAATTTTCATCTCGGTCAGCAGTAACTCTGTAAGAATGATTAATGTGGCATGTTTTTATCTCAAAACCTAAATCATCTTTTAGTTGGTATAAAACATTGAATAATAATACTGAGTCTGCCCCACCTGATAATCCTATCAAAATTTTGTCGTTCTTTTGTATTAAGTTTTCTCTGATGATAGTTTTTTTTATTTTGTGTATCAAATCCATAATAATAAAAAAGCCGCATAAATCTGCGGCGTTACTCCTAATTATACTTTCTTTTCTTCGAAAACTTTTTATTCTCTCTTTGTCTAATGGAATCTAATCTCTCGTTACTTTCTTTCATAAACTTAGAAAGTAAATCATCAAAAGTTGATTCTTTGCTAGATTCTTTGTTTGAATTCTTATAATCTTCTGAATAAGTTTTCTTTGAAAATTCTTTTTTGTGTTCTTTTTTCGGAAGACATTCCTTTATTGAAAAGCTAACCTTATTATCTTCAATGCTCATAACTTTACATTTTATTACATCATTAACTTTTAACACATCTTCAACTTTTTCTATGTAGTCATTAGAAATTTGTGAAATATGAACTAATCCTTTAGTTCCGTCTTCGCATTCTACAAATGCCCCAAACTTAGTAATTCCTGTTACTTTTCCCTCAACAATATCGCCCACTGATATAGACATACGCAATATCTTCCTCCTAATATAATACTATATACCAGTATATACTACTAAAAAAACGGTGTCAATAATTATTTATCAGACTTTTTGTCAAAAGTTGGCGACGGTGTAAAATTTGAATCTTTTTTTGGTTTTTCCTTTTCATCCTTAATCAAAACTTCGTTAGGTTTTACCATACCTAATTTTTCTCTGGCATATTTTTCTATCAACTCAGGATTGTCTAAGTTTTTGGAATCTTCAGATAATTTTTTTATTTCTTTTTCAAGTTCATCCTTTTTTGTTTGTTGTTCCAACTTAACATTATTAATGTTTCTGATTTGAATTTGTTGTTTAAAAATTGTAAATAACAACGTAACACAAGCAAAAATAGTTATTGCAGAAACTATTATTCTAAATTTATTAACGTTTTTTCTTCTTTTTCTTATCTGATTATCCCTAGTATTCATTTTAATCTCCTAAAGTTTCAAACATTTTATCTGCATCGTCTTTCTTTGGATTATCTATCAATTCAGTAACCTTTGCCTTTAAAACCGATTGAGCAAAACTTATTTCAATTATATCTCCGACTTTTACGTTGTCTCCAGGTTTAGCGATTTTGTCATTGATTTTCACTCTTTGGGATTCACAAGCAGTTTTTGCTACAGTTCTTCTTTTAATAATCCTTGAATTTTTTAAAAATTTATCTAATCTCATCTATTTCCTTATTTTCTATTCCTTCTAGTATTAATTTATAATCCAACTCTGATTCTACATTCTTGTATATTATTTTATCATGTTTTTTTATGATTGCAGATTTCATTTTATCATTTCGATATAAACAATAAATATCACAATCATCTACATTATCATTGAAAGATTCTCGATCAATAAAAAACATCGCTTTTACAAATTCTTTTGATTTTCTTCTGATTTTGTAAACGCCATTTTTTTCTTTTTCAAATTTTTCCAATATAAACTTAATATCTTGTAAATTATCGACAATAAAATCAGCTTTGTCTTGTTTAAAATTAAATCTATTCTCTCTTCTGGCAATTACTGTTAATCCTGCATTCTTTGCAGAATCAATACCGTAATCAGAATCTTCAATTGCAATAGCATCTTTGGGACGTACTCCCAAAATCTCACATGTTTTAATGTAAATTTCGGGATTTGGCTTTGATTCTTTAAAATCCTCACCGCTTATTACCGCATCAAATTCATCCTTTATATCTAATTCTTCTAAAACATTGTTAATAGTTTTTTTTGGTGATGAAGATGCTAATGCAATCTTGAAATTTTTTCTTTTTAGTTCTTTTAGTAATGGATAAAATCCATCCATTACTATAGAACTGTAGTTTATTTTATCATCATCGATGTATTTTTTCATCAAACTATATACTTCCTCAGGTTTTCTATGAAGCTTTGATTTCAAAAATTCATCGGTTTTTTGTTGACTCAAACCAGCAAGAGAAAACAAATCTTCTTCAGATATTTCGACGTCAAAATCTTGAAGTACTTTTTGGAAAAAATCAATATAAATTACTTCACTATCAATTATTACGCCATCCATATCAAATATTACAGTATTCATTTTCTACCTCTAAGTTTATTGTACCACATTACTCTTATAAAATCTTGGCTGCCCCGCGATAAACTAACCCAGCTATTGGATCAATAGTCAAAATTTCTTGATCTTTGATTTTACTTACAGCATCTTTACATCCTACAATCGTTGGAATTCCCAAATGCAATCCAACAATTGCAGCAGGTGATGTTAGGCCACCTTCTTCCACAATAATTGCAGAAGCTTTTTGAATATATGGAACGAATTCTCTTTCCAAACTGTACAAAACAATTGCATTTCCATCTTCAAATTTAGAAGCCAAATCTTCTACACCTTTAGCAACTCTAGCTTTTGCAGTAACGGATTTTTTACCAATTCCTGTTCCTTCAATCAAAATATCTCCAATTGTGTGTACTTTTAATAAATTTGTAGTTCCAGAAACTCCAACTGGAAGACCTGCTGTGATTATAATTAAATCTCCTTCGTGAACCAAATCTTTTTTGATACCCGCAGAAATTGATCTATCAATTACTTCGTCAGTGTTTTCACTCAATTCGCTAAGAACAGGATGAACACCCCAAATTAAAGATAGTTTTCTCATTACACTTTCTGATGTAGTAGCTGCAACTATTGGTGACAACGGACGATATTTTGAAACATTTCTAGCTGTTGAACCTGAAGTTGTAGCGACTACAATCGCATTTGCTCCCAATTGTTCACTAATACTTCTAGTTGCAATACTTATTGCATTCGTTGTTGTAATGTCCAACCATTTCAACCTTTTATTCGCAGCTTCTTTAAACTCTTCAGAATTTTCAGTATTAATTGCAATATCATTCATAACTTTTACTGCATTTACTGGATAATTTCCTGCTGCAGTCTCTCCAGAAAGCATAACAGCATCGCTACCGTCCAAAATCGCATTCGCTACGTCTGTAACTTCCGCTCTGGTTGGTCTTGGGTTTCTAATCATAGAATCTAACATTTGTGTCGCAGTAATAACAGGTTTTCCAGCTAATGAAGTTTTCTTGATTATTTCTTTTTGAACAATAGGCATAATTTCAGTTTGGATTTCTACGCCCAAGTCTCCTCTTGCAACCATAATCCCATCAGAAGTGTTGATTATTTCGTCCAAATTATCTACACCTTCTTGAGATTCAATTTTAGATATTATTTTTATATCGTTTCCGTTATTTTCTTCTAAAATTTTTCTAATATCTAATACATCCTGTGATTTTCTGATAAAAGATGCAGCTATATAATCAATTCCATTTTCAATTCCAAATTTTATATCTGAAATATCTTTTTCAGTGATTGCTGGTAATTTTACTTTTGAATTTGGAATATTTACTCCTTTTTTGCTCTTCAAAATACCGTAGTTGTTAACTTTGCAAATCACATCTGTATCTTTTATTTCTAAAACTTCTAATTCAACTAATCCATCATCTATCAATACTTTCTTCCCGATATCCAAATCATCTGGAAGTCCTTTGTAGCTCACTGAACAGATATTTTGATCTCCAGTTACATCTCTTGTAGTTAATGTGAATTGATCACCAATTGAAAGTTGAACTTGATCAACTCCAAAATCTCCCAATCTAATTTCAGGACCTTTTGTATCTAACATTATTGCTATTGGCAAATCCAATTCTTCTCGTGCTTGTTTTATGTTTTTTATTCTTTGTAAATGCTCTTCATGACTTCCATGTGAGAAGTTCAATCTACACACGTTCATTCCACTTTGCATCAATGTTTTTAAAGTCTCTAAAGAATCTGATGCCGGACCTATAGTACAGACTATTTTAGTTTTCTTTAACATATTTACTCCTATCTATATTGAAATTTCCTTAGATATTTCGTACAAATCTTCTCTGAAATTTCTTTTTGTTGCTACTGCTTCATCTATTGGAACTGTGATTATCTTATTGTCTTTCATAGCTATTGCTAATCCTGTTTTTTCTTCCATGATTAATTTTACTGCTAAATTTCCCATTTGAGTTGCCATTAATCTATCAAAAGTACAAGGTGTACCTCCACGTTGAACGTGACCTAAAATTGTAACTTTTGTCTCAACTCCTGTTTTTTCTTCAATTATGTCTTTAATATCGTAAGCTCCTCCGACTCCTTCAGCAAGCATGATTAAATGATGAAGCTTTCCTCTTTTTCTTCCTCGTTCTATCTTTTCTGTGACTTCATCAATATTTAATTCAACTTCAGGAACTAGGATTGATTCTGCTCCAGATGCAACACCAGAATAAAGAGCAATATCTCCACAATTTCTTCCCATAACTTCAATTATATTTGCTCTACCATGGCTTGAAGATGTGTCTCTTAATTTTGATATCGCATCACTTACTGTTTCAACAGCAGTAAAAAATCCAATCGTATAATCAGTATAACCCATATCGTTATCAATTGTACAAGGAATTCCAATCGTAGATATTCCTATTTTGCTTAGTGCACTTGCACCTTTAAATGAACCATCTCCCCCTAAAACAACTAGTCCATCTATTCCGAAATCCTTTAATATTTGTGCGCCTTTGTTTTGACCTTCCTCAGTTTTAAATTCATTACATCTAGCAGAACCCAAAATAGTTCCACCTCTGTGGATAATATCTGCAACTGAAGACACATTCATTTCGTAAATATTTCCATTCATAAGACCATCATATCCAGACCTTATTCCCATTACTCTTATTCCATTGTAAATACAAGTTCTAGCTATTGAACGAATGCAGGCATTCATTCCAGGTGCATCGCCACCACTTGTCAGTATTGCTATTGTTTTCATAATTAACCTCTATTTTAAAACTACATTTTCTCTTCCTAATAATGAAACTAATTGATCAATAGTATTGTCTTCACAAGAAATTCTAAATTCATTTCCAAGCAAGTAGTTTTGTTTCTTTTCTTCAAAATATATATTTGATTGTGTATTTCCTTTGCTATTGAGTAGTATTGGTTTGACTTTATCCAAGATATAACTTGGCATATTTTTTGTAATTCTTAAAAATAATTTTGGCTGTGTTTCATCTTGTTTTTCAACGTTTGAAATAGTTTTGATACTTTGAATGTTATCTACCAAAATTTTTGGATCTTCTCCTTCAATAATATTCAATCTTCCACTCACAATCAAAATTTCATCTTCATTTAAAATATCTGAATATTGTTCGTACTTTTGTGGAAAAACTATCAATTCCATAGTTCCATACAGATCTTCAAATTTAACAAATTCCATTATCTTTTGATTTTTGGTGAATTTTTTATTGATTGATTCAATTATTCCTACAACTTTAACTCTTTTCCCGTCGAAGTTTTTCTCATTGTAAGCATCATCTTCTAAGTCCCCTGTAGAAAAATTAGAATATTTCTCTATGATGTTTGAGTAAGTTCTTAAAGGATGGTCTGATAAATATATACCCAATACCTCTTTTTCCATTCTCAAAAGTTCTGATTTATCGAACTCTTCTCTTCTAGTAAAATCGTCTCGTTCATCTTCATCTTTAGACTCAAACATATCGAACAAATTTGATTGACCAGGTACGTTGTTTTTTAAACCCGATTGAACTGAGTCAATGATAGATTGGTATTGAAGCATTAATGTAGCTCTTGTTTCACCTAGAGATGTAAATGCTCCCGCTTTTATTAACGATTCAATCGATCTTTTATTTATAGCTGATTTATCTTTTGCATAAATTCTTTCGACAAAATCTCTAAAACTTTTGAATTTACCATTTTCATTTCTTGAAATAATTGTTTGCTCTATTAAATTCGTTCCTACATTTTTTATAGCTTTCAATCCATAAATTATAGAATTATCTTTCACATCAAATTTATCTAGACTGTAATTGATATCTGGCGCCTCAATTTTTATATCCAGTCTTCTTGCTTCTTCAATATACAACGAAAGTTGTGAAGTGTTTCCCATAACCGAAGATATAAGCGCTGCTAAGAATTCTACTGGATAATAATATTTTAACCAAGCTGTCCTCATTGCTACTAATGAATAGGCTGCAGAGTGAGATTTGTTGAATGCATACTTTGCAAAGTCTATCATCAAATCGTAGATTTTATTTGCAATATCCTCACCAACTCCTCTTCTAATAGCTCCTTCAATCAAAATATTTCCATCTTCATCTTCTTTTCCAAAGATAAATTCTTTCCTACCATCTTCCATAACTTTCATTTTTTTCTTACTCATAGCACGTCTCAAATTGTCAGCTTCTCCCAAGCTAAATCCTGCGATTTTTTGTACAATTTGCATAACTTGCTCTTGGTAAACAATCGTACCGTAAGTTGGTTTCAAAATATCTTCAAGTAACGGAGATAAATATTCAACATCTTTTTCATTGTGCTTATTGTGAATGTAAGTCGGAATTTCATTCATTGGACCCGGTCTAAACAAAGCATTTGCAGCAATTAAATCGTCAAATTTAGTTGGCTTTAATTCTTTTAAGAAATTTCTCATGCCTTGTGATTCAAATTGAAATATTCCCAGAGTTTGTGCAACTGTAAACATTGACAAAACTTTAGGATCATTTTCGTCCATATCTTCAAAACTTACATCTATATTTTTATTTTTTTTGATAAATTTCATGCAATCACTGATTACAGTTAAAGTTCTAAGACCCAAAAAGTCCATCTTCAGCAATCCGAGCTCTTCAAGTTCTGTCATATTGAATTGAGTAATGACAGCATCTTTGTTAATTGCCAATGGAACATATTCCATGATTGGGAGCTTGGAAATAACCACACCAGCTGCGTGAGTTGATGTGTGACGTGGCATTCCTTCAACTCTTCGTGCAACATCGACTAATTTTTTTACATCACGGTTTTCTTCGTAAGCTTTTCTAAATTCCGGAGAAATTTCTAGTGATTTGTCTATATTAATATTCAAAAGATTAGGAACTTTCTTAGCCGTGTCATCCACTGTTTTAAAATCCATAGCAAGAACTCTTCCTACATCCCTGATAGCATTTCTAGCTGCCATTGTTCCAAATGTTACGATTTGGGCAACCTTATCTTCGCCATACTTATTAACTACGTAATCTATTACTTCTTCTCTTCTTTCATAACAAAAATCTATATCAATATCTGGCATAGAAACACGTTCAGGATTCAAAAATCTTTCGAAAATTAAATTGTAATCCAATGGATTGATATCTGTAATCTCTAGGCAATAACTTATAATACTTCCCGCTGCAGAACCACGTCCAGGTCCAACAGGAATGCCTTGTGATTTTGCAAATCTAATAAAATCCCAGACGATTAAAAAGTAATCGACATATCCCATCTTTTCAATTACAGATAGTTCATATTCACATCTTTCTTTCGCTTCTTCTAATCTGTCATCATTTGAAAATCTTTTTTCTAATCCGTCAAAAACAAGTTTTTTTAGATAGCTACTGTTTGTAAAACCGTCAGGAATTGCAAAATAAGGTAGATGAAGATTACCGAATTCAAGTTCAACATTACACATTTCTGCAATTTTTTTCGTGTTTTCGATTGCTTCGGGATAATCTTTGAACAAATCTCTCATTTGTTCTTCACTTCTTAGAAAAAACTCCCCTGGAATGTAGCTCATTTTATTGTCTTCTTCGATTGTTTTGCCTGTTTGAAGGCAAATCAAAATATTGTGTATTTTATAATCTTCTTTTTCAATATAATGAACATCATTAGTACACACAAGTCCGATATCTAATTCCTTAGCGATTTTTGGAATATTTTCCATAACTACCATATCTTCTCGTGAAGAATGGTTTTGTAATTCTAAGTAAAAATCTTCTCCATAAATATCTTTTAATTCCTTTGCAACATCTTTTGCCTTATCATATCCATATCTAATTAGAGATTCTTGTACTTCTCCTTTCAAACACGCAGACAAAGCAATGATTCCCTCAGAATATCTTCTTAAAGTATCCTTATCTACTCTTGGTTTATAATAAAATCCTTCAACATATCCAAGTGACACAATTTTCATCAAATTAGAATAACCAGTTTGATTTTTAGCCAAAAGAACTAAATGATTGTAGAATTTATTTTCTGGATTTTTAATTTTATGATCCTTATTAGTCGTGTAGATTTCACAACCAATAATAGGTTTTATGTTTCTTTTTTTGCATTCCTTATAAAACTTTACTGTTCCAAACATACTACCGTGATCAGTAATAGCAATGGATTTCATTTGCAATTCTTCAACTTTATCTAAAAGTTTTTCTATTGGGGAAAATCCATCTAGTAAACTGTATTCTGTATGAACATGTAAATGCGTAAACGTATCTATCATTTCAAACTCCTTTAGCCTTATTTTATAATAAGTTTGGTTATTTTAAAAGAAAAATTGCTGACAATTATAAATCATCAGCAATTTTTTTTAGTTTATTAAGTCTGTAACTAACTCCAGATTTTGAAATCTTAGGAGTCATCATTTCTCCTAATTCTTTTAATGAAACATCTGGATTTTCTATTCTGGCATAAGCTAATTCCAACAATAGTGGATCTAGCGATTCAAGACCTATCGTGTTTTCAATTTTTTCTATTATAAGCTTTTGTTTCAAAGCAGCATCAACAGTTTTATTCAAATTTGCTGTCTCAAAATTAAACCTTCTGTTGACATTATTTTTTATATCTTTGAATGCTCTGATATTTTCAAGTTTTAAAACACTATTATAGGCTTTAGCCAAACTCAAAAAATCAGAAATTGCTTCTGCTTCTTTGATATACAAAACATAATTTTCACTTCTCTCAAAAATAGAAGATTTTATTCCAAAACCTTGAAGTAAATCTTTCACTTGGTTACCAACATTTTCTTGCTTGAAAATCATCTCTAAATGATACATTTTTGATGGGTCATAACAAAAACCCGTCCCCAAAAAAGCTCCTTGTAGGAAACTAATTTTCTTGATATTAGAATCAATTAATTCTTCATCAATTCCCAAATCAAAGTCAAAAGGGCTAGTTGAAGTGTGCGTATCTTCACAAAATTGTTTTGATATCTTATCATCAATCAATATTTCGTAGATATTTTTCTTACGAAGATTATTGTTGTGAATAACTTTCATATCACATTCATAATTGTAATGTTTTTTTAAATTAGAAAAGATCAATCTTGCAACTGGATTACTTTCTGTTTTTAATGTAATCTTTACACCTAATGAATTATAATTTAAAGTTCCTATTGTTTTAGTAAAAGCTGATAGCATTGCCAAAACATCATAGTCATCAAGATTACTTATTATTTCAGTTTTAATATCAGATGAAAAGCTCATATCTTTACCTTTTTTCTATAAACGATTTAGCTGTTTTTATCATATTTTTTTCTGCGCTGTGACGCACATATCTTAAAGCTTTGTCGAGATTCATAAAATCTCCTTCTGCAAAGCCTTCTTCTCTTTGTGGGATAATATTATTATCTTTCGTTACCATATAAAAATAGTGAACTGTTTTAAGAACTTTCGTGCCATCCATGTGTCTGTATTTATATTTTACATATCCAATATACTTAACAATCTCAGCTCTTAGTCCCGATTCTTCAAAAACTTCTCTAATTGCAGTTTCTTCTAAGCTTTCTCCTTTCTCTACCCTACCTTTAGGAAGAACCCATTCACCACGGAACTTTTTAAGCACAGCAACATTACCATTATTGATAACAACCCCACCTGCACTTATTTCTTCCATATATCCTCCTGTATTTTATTTTGAAAATCTAATACTATTATAAACTGAATTGAAAATATTTAAAAGTCAAAGCAATATTTAAAAATCGATTTGAATTTTGTAAATAAAATTCATTTAATTTCAACTACTATATATGATACAATAGTAATAGGAAGGTGTGAAATGAAGAAAAACAAATTAGAAGAATATATAGATAACGCTATAAGCGACAATGATTTTTCAAAAGTTGGTGAAATAATAGAAAAATCTATCGATATGGCGTTGGATTTATCAAAAAACGGTTTAAATGTAGTTATGAATACATTTAATCTAAAACCTAAACCGAAACAACAATATCTGGCAAACAAAGACTCTAAATTAGTAACTCAAAAAAAGATTAATCCAAAAAGTTATTTTGCACTAAGAAATATTAGTTATGCCATAGGCGCTATGACTTTATTTGGCTCTGTCTCATCGTTGACCCATAGTTTACCCGATCTGTTTTCTGGTATTATGGTAAGCTTAGCTTTTGGTGTTGTGGGATTTTTGTCACATATTCACGCATCAAAATTACAACGATTTTTAAGATACAAAACAGAAATTGGAGACAATAAAATTTTAAACGTAGAAGATTTTGCATCGGCTGTTAATCTTCCTGTTGAAAAATGTAGTAAGGAACTAATTTATTTCATAAACAAAAGATACTTTCCTCAAGCTCGTGTTGTGGAAAACGGTCATTTGTTTTTGTTAGATAGAACAAGCTACGATGCTTACAAAGCTCATTATTTAGATGAAAACAAATCAGAAGAAAACCAAAAAGAGATTGAATCTAACAGAGATATTACTAATTATATTACGATAACTGAAAATTTAATCACATCTGTTAAGGATTTTGATTTCAAACAAGATGTCATTAAATTAAAAGATTTGTTAGTGTCGATAAATAATCAAATTCAAAACGAAAATTCTGATGTCAATGGACTTAATAAATTCGTTGATTATTACACTCCAACTGCTATAAATTTGGTGAAAAATTACATTCAATTTGAAAATGAAAAGAATGATATATTAAGCGTAGAAAAATCAAAAAATGATATTAAAAATGCTATTCAAAATATCAATAAAGCTTTTTCAAAGCTTTTAACAGATTTGTACAGCGATGATATTTTGAATATTAACTCGGAAATCGAAGTTATGAATACTTTGTTGTCACAAGATGGATTGATTGAGAAAAATACTATGTTTAAGAGAGGTGCTGAATAATGGAAGATAAACCTATTAAATTGACTTTGGATGTAGAAGAACCTACACTAAATGAAGTTAAAGAAGATGAAGTGTTTTACCCAGAATTTGAACAAAAAGTTAACCTTACTCCTGAGGAACAAAAAACTGTTGATGAATTTGTTAAACAAATTGATTTATCTAATTCCAACATAGTTTTACAATACGGAGTTGGAGCCCAAAAGAAAATCGCTAGTTTCTCTGAAAAAACATTAAATTCAGTAAAGACAAAAGATCTTGGAGAAGTTGGTAATCTTTTATCTTCCGTTGTTACAGAATTAAAATCATTTGATGAAACTGAAGATAAAGGTGTGTTTGGTTTTTTCAAAAAAGGTGCCAATAAAATTACTGCTTTGAGAGCAAACTACGAAAAGGCTGAAAAAAATGTAGATGAGATTTCAAAAATTTTAGAAAATCATCAAATTACTTTGATGAAAGATATTTCATTGTTAGACCAAATGTATAAGCTAAATGAACAATATTTTAAGGAATTAAGCATGTACATTCTTGCTGGACAAAAGAAATTGGATCAAGTAAGAAATGAGGAACTTCCAAATATGCTCAAAGAGGCCGAAAATTCTCCTAATTCTATCACTGCGCAAAAAGCAAATGATTTAAGAGATTTGGCTACTAGATTCGAAAAAAAATTACACGATCTTGAACTTACAAGAATGGTGAGTTTGCAAATGGCTCCACAAATAAGAATGGTGCAATCTTCTAATGCTGTTATGGTAGAAAAAATCCAATCTACAATAGTGAATACTATTCCTATTTGGAAAAACCAAATGGTTTTATCATTAGGTGTTTATCATAACTCGCAAGCAGCAGAAGCGCAAAAGAAGGTTACAGACTTGACTAATGATTTATTGCGTAAAAACGCTGACACATTGAAGATGAGTACTATAGAAACTGCAAAAGCAACCGAAAGAGGAATAGTTGATGTCGAAACAATTAGACACACTAACGAACAACTTATCAGTGCATTAGATGAAGTTCGAAACATTCAAATCGAAGGTCACGAAAATAGACTTAAAGCAAAACAAGAATTAATGGCAATGGAACAAGAATTAAAAAACAGACTGTTAAATAAACCTAACTAATTTTTATGGGGTGATATTTTAATATCGCTCCTTTTTTGTTGAAATTTATACTTCTTTATAATAAAATATACTAAATTATAAATGGAGGTCTTATGAAAGATAAAGAAAAAGTTTTTCACTCAATGGGGATTTATAAACTTCTTTACACATTAGCTGGATTACTGATGGTAGTGGCGTTTTTATTTAATTCTCCGACAGAAATTTTTAACGGTTTGATAACTATAATTAAAAGTCCTTGTACTTTAATTACTGATTATATGTATTTAGCAAATATTGGAGCGGCATTTTTTAATGCTGGCTTGATTTGTCTATTATCAACTATTTTATCACATAGTTTTAATGTTGTTATTTCTGGTCCAGGAGTTGCAGCTATTTTCACTATGACTGGATTTGCTTTTTTTGGCAAAAATATTTTCAACACAATTCCTATAACTATTGGAGTGTTAATTTATGCAAAAATAGAAAATACATCAAGAGCATCTGTAATACTTCCAGCGTTATTTGGTAGCGCATTAGGGCCTTTAATTAGTGAAATAGCATTTGACTCAAATTTATCTATCGTACATTCAATTATATTAAGTTATTTAGTTGGAATAAGTATAGGAATTATTATGGTTCCTTTATCCGGAACTTTTTTGAGATTTCATCAAGGTTATAACTTATACAACATGGGATTTACAGCAGGAATTGTTGGAATGCTTTATGTAGGAATTTTAAGAATGTTTAATGTGACTATAAAATCTGTTAACTTGGTATATCCAGTTAATGATATAAGAATAATAATATTTTTGTATTTGCTTTTTATTTCCATATTTTTGTTAGGATTTGTAAAGAATAATTTATCCTTCCATGGATATGAAAATATAATGTACAATTCGGGTAGATTAGCGACGGATTTTATATCGCTTGATGGTTTATATCAAACGATGATTAATATGGGCATTATGGGACTAATTGCGACAAGCTACATCATAATCGTAGGTGGCAAGATAAGTGGACCAATAATAGGAGGAATTTTCACTGTAACAGGTTTTTCTGCATTTGGTAAACACCCTAAAAACACTATCCCTATTTTAATTGGTGTATTCCTAGCATCTATTTTAAATACAGTTAATCCTCTATCTACATCAAGCCTTTTAGCTGCTTTATTTGGAACGACTCTTGCTCCAATCGCTGGTGAGTTTGGCTTTTTCAGAGGTATTTTAGCAGGATTTTTGCACATGGCTATGGTTCTAAACATAGGAGTAGTTCATGGCGGAGTTAATTTGTACAACAATGGATTTTCAGGAGGATTTGTCGCTGGTATTTTAGTTCCAGTATTTAGTGAAATGGATAATTTCTTAATGAGAGTGAGGTTAAAAAACGATGATTAGTAACGAAGAAAAAAAAGCTAAATTAATTGTATCAGAAATATTAAGTTATTTTTTCATGTACGACACAAAAAGTATCAGAATTGATTCAGAATTTAAAGATGATAAATTGATAATTATTGCCGAAGGAATGCCAGCAAAAACACCACAACATCTTGAAGATATGAAAAGACTTATCAATGTAAGAAGATCTCCTCAAATTGAAGATTATTATGCAAATTTATTGGGATGGGAATCAGATTATAATGATATAAATCTACTTGGCTCAATGGTTGACTCTGGAATAATTTCTTACGACGGAAAAATCTTGAGCTTTTATGTAGAGCGTAATTTAATTTAGATTGAATTTTAAAAAGGTAGTGTGAAATTCACACTACCTTTATTTTTGTTCAATTAAAGTGCTATATCATCTTTCAAATAAGGAATTCCATCTGCTGTAGGTGCTTTTGTTTTTCCACCAAATAGTATCAATACAACTAATGTTGCAACATATGGAATCATTGATATTAATTCTGATGGTATTGGTAGATTTGTTCCTCCCAACACAACAGATATTGATTGAGCGAATCCGAAGAATAACGCTGCTAACATAACACCTTGTGGAGTCCATTTTCCGAATATTACTGTAACCAAAGCTATAAAACCTTGTCCAGCAACTAATGCAGGGAAGAATGAAGATACAAGGGAAATAGACATTGTAGCTCCACCTAAACCAGCCATAAATCCTGAGAATAAAACAGCCATGTATCTAACGAAAAATACATTTATATTCAAAGTTTCTGCTGCTTTTGGATGTTCACCAACTGCAATCAATCTCATTCCCCATTTTGTTTTGTACATAAATATATAAATCAAACATACTAAAACAAATACCAAATAAACTGTAGCAGGTAATGAAATTACGTTAGCTAAGAATTTATTTTGAATTCCGTCAAATAATACTGGAATTTTGAATTGTGGTTCAATTGGTTTCGTTTGAGTTGCTCCATCGAAGAATATTCTAGAAACAAATAAAGCAACACCAGGTCCTAAATAATTTATAGCTATTGCGGAAATAGTTTGATCTCCTGCAAATGTGATGGATACAACTGCGTGAATTAATGCAAATACCATACCGCTTAGCCCACCGCACAAAAACGCTAACCAAGGGTTGTGAGTATAATATCCCACAGTGGCTGCAATTAATGCACCTATTGTCATCATACCTTCAAGTCCGATGTTTGTAACTCCAGACTTTTCAGAAATCATACCACCTAATCCAGCGTATAAAATAGGAGTCGCATTGATTAATGTATTACCTATTACTAATCCTAAAAGTACTAAGTTCATTATTTGCCTCCTTTATTTTTAAATCTAGATTTTATTATTCTGAACATCAATGGAATTGCTGTGAACAAAATAATGGTTCCCATTATTATATTAATCATTTCGGTTGGCGCATGCAAAACTCTTTGTACGTTTGCACCGCTGTATTTCAATCCACCAAAAAATAATCCAGAGAAAATACAACCTATTGGGTTATTATTTGCAAGTAAACTTACTGCAAGTCCATCAAATCCAAAGTTCTCCATACTAGATAATGCAGAAATTGTGTATCTGTATCCTAAAACTTGAGTGATTCCGCCAAGTGAACACACTGCACCACTTATTGCCATAGATAATGTCAATTTTTTATTGACATCAATTCCACCGTATTTTGCCGCATCTTGGTTAAGACCTACAGCCTTTAATTCATATCCTAAATTAGTTTTCTTCAAAATATACCATAATAAAATTGCTGCTACAATTGCTAATATCAATCCCAAGTGAATTGGAGCTTTGAAGAAGTTGTCGATTGCTTTTGGTAGCCCTTTTACATTTTGCATCAATGTAATTTTCGCACTTTCTTGAACTTCGTGAGTTCCCATAGAGTTCGGTGCTTTGAATTTTGGATAATTCGCAACCATATTGTTAAAGTAAAAAGCTATCCAGTTAAGCATTATTGTTGATATAACTTCATGTATTCCAAATTTAGCTTTCAAAAATCCAGCTAATGCTCCAAAAGCTGCCCCAGCTAACATTCCAACAATTATTACTACAGGTACATGAATAAATGCTGGTAAGTGAAGATTATATCCTAATAAAAATGCAACCATTGTTCCAACAATGTATTGACCTTCTGCCCCGATGTTGAATAATCCTGTTTTAAATGCAAACGCAACACCAAGTCCTGTGAATATAATTGGAATGGCATTTACAATTGTCCAGCCAACATTTTTCGGTCTTTTAAATATTCCTTCAAGCATTAGCTTGTATGCTTCTAAAGGATTATAACCTGCTAATATTAAAGCCAAAGCTCCAACTAACAGACCTATCAAAATAGATAAAAGCATGAAGAATAGCTTGTTGTACTTTGTGAATATTGAAATTTTTTCATTGTTATTTTTCATCTACAACACCTCCAGCCATTAATCTACCAAGTTCCATTTCATTAGTTTCTTTTGCTGGTTTTTCTCCAACGATTTTGCCATCAAATATTACTGCTATATTATCTGATAAATCCATTATTTCATCTAATTCAAATGAAACTAACAATACTGCTTTGTTTTTGTTTCTTTGATCCACTAAATATTTGTGAATAAATTCTATTGCCCCAACATCCAATCCTCTAGTTGGTTGAGCTGCTATTAACAAATCAGGATCATTGGAAATTTCTCTTGCAATAATTACCTTTTGTTGATTACCACCTGATAAATTCTTTGTTTTTTGATGATAATCATTAGGTCTGATATCGAATTTTTCGATTAATTGTTTTGCATTGTCGTTTATAGCATCAAAATCTAGCTTTAATCCTTTGCTAAAAGGTTTCTTTTTAACATTTTCCAAAATTAAATTGTCGGCTATAGAATAATCCAATATAAGTCCGTGTTTTTGTCTATCTTCTGGTATAGTATTCATTCCTGAATCTATAATATCTCTTGGAGAATGATTAGTGATTTCTTTTCCTTTTAATGTAACTTGTCCAGATTCTATTTTTCTAAGACCAGTGATTGCCTCAATCAATTCCGATTGGCCATTGCCATCTACACCTGCAACGCCAACAATTTCTCCTCTTCTTACTTGAAGATTCAAATTCTTTACAGCATCAATATTTCTGGAATCTTTTACAACCAAATCCTTAATATCTAATACAACTTCGCCTGGCTCTTGGTCTTCTTTTTCAACATTAAATCTTACATCACGACCAACCATTTTTTCTGCTAAAATATTTTCATCGATTTCTTTGACGTTTAACTTATCGATAAATTTTCCACGTCTAATTACTGTACAGTAATCTGCCATTGCTTTAATTTCAGATAATTTATGTGTAATTATTATTATTGATTTTCCTAATTCTGTAAGATTTTTTACAATTTTTATAAAATCATCTATTTCTTGTGGAGTTAAAACCGCTGTTGGTTCATCAAATATCAAAATATCCGCTCCACGATACAAACATTTTAAGATTTCAACTCTTTGTTGCATTCCTACTGAAATATCAGCAACTTTCGCTTCTGGATCAATCATCAAACCGTATTTTTCGGACAATTCTTTTACAGCATCGATGGATTTTTTATTATCCAAAATTCCACCTTTACTTGTTATTTCTTTTCCTAAAACAATATTTTGATAAACAGTAAATGGTTCTATAAGCATAAAGTGTTGATGCACCATTCCTATACCAGTTTGTATTGCTAATTTAGGAGTCATTTGATCAAAAGTTTTTCCTTTTACTGTAACACTTCCAGATGTAGGTTCATACAACCCATAAAGTATATTCATTAGAGTTGTCTTCCCAGCTCCGTTTTCACCTAACAAAGCATGAACCTCTCCTTCATGGAGTGTGAAATTTACATTATCAAGTACTTTATTGCTGCCAAAAGATTTTGATATGTCTTTTAAATCTACAACAATGTTTTTTTCATCGTTCATGTTTTTCCCTTTCATTTTTAAAAACAGTTATAAAAACAGGGATTTTTCAATCCCTGTTCTCAACCTTATTTATCAAATCCGAATTCTGTAAATTCTTTTTCGTTTTGTGGAACTTTGATTTTTCCTTCTTTGATGTCATTCTTTAAGCTTTCTACTTTGTCTTTAACATCTTGTGCTACTAAATCATTTTTAGCATAAGCAATATCTACAGCATCTCCATCTTTTAATGAATAAGTTACTGTGCTTCCACCTTCAAACTTGCCGTCTTTAATATCTTTTGAGATTTTTTGTACAGCAACATTTACACCTTTAACTGTAGAAACTAACATGTTTTTAGGAGCATCTTCAGATTGATCTCTATCAACACCGATTACATATTTGTTATTATCAATAGCTGATTGAATAACACCATAACCTGTACCACCTGCAGCGTGGAATATAACATCTACACCTTTTTGGTACATTAAGTTAGCAATTGATTTACCTTTATCTGGTGCAGCATAACTATCAGCATATTGTGATTGGAATTCAATTGGTTGTTTCTTTTGTCTTTCAGCTTCCTTTACTCCAGCTTTGAATCCATATTCAAATCTGTCGATTACATCGCTCTTCATACCACCAACAAAACCAACTTTATTTGTTTTAGTAGTCATACCAGCAATGTATCCAACTAAGAATGAGTTTTCGTTATCTGCAAATAAAACCCCAATCATGTTTGGTCTTTTTTCTACGTTTGCATTGTCGATTATTGCGTATTTTTGGTCAGTGTTTTCTTTTGCTGCAGCATCTGTTGCTTTAAATAATGCATATCCAATTGTAAATATTACATCACTTTCATCATCCAATGCTGTTTCCATATTTGGTGCATAATCATTTTCTTTGTGTGATTCGATATATCTGTAATCCAACCATCCTTCTTTTTTCGCATTTTCAAATCCTTCATAAGCAGATTGGTTGAAAGATTTATCGTTAATTCCACCTTGGTCAGTAACCATAGTTACTTTTACTTGTTCTTTCTTTTCATTAGTATCTGATGATTTTCCATTATCAGATGAATCTTTGCCTGCACCACCACATGCAGTTGCAAAAACCATGCTTAAACAAAGAAATAAAGCAATTATTTTTTTGTAAACTTTTGACATAATGTCCTCCTTAAATTTTTGTGATAACATTTGCTTACAATTAAAAAACTTAATAAAAATTTATCGATTTTCATTTGATAACGTAAACGTTGTTATCGTGTAAATATAGATACCTTCTATACAATATAATCTTAGCAATTATTAACAATATTGTCAAACGAAAAATGAATTTAACATTGCTTTACTTTTCTGGTATGATATATATAATTATAAATATATTAAAGGAGACAAAATGAAGCATTTAGTTTTATGTGGTTGTGGCCATGGGCATATTTTTGTAATCAAAAATATAAAAGAAAAATATCCAGATATTAAAATAACTGTTATAACAGACAACGAATACCAGTATTATTCTGGTATGTATACTGGTTTTTTGGAAGGAGTATACTCTCATGATGAGATATGCTTTGATGTAAGAAAAGTTTGCGAAAAATACGGAGCAGATTTGATTTTTGATAAAATCATAAAAATCGACGATAAAAATAAAAAAGTCATAGCAAAAAATCACACAGTAGACTACGATTACTTGAGCATTAATTTAGGAGCGACTCAAAAAACTATTGGAACTGGAGAAAATATAATAAATTCAAAACCTATCAATACAATTATTGATTTAAAAGAAAAAATCAAAGACACTGATAAAAATATCCTTATATTAGGGGCTGGTGCAAGTGGATTGGAATTAGCTTTCGTGCTCAAGACTATTTATCCCGACAAGAATATATCCATAGTAACAAGAGGCAGTGTGAATATGGAAGGATTCAGCGACAAAGCTAATAAGAAAGCTAGAAAGTTATTAAGTAAAAAGGGTATAAAAGTTTACGAAAACAAAAATGTATCTTCTATTAATGAAATAGATATAGATTTTGATAAATTGATAATGTGCATTGGCTCTAGTGGTGTGAATGTTGATTTTGGAAGTTTAAATACAACCGATAAAAACTTCTTGATTTCCGATGAGTATATGAGAATTTCAGACAAAATATTTGCAGTCGGAGATTGTGTTAGTATCGACAAATATCCTAACTTACCAAAAGCTGGTGTGTATGCTATAAGACAATCGCCTATTTTAATGAAAAATATAGCACATACATTGAACGATGAAGAATTAGAATCTTATGTCCCAGACACTGACCCTATGCAAATTTTATATTGTGGAAATGAAAAAGCGCTACTATACTATAAAGGATTCACGTTGTATTCTCATCTTTCATTCGTACTAAAAAGATATATCGATAAAAAATATATGAAATATTAAAATCCCTCTCACGAGGGATTTTTTAGTCTATTTCTTTTCTTTCTTTTTCTTCTTGTTCTAATGTTTTTTCTGGAATAATAATATTCAAGAAAAATACTATCAATGTTGCAACAACTACAGGTGATGCTGTGAACACCATTCTGAACCATTGTGGGAAATATCTCACAGCGCTTGGTCCAACTTGTGTTATACCCATTCCAAGCGCAACTCCTAATCCAACTATAGTTGTATTTCTTACGCTCATTTCGCTTGAAGTTATAAGTTTCATACCACTCATGGCTATTTGTGCAAATACTGATATAGTTGCTCCACCGATTACAGCTTGTGGAACTGAAAGCATCAATGCTCCAAATTTTGGGATTAATCCACAGACAAATACCATACTAGCAGTAATCAACAAAACTTTTCTTGCAATCACTTTTGTCATTGATACAATTCCAACGTTTTGTGAATATGTGGCAGTTGGAAGCGCTCCTATGAATGCACCAATAACACTTACAAGACCATTTGCTTTTATGCCTCCAGATAATTCTACATCGGTAGGTTCACGATCCATTCCTCCAATAGTTGTACTAGTTAAATCTCCAACTGCTTGAACAGAGTTTACGATGTACATAATTGACATAGTCAATATAGCATCCAAATGGAATTGGAATTTGAATGGATAAATTTGTGGAAGCATAAACCAAGAAGCACTAACAACATTGTCAAATTTAACCATTCCTAAAAATAATGAAATTATATATCCTACAATAATTCCAACCAAAATTGCCGCTAATTTTATGTAACCTTTCATAAACATATTACAAAACAAAACAACACATAAAGTTATAATCGCTACAACCCAGTTTCTGATTTCTCCTTGCATAGGTCCATTTCCACCTGACATATAATTTACAGCCACCGAATACAAACTAAGCCCAATTGTTAATACAACTGTACCCGAAACAATAGGAGGAAAGAACTTCCTAATTTTTCCAATAAATACTCCCGTGAATATCGCCACAATACCACCAACCAACTGTGATGCATACACAGCACCTATTCCATATTGTTTTCCAATTGATAATAAAACTGGAATGTAAGCAAAGCTTACGCCCATGATGACTGGTAATTTTGCACCAAATTTTAAAACTGGATACAATTGTAATAATGTCGCTATTGCAGCAATAAACATTCCTGCTTGAATCAAATAAATTGCTTGTGCATCTGTAATTGCATGTTCACTTGATTTCAAAGCACTCGCCAAGACTATTGATGGCAGCGCATTACCCACAATCATTGCCAACAAGTGTTGCATAGCTATCGGAAATGATTTAAGCATGGAAGGTTTGCCATAATAATCAAATAATGAATTCGAATTCTTTTCCATATACACTCTCCTTTTAATTTCATTAAATTATATTCTATATTAAATTCAAAATAATTTAAAGAGCATTAAAAAAATACTTCCAAAAACAACAAATCAATTTCTTGTTTTGGAAGTACTATTATTATTTTACAAATCTAGTTCCTGTTAAACCATTGATTCCTTCTTTTGCTTTTTCCAAAGAAGTTATCAAAGCAGTTTTACCTTCACCTGATTGGATAAAACTCAAGCAAGCCTTAACCTTAGGTAGCATAGATCCTTCTGCGAATTGTTTTTCTTCTATTAACTTTTGTGCTCTTGATAAGTTTAACTCATCCAAGCCTTCTTCATTTTCTGTCCCGTAATTAATACATACTTTTTCTACTGCAGTTAAAATGATTAACAAATCTGCATCAGAAATTTCCGCTAATTTCTCTGAAGTGAAATCCTTATCTATAACAGCTCCTATACCTTCTAATTGTCCATCATTTTCTACGACAGGAATTCCTCCTCCACCTCCAGCAATAACGATGAAATCTTCTTTAATCAAAGTATTGATTTCTTCTTTTTCAATAATATCAATTGGTTTTGGAGATGGAACAACTCTTCTGTATCCTCTGTTTGCATCTTTTTTAAAAGTATATCCACTTTCTGCAGCAAGTTTTTCAGATTCTTCTTTTGAATAAAATAATCCCACAGGTTTTGTTGGATTAGCAAAAGCTTCATCATTCTTATCCACTTTAACTTGTGTAATTATAGTAGACACTGCGTTTTTCATGTTTCTTTTTGATAATTCGTTTTTGATAGCCTTTTGTAAATGATATCCTATGTATCCTTGGCTCATAGCAACACATTCTGCAAATGGCATGTTAGAAATTTGTGGATTAGAATTATGAGCAGTTTCCATAGCCAAATTAATCATACCAACTTGTGGACCATTTCCATGGCAAACGATAACTTCGTTACCATCTTCAACTAAATCAACTATAGATATAGCTGTTTTTCTAACAGCTTTGATTTGTTCTTCAGGTGAATTTCCGAGAGCGTTTCCACCTAATGCTAAAACTACTTTCTTCATTTTAACTCCTTTTATAAATTAAAAATAGTATCCAAATATAAAATCCCAATGCTAAACATTGAGATTTTAATTATTAAGACACTTCGATAAATATATATTACACTGATTTTATAAAAAATACAAGCTTTTTAGGAATTTTTTGTAATTTTTTCTGTTAAATTGTTGCTAGTTCTGGTAAAATTTGACATACCTTTTTCATATTCTCTGATTAATCTTTCACCAGCTTCTGTTAATGTCGACCCTCCGCCATTGGCTCCTCCAATTTCGGTATCCACAAACTTCTCTCCATAAATTTTTTCGCTATTTTTTATAATATTAAAAGCTTTGCTGTAACTCATTTTGAGATTTTTTGAAGCCTTGTTAAGAGATTTTGTCTTGTCAATTTCTTTTAGCAGAAGATAATTTCCTTTACCGAAAAACTTCTTGCCATTGTCATCTTCAAACCAAAACTTACAATTTACCTTCATCACTAAGCTCCCTTATCCTTCCTTCAGTTTCCTTAATCCACACAGGAATTATACAATCAAAATCATTGTAAATGCTTAATATTCTATCAAACTCTCCTGTCAAATCAACATCATTTTCTCCATTTAATTTTGGTTCCAGAATGTCCAAAATAGTGTATATGGCAAGAATTCTATAAAATAATCTAGGAATTTTTCCGTTAAAATAAGATTTTAATAAGGAATAATAGAAAATTCTATTTTTCTCATCAGCTTCATTTATTTTTCTAAATTCAAAGAAAGAGTCCGCCATATAACTTACATTTTTTGATACAAAATTCAAATTATTTTCGTCTGCGTAGATAGATTCTAAATTATCAAACAGATAAATATTACTCAACTTTCTCGATTCAATTAAATATCTATTATTTTCAATGTAGTCAAAAACAATATAATCCTTATCTCCTCTGAAGTTTGTCATTGAGTAGTTGTATATAAGATTATTGATTTTATAATTAAAAATCTTCGACCAAGTAGTATCATCGTTAATTTGGCTATTTTCGTGAAGTTTTCTGAGAATTTTGCCTATTTCACTTCCAAGTTGTATTTGCTTTTCAATAGAGATTTGATCTGTAAGATTTTGAATGAATTTTTTAATCACAAAAGTATAACCATTTTCAAATCCACTATCTTCAATCTTTGCAAATTTGTCATTTAACTCATACAACAAATAATTATTTTGTTGGTTGTATTTCAAAAAAGACTCCAAATCCCCTTCATATATTTCAACGATATATTTACCAGAATCTGTATTTACAATGTACTTATCATCTTGTAACTCACAATCGTAAATATTTTTATCTTTAAAAAATTGTAACTCTTTGATTTCCATATAATCACCAATACAATTTTATCATTAATAATCAGATTTTTAAAACAAAATCTTTATTCAGATATTTTTCTTTCAATATCTGTAGTTTTTTTCATTTGTAAAATTTCATCTGCGTAAATTTTTGCTTCTTCAAATGAATTGTTAGCGATAACATCCTTTATTTTTGGAATTGAAGCTGCTGGCGCAGAAAATTCATCCAATCCCATACCCAAAAGAAGTTTCGTTGCTTTAGTATCACCAGCAAATCCTCCACACATTCCAGTCCATTTTCCGTGTTTGTGGCTAACATCAATAACCTTTTTGATAGCTCTAAGAACTGCTGGATTGTATGTGTTATAAAGACTTGAAATTTTATCATTTCCTCTATCACTTGCTAAGATATATTGCGTCAAGTCATTAGTTCCAATACTAAAGAAATCAACGTATTCTATTAAATCTTCGGCGACAATAACACTTGCTGGCGTTTCAATCATTATACCAACTTCTATATTTTCATCGAAATCAATATTTTTATCTCTCAATTCATCTTTATTATTTTCAATTATTTCAAGTGCTTTTTCTATTTCTTCTACTGAAATAACCATAGGAAGCATAATCCTTATTTTTCCAAATGCAGAAGCTCTCAATATTGCTTTGATTTGAGCATCAAAAACATCCTTCATATCAAAACAAAATCTCAAAGCTCTCCAACCAAGAAATGGATTGTCTTCTTTAGGAAACTTGTAATAAGGAAGTTCTTTGTCTCCACCAATATCTAAGGTTCTGATAATTACAGATTTCCCGTCTAAAATTTCCACTACTTTTTTATAAGATTCAAATTGTTCATCTTCTGTCGGGAAATTGTCATTATACATATACAAAAATTCTGTTCTAAATAAACCAACGCCTTCAGCACCAGATTCTAAGCCTTTTTCTAAATCTTCAATATTTCCGATATTTGTCATTACATCGATGTCTCTTCCATCTTTAGTAATTGCTTTGTTATACCTGTTTTTTTCAAGCCTTGATTTTTCACCATCCAATTCAGACTTTTTATTTTTGTATTCTAAAAGAGTTTCTTCATCAGGATCAATTATACAGATTCCCTTATACGAATCTATAATAACCGTTTGAGAATCCTTAACATTTTCTGTTATATCTTTCATGCCAACAAGACAAGCAATACCTAAGGTTTGCGCAATAATTGAAGTGTGTGCAGTTTTTCCTCCCAAGTCCATTAAAAATCCCACAACATTATCTTTATCAATTATTGATGTTTCATAAGGAGTCAGCTCTTTTGAAACCAAAATAGTATTAGGTTCTAATGAGTCTAGTTTCTGATTTTCAATTCCTTTAATTTTGTACAGTAATTGTTGACCGATATCTTTATAGTCTGACGCTCTTTCTCTCATGTACTCATTGTCTAGCGACTGCATCATTATAACCATTTCATCAATTGTATCATTTAAAGCTTTGTCGCTTGCAATATTTTCATTAATTTTTGAAATCACACTTTCTGATAGAAAAGGATCGTCCAACATACTCAAATGGGCTTCTATTACTTGTTTTTGTGTATCATTGTCAACTTTTGTTTCTGATAATATTGTTTTGTAATCATTCAAAGCTTTATTAAATTTATCAACATGAAGTTTAATTTCGTCATCAGAAATTTTTTGGCTACTTATCTTAACTTCTTGTTTTTTCATAAGTTTAATTTTGCCAATAGCAATATTTTCACTTGCAATAATACCTTTTTTAATTAAACTCATAATACCTCCTGATAAACTAAAGCCGCCACAAAAGTGACGGCTATGAATTCTTGCTTTAATTAGTCTTCTAAATTTTCTATAAATTCAACTAGTTTTTTTAGGTTTTCTTCTTCGTTTTCACCATCTAATCTAACAGTGACTTCAGTATCTTGAGAAATACCTAAAGCCATAACGTTGAAAATAGATTTTGCGTTAGCTGTTTTACCATCTTTAATAAGTTCAACTTTACCATCAAAATTTTTAACAAACTGTACCAAAGATGCAGCTGGACGAGCATGCAAACCAGTTTCGTTTTTTACTATAACATTTTGTTCTACCATAATAATAATCCTCCTATGACTACTTTATTTATATCCTATTAATTGATTTTTTAAACAGGAAAATATTTTAATTGATATCTTTTACAGATTCTCTCTTCATTATTTGAGAACCTAATATTGCCTTTTCGTTGATAATTTTATTTTCTTTCAAAACCTTTACTAAAGTTCTCATAGATACAGCACCTATGTCATAATAAGGTTCTTGAACTGTAGTAAGAGTAGGTCTGTAAATACTTGTCATTGGTATATCGCCAAATCCAGATACGGAAATATCTTCTGGAACTTTCTTGTTATTATCATAGCAATAATTTATAAATCCTATTGCTTGTGCATCTTCACTAAAACTTACGCAAGTTATGTCTTTCGAATCTTTCATTTCGAAAATCTTATCTCCTGCTTCGTAACCATCTTTAACTGAAACTCCTTCTGATGAAATTTCAATTTTTTCTAATTTCAAATCATCACAAGCTTGTCTGTATCCCTTAAGTTTTTCTTGACCTATTTCAGTATCTTGATTTTCTTTTACGAATAAAATTTTCTTGTGACCTAAATCATAAATATGATTAATCATATTTATCATGGCTTCTTTGTAGTCGATTTGTACCGTATGCACGTCTTTTATATTCCAGAATTTATCCAATTGAATATAAGGAACAGTTTGATCTTTCAACTTGAATATAACCTCTGGTTCAATGTCTTCTGAAATCAAAATTATTCCTTCTACTTGTTTTGTAAACATGAAGTCTATAATCTTCTTTTCTTGTTCCAAATCGCCGTATGTAGAAGACAATAGTATATCGTATTTGTACATTCTTCCAATTTCTTCAGCACCTCTTACAATTTGTGCCATATATGGAATGCCGATATCTTTCACTACTACGCCTATTAAATTTGATCTTTTCATTACTAAAGATCTTGCCAATTCGTTTGGTTTGAAATCAAGTTTTTCAATTGCATCTAAAACTTTTCTACGCGCTTCTGGACTAACAGGCTTGGAATCATTCATAACTCTAGATACTGTAGAAATCGAAACTCCAGCAAGTTTTGCTACGTCTTTAATTGTTGGTGATGACATTTAATCGCTCCTTACTAAAATATTTATTGGTTTATTATTAATCTCAACTTTCACTGGTAAATTCCCACCATATTCTCCATCCACATCTCCTGGAACTGTTTGATTGGATTCAATGGTTAAAGTATCAGTTTGAAAATATAATACATCTTCAGAGTAAATATGCTTTGAACTAAAAGCATCTATTATAATCTGAGCAACTTCTTTAAGACGGGAATGCTTAATAATTAAAACATCTAGTTTTTGATCGTCAATTTTTGCTTGTGGGCAAATATTTTCAAAACCACCTACAGTATTTGAATTCGAAATAATCATAATAGGAGATTTTACTTCTAGATAGTCATCATTTGTTTTAATCTTCAATTCCATAGGTTGATTTAATGTGTTAGGAAGTTCTTTCAACCCTTCAACAATATACGCCAGTCTACCAAAAATCGCTTTTTGAGCTTTATCGGTAACATAACTAACAGAAGCAATATTCCCAACTGCAAAAACATTGATAAAATACCTGTGTGAGTCTTCATTGCTGACTTTTCCAACATCACTTTTAATTATTTTCCCAGTTTTAATCATTCTATATAATTTGTAAGGTGTTGAGGGCAAGTTTAAGTAAGTTGCGAAATCGTTTACTGTACCTGTGGAGTAAATCGTAATAGGAATATCGCTTTCGCTATCGCAAATTCCATGAACAACTTCATTAACCGTTCCATCTCCGCCTGAAACAACTATCAAATCCCATTCATCAGAAGATGTGTTTAACGCCTCATTATATGCATCATTCTTGCCTTTTGTTTTAAAAAGCTGAACTACAAAATTATCCTCAATTAAATAATTAATAAGCTTTGTTAAATCTCTTGCGTGTGTTTGACTTCCTGATGAAGGATTTGAGATAATTTTTATTCTTTTCATTCTATCCCATCTTTCCTTAATAGCATACCAAAAAATTAACTGTTTTTCAATAGGATTTTAACAATTTCTACAATTGTTTTCATGAATTATAAAAGTTTTTAAAGATTTACGATAAGCCAATCAGAAATTTTCCGATTGGCTTATAAAATCTTATTTAATTATCTTTTAGCTAAACTTTTTACGAAATTAATAATATCTCTTGCAGAACCAACATAATCTGTAGAATTTAAGAATCCGTATTTAATATTAGTTGCAGTATCAGTTACAGATTCAGCAACATAATCTACAGTATTTGATACGTTACTTGAAACTGATTCAACGTGTGATAAAGTGTTACTTACATTATTTGTAATATTTCTTACATCTGGAGAAACATCGCCTATTAATCTATCGGCTTTGTTAGTTATACCAGTTACATTATCTAATATTTGTGGTACTTCACCAATAGACCTATCGATATCCTTTTTGTTATCTGCTAAAACAGCTTTTATGCTCTTTATTAAGTCAGTAAGTTTGAACAAAAATACGATTAAAGCAATTAAGAATCCAGATAAACAAATATATAATATTATTTTAAATATATATAAAGCATCTACCATTTCTTACCTACTTTTTGATTTCTTTTTTAACTTCTTTTGCTTCTTCTTTTGCAGTGTCAGCAGTTTTCTTTGCTTGTTTTTTTCCTTCTTCAGCAGTTTTTTCTGCACCGTCTTTTGCTTCTTCTGCTACTTTTTTAGCTGAATCTCCAACTTTTTCTGCAGAATCTTTTACTTGGTCTTTAGTGTCTTTAACGTCTTCTTTGATTACTTTTCCGTCTTTTTTTACTACATCTTTAAGATCTTCACCAAGAACTCCCAAATCAGTTTTAACTTCATCAAATTGATCAGAAACTCTATTTAATTCAGTCATTCCTCTATCTTGGAAATCTTGATATTTGTCTTTAACACTGTCTGTTACATTGTCAGCAGTTAATTTTACAGTATCTACTGCATCGTTTAAGTTATTTACTGCTGTTTTCTTTGTTTCTTCTGCAAATTTTTTGATGTCTTTTCTAGTTTCTTCACCTGATTTAGGTGCTAATAATAATCCTGCTGCTAAACCTAATGAAGCACCAATAACTGTACCTAAAGTAATTTTAGCTTCGTCTTCATATTTACGTTTAGCAATTTCCCATTTGATTTGTCTTTCCTTTTCTCTTCTTTTATGTTCTAAATAATCCATTAAACTCATAATAACATCTCCTTAAATAAATTTTCTTATGATTATTGTATACCCTCTAATTTCATATCTCAAACATTATTAGTGAATATTTTATAAAGTTTTAATCTTTTAGATACAATCTAACCCAGGTTTCCCAGCCAACAGTTTGTTTTGGCGATTTCAATAAACAATTTTTCCCTTTGGCAACCATTCTTACAAAATCTTGGTCTTCCGTTAAATTCTTTCTGCCTTTTTCATTAAACTTATCAGTAGTAAGTCCAGTGTTTTTGTCATTTACAAATACAAGGCAATCATCATCTATTGTTTTTCTGATTTCATAATTTTTCTCTCCACTTGCTACATCAAAATCAGGCAATGTTTTATTTATATCTACAATATCCCAATTAATCGCATTATTTTTTGAGAAGAAAGATAAATCATAATTTTGTCTCAAAGTTAAATCATTAGATTCTATTAATAAAATTTTCTTTCCTGGAAATGCGTATTGTGAAGCATTTTCTAAACTCAACTTTGCGTTTTCTGGATTTTCTATTGTTAACTTTATAGGATCAATCAAAATTTTATATCCGTCATTTTCCTTTACCATTTTTAATGGGTTAGTACTTTTATAGGATTTATCTGATTTTAGATTTGCTTCATCATCTTCTAACCATTTCAAAATAGTTGTTTGATGCTCAGGGTTAGAATTTATTTCGTTAATAAATTCTTCAGCATCTTTGTTTCTAAACGGCACAGATTGATTTGATGATTTTACAATACTCATCATTTGTTCTGAGGATTTAGCTTGTATTGCTTGAATAAATTTAGCTTTTACAGTTTCAGCTGTAATAGTTTTTCCAGCAAGATTTTCTTGGAACATAGGTTTTATGTATTTAATACCAAATACAATACCAATTAATAAAGCCACACCAATAATTGAAAATATAATTTTCTTAAATATCGATGATTTTTCATCATCTTCATCATAATAATCGTAGTAATCATCACCGCTATTTGTTTCGTGGAATGCTTTTTCTCTTTCTTTTTTCAATGATTCTGATTCAATATCCACAACATTTAATCTATCGGTTGTATCTTGATTAGAGCCATTATCTATCTTAGAATAATTATTTTCATTATCTGTTGAACTATCCTCTTCTTTTTTTATAGAACCAAGATCGTGATTTTGAGTTTCGTTTCTAAATTTAGAAGCCTCTAACAAAAAATCCTCAAATGTTTTTCCTTCAGAAGAAAAATCATCATCTTTTGAAAAATCATGACCACAAACTCTACAAAATCTATCTTCAACGCCAACAAATGAATTACAATTTGGGCATTTCTTTAAATTAGAATCTTTCATAATATCACTCACCTTATCTATCATATATTATACATTCTCATACTACTTTAGTGAATAGATAATCTCAAATTAAACACATAAGAAAAAAGCATGAGATTTTGTCCCATGCTAATAAGCGAAATCGCTTTTATTTACAAAATATCCTCAGAAGACCCTAATCAATTAATGACCTTCAGTATGTGAAGGTGGGTTGACTGTCTCAAACATCTGACATCCCTTCAAAGAGGGCTCGTCATCAATTATTGAACGTCCGTCATCCCTTATAGTGTGTGTCGGTTTAATTTTTCAGGGTTCCTCTTCTGAGGTTAATTTAATTATACTACAACATAAAAGTGTTTTCAAGTAAGATTAATTATTCAAAAATTTATTAAATCTTTGTGGAATTTCTGTCGTAATAATATGCTTATTTCTTTTCATATCAACAAATTCTATTTCATTTGCATGTAGCATTTGAGAAAATTCTTCTATTTTTTCTCCGTACAAACTATCTGCGACTATTGGACAATTAATATATTCCATACTTACTCTTATTTGATGAGTTCTACCTGTCACAAGCTTTAAACTAACCAATGAATAATCTCCATAATTTTTAAGATTTTGTAAAATAGTTACACTATTTTTTCCGTTTTCATCGATTTCAGTTTTAATTCCATCGCGTTTTAAGTTTAATTGTATTTTTTGATTTTTAGGATTTCCTTTTACGATTGCCAAGTATTTTTTCTCAAACGAAGTTTTTTGATAATAAGCTTGAGCTATTTTATTTTTAGCAACCATTACAACACCTGATGTATCTTGATCCAATCTATTAATAAATCTAACTTTTTGATTAATATTTCCTTGCTCAAATAAATAAGACACAAAATTCGCTAAGCTTTCTTCTCCGTCTGTATTCATTGTAAGTTTGTCAGGTTTATTTAATACAAAAATATCATCATCTTCATACAAAACTTCAATGTATAAATTTATTGGTTTGTAATTATTCTCTTCATCTCTAAGATTTATGGTTACTTTGTCACCTGGTTTTAATTTAGAATTTCTCTTTGCATGTTTCCCATTTATAAAAATTTCATCTTTGTAAATACTGAGAAATAAATTTTTGGAAATGTGATTTGATTTCAAAAACTCATCTAACCTTATTTTTTTATCTACATCAAAACTAATTTGTTTCATTGTTTAAATCTCCAGTTATTTGGTATAATAAAATTATATCAAATATTAGGAGCTTTTAGTATAAATGAACAAAAACAGCAAAATTATAAATATATATGTAAACGATAACCAAAAATCACTTGAAACAGCTTTAATTGTAAAGGAAAAATTAGAACAAAAAGGATTCAAACCTACATTCGATTTTGACGAGAATGCGCTCATTAATCTTTGTATTGGTGGAGATGGTGCATTCCTTAGAGCAGTTCACAAATACGAATTTTCAACTATTCCTTTTGTTGGAATAAACACCGGTCACTTAGGTTTTTATCAAGAAATTCTTATTCCAAACATCGACAAATTCATTTCAGATTTAATTAACGAAAATTACGGAATTGAAAAAATTTCCCTACTCGAATCAAAGACTGCTATCAGAAATAGTAGCAAAACTTATACACACAAAGCTCTGAACGAATTTGTGGTAAAAAGTGATGACTCATCGATTGTATATTTGGATGTATACATCGATGATAACCACTTAGAGTCCTTTGCAGGAGATGGAATAATAGTATCCACTCCTTCTGGGTCAACTGCGTATAACTTCTCAGCAGGTGGATCCGTATTGTATCACGGGCTTGATGGTTTTCAAGTAACGCCTCTTGCCCCAATTAATTCAAAAGCATATCGTTCTCTTTTAAATTCCCTTGTTGTTCCCTCAAAAAGTAACGTTACATTGTATTTTAGAGATCACAATTTCGACAGAAAAAGCTCCATCGTTTTAGCCGATGGATTGAATAGAAGTTATGACAATGTAGATTATGTAAACTTCACTTATTCAGATCAGTATATCAATAAATTAGTTTTCTTAAAAGACTGGTATTGGTTAAATATCAAAGACAAATTCTTATAAGTAATAAAAAAACATGGATTGCAATGAATCATCAAAGCTATCCATGTTTTGTTTTATTTTTCTAAACCTAATTCATTAATTGCTGCGTTGAGCATTTTTGAAGCTATAGGTCCTGCAGTTTTTACACCATAAGAGTTATCATCTTCCAAAATAACAGCTATCGCAAATTTTGGTTTTTTTGCTGGTGCTGCAGCGACAAACCAAGCGTGTGTACTTGTTTTATCTTTAATTTCTGCCGTACCTGATTTCGCGATTACAGATGTACTAACATTAAGTGTATCGTAACTTTCTGCAGTAGATCTCAAATAGTCTTTCAATGTTTCCATATTCTTCTTATTGCCAACTTCAGATAATAATTCAGGCTTAGTTTCTTTAATTACTTTGCCTTCTGAGTCTATTATTTGACTAACCAAATAAGGTTTTAACATTTGCCCATCATTTGCTACAGCGCTCATTGCCATCGCCATATTCAATGGAGTTACCAAAGTTTCTCCTTGACCAAAACTTGTTGTTGCAATATCTGCATTACTCTTTATTTTAGAATATCCATTAACGCTTACTGCTACTGGCAAATCAAAAGGAATTTTCTTGCCAATCATAAATTTTGAAGCATTATCTTCTAAAATTTTGTTACCCAATTTTACACCCTGCGATGCAAAATAAACATTAGATGATTTTTCAAGAGCTTTTCTCAAATCCGTCTCTCCAAAAACAGCGCCATTATTATTGGAAATAGTGTACTTGTTAAACTCAATTGTACCAGTATTATCTTCTACAACTTTGTCAACTTTGTCTTCATTTTCTAATATTGCATTACCAGTAATTATTTTAAAAACCGATCCCGGAGTATACATTCCTTGTGTTGCACGATTTAATAGTGGAGATGTCTCCCTATTTAAAAGTTCTTGCCATTGTGATGAAACTTCGTTTGGATTATATGAAGGAAAAGTTGCCATTACATAAACTTCACCAGTTGTCGGATTCATCATTACGATTGAACCTTTTTTGCCGTCTAATAAATTGTATGCAAGTTTTTGTAATGTAGAATTTGTAGTCAAAACAAGATCGTTACCTTTATTAGTTGAGCTTACGATATTTCTCAATTGTGATAAAGGCGTATCTTTGTTAATGTTTAATAGTTCTTTCATGTATGATTTTTCAAGACCAGCTGTACCGTAGGTTTTTGAATTGTATCCAGTTATATTTCCATAAATATCGGCATAATCAAAAAATCTATAATTTTTCCCAGATGAATCTTTCTTAGTTTCTACCAAAACATTTTTATCTCTATCATAGATTGTTCCACGTTCAACCTTATCTTCATCTACCCACAATCTTTTGTTGTATTCATTGTTTGCGATTTTATCAGCTTTTACTATCTGGAAATAAGTCAAATACAAAACCAACAACACAAACAAAGTCATCAAGAAAGATAAAACCACAATAATTCTTTTGTTCATTTTATTTTGCATAAATATCTTCCTCTCCTTGATCAGTTGAACAGAATTGTAAAATCGCAAGGCAAATAAATGACATCGCCATTGAAGTACCACCGTAACTTACGAATGGTATAGTAATTCCTGTTAAAGGAACCAACTTCATAACACCGCCAAACATAACAAGACCTTGAATTGCAAAAATAACAGAAATTCCAAGCGCCACAATCTTGTAAAATTTATTTGATTGATACAAAGAAATTTTCATTCCTCTATAAATCAAAATCAAAAACAACATTATTACACCCATTCCTGTGAAAGTCCCCATTTCTTCACATATCGCTGCGAAAATAAAATCACTTGTGACTACAGGAACTACATCAGGTCTTCCTAATCCAAGTCCAGTTCCAAAAAATCCCCCACTTGCAATCGCAAACAAAGCTTGTGTAATTTGATATCCAATTCCATCAATATTCTTCCATGGATCTAGCCATGTAGACACTCTTATTCGTATATGAGAAAAAAGCATATATGCAGCTGCCGCTCCGGCAATAGCTATGAGTAAATTTAACAAAATTAATCTGATGTCTTCTTGATTTACAATTTGGTAAACTAAAAATAACCCGTAAAAAATCATTGCAGTTCCCAAATCTTTTTGCAAGAAAAACATCCCAATAAACAGATACACAACAATCATCAAGAAATATCTTTTGATTATAGGTAGATATTTTTTGTATTTTTGCGCTGACTTTATATTTATCTTATCTAACAAATCAGTGTTATAGTCATAACTAGCTAAGAAAAATACATACAAAATTTTTGTAATTTCAGATGGTTGAAATCCCACTCCAAATATGCTAATCCAGTTTCTAGCTCCATATTTATCTTCAGCAAGAAGTAATGTCAATAGAAACATCACAACACAACCTATCAAATAAAGCGCTGTGAATTTGTACCATTTTTTGTAGCTTTTTAAAATAAAAAATGTTCCAAAAAACAATAATATTCCTATAGTAAACCACATTATCTGCTTCAATCCTTCATAAGGATTAAGCCTATAAATCACGATTACACCAATACTAAATAGCATACATGCGATTTGTAATATATATCCATCACCTTTAGTGATTCTCGTTACGTATTTATTTGCCAAAAACATTAAAATTGTAGCAAACAAAAAATAAGCTAAAGCTTTCGGATCTAATCCTTTTTCGTTTGAACCCAAAGCTAGAAAAAAACCAAATATGTTAAACAGTAATATCAAATAAACTGGCTTTATCATTTTACTATTTACACGCATTGGTTTTAAATTATCGATAAATTCTTTAAATCTGCTATTTTTCTTACGTTTAGTTTGCATCTTTGTCACCATTTACAAACATAAATTCAATTTGTCCGATATCTATCAAATCTTTGTCGTTCAATCTTGCAGAATTTATCAATTTATGTCCATTCAAAAAAGTTCCATTAGCAGAATTCAAATCCTCGATATAATAATTATTTTTTTCTTTATAAATACGTGCATGTCTCTTCGATATAAACCTATCCTTTAATGCAACTTGATTGCTGTCGTCTCTTCCTATAGTAGCAGTTCTTCCTATAAAATAATGCTCTTGTATTTTAAAAGGCAAATTTTCTTTTCTATTAATTAGTTTTAAATAAGTATTTGAACTGTAATTCATATTGTTTGTTCCTTTTATGTCCAAATAAATCATCTTGATTATGTTGAAAATAAAATAGTAAATTATTATTACAAACAAATATTTAAAAAACATAGAAATTAAATTATATAATTTTAAATTTGGAGTAATTTGTATAGAAAAGAATGCGTCCAATATGTCAATAATGTATTTCATAGGCTCCCATCCTTTCACATTTTATCCTAATCTAATATATCATATTTTGGACTTAAAAAATGAATAATAAAGTTACAATTTGTCAAAATTAATCTTCAAATATAACAGAATCGTCGGTGAATCCTTTAATTCTCGCCAATGATTCTATAGTGTAACCTTGTTGTCTTAAATTGTCTCCACCTTTTTGAAAAACTTTTTCTATCAAGATTCCAATTCCCTCAACAGTTGCATTCGCTTGTGAACAAATATCAATCAAGCCTTCCAATGCTTTACCATTTGCAAGGAAATCATCAATTAATAAAACATGATCATTTTCATCTAAGTACTCTTTTGAAACCATTACTTCGTAGCTTCTATTTTTAGTAAAACTAAACACTTCTGTTCTGTAACAATTATCTCCCAAAGTTTTTGAACTTGTTTTCTTTGCAAAAACAACAGGACAATTAAATCTAATCCCACATGCATACGCAATTGCAATTCCACTAACTTCAATCGTAAGTATTTTGTTTATTTTTTTATCCTTATACTTTTCATAAAATTCATTTGCCAAATCTTCAAAAAGAACAGGATCAATCATGTGATTAATGAACCTGTCTACTTTAAGTATATTTCCTGGTAATACTTGACCATCTTTCATTATTCTTTCTTCAAGTTTTCTCATTTTTCTCTCCTAGAATTTAATATAGTATATTATACATACAATATCAAAAAATCTCAATATTTGCCAATTAAAAAATATCACTTACCCAAGAATGAAAGGGCAAGTGATATTTTAAATTATTTAACATTCATCATTTTTTCTTTTGCTATTTTTTCAATATCCAAAACTTTTTGTTCAGCTTTTTCTTTTGAATCTGCAACAGAATAAATATATAGTTTGATTTTCGGTTCAGTTCCAGAAGGTCTTAAGGCATACCATGATCCATCGTCGTAGTAATATTTCAAAACATTTGATCTTGGAGTTCCATAATCTTTGTAATTTACATCGTAGTCTTTTGTTTCAACTAATTTTGTAGAACCTATTTCATTAATTGGATTATGTCTGAATTCTTCCATAATTCTTGCGATTTTTTCTTGACCATCTAATCCTTCTAACACAACAGAAGAAAGTGAATTTTCATGATATCCAAATTTTTCATACAAATCATTTAAAACATCAATCAATGTCTTTCCTTGTTTCTTATAAAAAGCTAACATTTCTGAAATCATCATTGAAGAGCTTACAGCATCCTTATCTCTTACAAATGTTCCATAGGAATAACCAATACTTTCTTCATATCCGAATACCCAAGATTTTTCTCCAGTTTTTTCGTATTCATTTGCTTTTCCACAAACATTTTTGAATCCAGTTAATGTTTCAATCATTTCAACGCCGTATTTTTTTGCAATTTTAGCAGACAAATCTCCTGTTACAATTGATTTAACAACTGCTGGATTTTCTGGCAAATCGTCTTTTTCGTATCTTTGACTTAAAATATAATTAGTCAATAATGCTCCAATTTTATTACCATCTAAGAAGACATATTCTCCATTACTTAAAACTTCGACAGCGGTTCTGTCTGCGTCTGGGTCTGTTGCCAATAACAAATCAGCTCCAACTTCTTTTCCCAAATTAATAGCATATTCAAATGCTTCTGGGTTTTCAGGATTTGGATAAGGAACAGTTGTGAAGTTACTATCTGGATTTTCTTGTTCTTTTACAACGTAAACATTTTTGAATCCTCTAACATCTAGGATATGTCTTACAAATCTATTTCCGGTTCCGTTTAAAGGAGTGTATACGATTTTAACATTTTTATCAATATTATCGTCATTAATTGTAAGGCTTAGAACATCATCAAAATAATCTTTATCTAAATTTTCTCCAAAATATTCTATCTTCCCATCGGCTATTAATTTTTCAAAATCTCCTATATTCACTTCTGTAAAACTTTCTATTTTGTCCAAATTATTCAAAATTTCATTAGCCTTATCTTCAAGAATTTGGCTACCTTCTTCCCAATAAGCCTTGTATCCATTGTATTCTTTTGGATTGTGAGATGCTGTAATCATAATTCCTGAAATGCAATTGAATTTTCTAATTGAATAAGACAACATTGGTGTTGGTCTAATATCGTCAGACAAATAAACTTTTATTCCATTAGAAGCTAATACGTTTGCTGATATTTCTGCAAATTCTTTGGAGAATTTTCTAACATCGTAGCTAATGCTAACGCCTCTTTTCAAAGCTTCATCGCCGTAATTTTTTATAGTATCTGCAAGTGCTTGTGTTGTTTTCATTATGTTGTACTTGTTCATTCTATTTGTCCCTGCCCCGATTTTCCCTCTCAAACCTGCAGTACCAAATTCTAATGATTTATAAAATCTATCTTTTATTTCTTCATCATCATCTTTTATTGACATCAATTCGTCTCTGGTTTGTTGATCATAACACTCATCATTTAACCATTCATTATATTTTTTTAAATAATCCATAAAATCCTCCTATTGATAATAAATTAAACCTTTGTACAAAGACTTTTCCTTAAACCATTTTTCTAAATCATACACTCTCTTTGTCCCCCAGTTTGAGCATTCAATTTTCCAACTATCATCATAATAAATCGAAGTTATCGTAACCCAATGAAATTTAACATCAGGATTTTTGTGATTCAACGTCAACATCAAAACTGGATATCCATTTGCGATTGCGCCAATAATATATGTCACTATATTTCTGATATTCCAAGTAAAATTGTAGTTTTGTACAACAAGGTTCGCTCCGTTTTTCTTAGCGTACTTTCGAATAGCACTGTTCATTGGAAATAAAAATGGAACGCCATATAGTTTAGGTTTAACAAATGTAGATAACTTGTCAGCAAATTTTATATAATCAGTCTTATTTATCGGACTGCCGATAAAATTTTCTGGAACTAACTTAGCATATTCTTTTTTTGTATTTGCAATGTAGATAAGAAAATTTGTGATGGCAATTACTGAACAACCTTTTTTAGTAAGATAGTTTGAATGCAAAACATCTTCAAACCATTGTTGATCTCCACCAAAGAAACCTTCTATACTCAAAAATTTATCTACATCTTTAAGTTCATATCTAGTATCCATTATTTCTCCATACTTATTGAATATACCCCGCTTTTTCTCTCCCCAATCAAAATTACATTTCCGCTTACTTCTGTTTCAATTATTTTCTCATCAAAAATCTTCGTGCAATTTACAAAATATTTAAAATAATTGCTCAAATCAAATTCGAATTGTTCCCCTGAATTTATAAAAACAAGCAAAAATCCTTTATCATTTTTAATACTAAAACAAATACAAAAATCATTTAAATCGTAAAATTTGATTTTGTTTCTAATCTCATTTTCATCTTTTAGATTAAATTCTGAATGTATTTTTCTAAATTCAATTAACGATTTTACATATTGATATATTTCATTGTTATCATATTTCAACTTCCAATTCACTGCATTAATATCAAGAGGTAGATTATAAGTATTTTTAAGCATCAATTTACTTCTCAAAAACTCATTTCCACAATGGAAAAATGGTATCCCTTGACTTAGCATTATCAAATCAAAACAAAGTTTTGTAGATGTTACAATATCTGCATTTGTTTTAAGTAATTTATCTTGAAGTATTAAATTATCGTGTGAATTAAAATAGTTAATAGATTCATTAGAACTTTTGCAAAACCCACGTCTTTCTTCGTCATAGTAAATTGATCCACAAATTCCTACTTCCAAACTAATTTTATCTACATTTTTTTGAACAAAACCTGTAGAAATATCATCGTTATCACCTTTAATGGCATTTCTAAAAAAAGGATTGAATAACGCATAATCTTTTCCTTTTTGACTACCAAAAGTGGTTCTTCTGTTTTTTGGTAGTGGAGATTCATCTGCCATCCATGGCTCTCCGTAAATAATTACATTATCATCTTCTTTTCGAAGTTCACTTACGATTTTATCAGTTGTTTCTGAATCTATCAGAGCCATCAAATCAAATCTGAAACCATCAATGTGAAATTCTTTTTGAAAATATAATAAGCTATGAATAATAAAATCTCTCACAAATTCATCTTCTGTGTTTAATTCATTACCAACACCAGATCCATTTGTAAAATCTCCATTATTATCACGTCTATAAAATTGTGGATAAATCAAATTAAATGGATGATCTTTATTTCTAAAAGTGTGATTGTAAACCACATCCATAATCACACCGATATTATTAGCGTGTAAAGTTTGAATCATTTTTTTGAATTCAAAAATTCGATTCTTTGGATTTTCTGGTTCTGTAGCAAAGCTACCTTCAATACAGTTATAATTTTCAGGATTGTACCCCCAATTGTAATTATCTTCAGAAAATTTTTCTGAATTTCTCTCATCAACCCCTACAAAATCAAATACAGGCATTAAATGAACATGTGTAATGCCCAAATTTTTTAAATGATTTATTCCTGAAACATGATTTTCTTCTACCAGTCCCAAAAATTTTCCGCGATACTTTTCATCAACTTTGCTAGAAATATCTGAAGAATAATCTTTTATCGACAATTCATAAATTATAGCTTCATTCCTATTTGCTATTTTGTATTGTTCATCGATGAACCCTACTGGATTTGTGGAATTCAAATCTACGACACATGACTTTAGACTATTGATTGAAGAAGCTTTGCAAAATGGATCTACAATTTCAAACTTTTCATCAAGCTGATATTTGTAATAAACTCCTTCCAAATCTCCCTCAACCTTAACTTCAAAATATCCACCACTTTTTTTCATATCTATGGAGTTGTATCTGACATCATCGTAATTTTCGTACAACAATAATTTGACACTAGTTATTTGCGGAGCATAAATCTTAAAAACTGTATATTCTTTATTATAATTAAACCCTAAATCATACATTTATAACTCCTAAACATCCTTTAAATAGTTAATTCCGAATTTTTTGGATATTTCTATATTTTTAATCATTAAATCATTCCATAAATTTTCATTCAAATACCATTTTTGAATTTTTTCATTAACTTTAACAAAATTATCAAAAGAATTTATCACATTAAAACTATCGTTGTATTTAAGAATCAAATTATAAATCTCATAAAATTCATCTATGAATTTTTTGTTTTCTAATAATTCTATATTTTTTAATATAAAATCCATACAACTGGATTCTGTATTTGCGAAATTTTCTTCATCAAACTTGAATACTCCAATATCTTTTAATCGACTCATATTTTCATAAACATTAGAATTACTTGTCAAAATAATTGAACCGTTATTCATAAATGCGTAAGGATATGTGTTTGAAATATCGAAGTTTTTATATGGTATATAATTGAAAACATCACAAGCTTTGGCGAAATCTGGCATTTTATCAAGCATAATATTTTCGACAAACACTAATTTTATTTTTTCTTGAATTAGCTTATCCGAATTAATTATCTTAGATAAACCAAGACACAAACTAATTGTTTTTTTGCAAAACAAATAATCAAACGAACTCATCCCTCCAATAAAAAACGTCGTAGGAGTAATTATCGTATTCACATTATCTTTTAGTTTTAAGTACAAATACAAAATATAAAAGACATTTAGAGCTTGTCTCTTACCCTCGTGGAAATCTGATAATTGCATATTAAAAATGCTCTTATCATTTATATTTTCTAAACTATACTTTTCTACAAGTTTTTTCTTATATTTTAGTTTGCTAGAATACAAATTATCACATTCCAGACTTTTATAGAATAAATCGTCGTTAAACCCATAGGTTTCTATCACAATTTTACTTTCAACGTTTCTGGTGATATCTACATATTTGCTATTCAATAGATATTTTTTTTGATAATCAGACCCAACAATTATAGAATGTGTTACGAAAGCAATAAGATTAAAGCAATCTAGAAAATTGTCTTTGATAATTTGTGCGTACTCATTTTTCTGAGCATTTTCATTTAGCAAATGAATAATATTTTTAATATAATCAAACTGATAAAAAAATCTCAAATCCATTAATTCAAATGACTCTCTGTGCAGATTAATATTATAATACTTGAAAATTTTATTAGATTTTTCAAAAGCTTTTTCAAAATCATATCCAAAATCCAATAATTTTTGCAAGAATGCGATTATTACCAGAGCAACATTTGTTTCAACGATATTAATTTGAATATGGTCTTCGATATTATCTGGATTTTTGAAAAATTTGATTTCGTCATTAAATATGTCGTCCACTATTGAATCTGCAAGAAATTTTTGTTGCAAGAATTTAATATACTTTCCAAATTCATCAATCTGAGGTGTGTAAACAAATTGGCAAATTGAGTCTAGCTTGTTTTCCTCAGAATAAATCTCCTCAATTTTTCCGCGAATAAAATTTTCGTAATTAAGATTGGGATTAGCTTTCGGTGCAAATAATCTGATAAAATTCGTATTCCAATTTATATAAGGAATATCGTATATTTGTGATTTAATTTTATTATTATCTAATTCTATGTCGTATTCATTAGATCTTTTAAAAACGACGCTTGTTTTTTGATTATTAAATACTGTCTCAATTTGATTTTCATCGACTATTTGTTGTTTAAACTGTGAATTTTTGTAAAAAATAGAATACACTTTACAAAACTTTCCTTGTTTTGAAAGTTTCTCAAACAAATCTACTGAGAATCTTCCTATATAACTTTGTCCTAAGTGCAGATCATTGTCCATATTTACAATATCTTCATATTTTTCTTGTAATATTTTTTGTAATGGAGTTTTTAAATTGAGTTTTTCAATATAATCTTCAAACAAATTTTCTACCATTAGTTCAAACGACACTATATATGTTCTAGAAGATTTGTTAGTAGTTATATTTGTGTATTGTTCAGAAATAATTTCTTTAATTACTTCATTTAATGCTATTCTAATTTCATAGACATCCGCATCTTGAAGATCGACTAATGAGTTATACGATAATTTTATCTGCAATAACTTTCTTAATCGATCTTCGGAAATATCAATCATTTAATGATCTCCTCATAAAGTTGGATGTATTCTTTTGCAGATTTTTCCCAATCATTTTTTGACTTCATAGCATTTTCTTGAATTATTTTGAAATCATCATTGTAATAAAAAGATATTGCACGTCTCAGTGTGTACAAGAAGTCATGCGCGTTGATATTTGTAAAGGAGAATCCATTTCCTTCTTTGCTAAATTCGTTAAATGATTGAACAGTATCCCTCAATCCTCCAGTTTCACGCACTACTGGTATTGTCCCATACCTCATAGCAATTAATTGAGATATTCCGCAAGGTTCAAATATTGATGGCATCATCAAGAAATCTGCTCCTGCATAAATCTTGTGTGATTCTTCATTATTATAATAAATATTTGCTTTTAATTTATCTGGGAATTTCCACTCATAATATTTGAACATTTCTTCATAAGAATAATCGCCTGTACCCAAAATTATCACTTGTACATCTTCCGTCGTCAAAAACTCATCCATAATGTATCTTACAAGTTCAAGCCCCTTATTTTCAACTAATCTAGTAACCATGGCGAATATAGGCACATCTTTTTCTTCCAAACCGTACATTCTTTGTAATGCTTTTTTGTTCACGGATTTATCTTTGATATTTTTCAGTGAGTAATTTTTAAATAAATATTTGTCTTTTTCTGGGTTCCAAATAGTTGTATCAATTCCATTTGTAATTCCAGATATTTTGTAGTGATATTGTCTGATAACACCATCCAAACCCTCTCCAAAAAATGAGTATTTTATCTCATCGGCATAAGTTTTAGAAACAGTTGTAACTTTATCGCTAAAAACTATCGCACCTTTCATAAAGTTAATTGCATCGTAAAATTTCAATGCATCTTCAGAAAAATACATAGGTGATAAATCTGTTTGTCTAAGTGAATTTGAACTGAATACACCTTGATATTTTAGGTTGTGAATTGTAAAAACAGTTTTGATTGACTCATAGAACGGATCTCCTTTAGCAAAATCTCTAGCATAAACATTTACCATTGCTGTGTGCCAATCATTGGAATGGATAATGTCACAATCAAAATCGATATATCTTAACAATTGAACACAAGCTTTAGAGAAAAATACGAATCTTTCACAATCGTCATTTTCTCCATACACATTATCTCTGTTAAAATAATCTTCATTATCTAAAAAATAAAATTCCACGCCTCTATGAATGTATTTGAACACACCAACATAATGATGTTTAAAATCTAAATCTACATAAAAGCTTCCTTCAAATTCAAATTTTTTTCTGTATTCCTCATTTATCAATTTGTACAAAGGGATGACCACTTTTACATCATGACCTTGCTTTTTCATCTCAAGTGGAAGTGTACCTGCTACATCTGCAAGTCCACCAGTTTTTATAAACGGATCAGCCTCTGCTGCACAATATAATATCTTCATTTACATTCCCCTATTTATCTTCTAGTATTGCATTCTTTTTTAATTCGTATGGATAATTTGGATTGCCAACCGCAGTTACATTTTCTTTTATCAAAACTCCTTTATCAGTAATAGTATTTACAACTACTGCATTTTTTTCTATAACAGTTCTCTCGAAAATAACGGAATTTTTGATAACAGAACCCTCTTGAATTTCTACGCCTCTAAAAATAATTGAGTTTTCTACTTTACCATCTATTTTGACTCCGTTTGCTATCAATGAATTTTTCACATAAGCAGAATCACCATACAATGCTGACGGCTCGTCTTTTGATTTTGTTAACAACAATCCATTTTTGAAAAATACATTATTGTAAATATCGGCATTCAATAATTTTAAATTCGCATCGTAAAATTGAGTCAAATTTCTGATTACCTCAACATATCCGTCAATCATGTACACACCGATTTTTAATTTATCCAAATTAGAAATAATAACATCAATTAATTCATTAGAATTAGAATTTTTAGCTGCATCGTGAATCAAATTCAAAAAGACTTCTTTTTTCATGTAGCCAATGTTAGTCATCAAATTAAATTCATCATCGACTCCTTGATTTGTTCCTATGCTGATTAGATTGCCTTCATCATCCAAGTTTAATCTAGTCTCACCGATGAATAATCCCGTTGCATTATCCATCTTTTTGCAGAACAATAATATGTCCAAATCTTCTTTTATAAATCTATCATGAGAAACCGAAAAATCTTCTCTAAAAATAACCATTGGATCGTAGAAGTACAACTCATCTTCTTTAGATCTCAAATAAAAATCTTTAGTTTCATTATAAGCTACAATTTCCTTACCTGCATTTTCAAAAGTTGGAGGAAATATAACAAGTCCATTTCGTCTTCTGTTCAATTCGTAACTTTCACCATTTCCCAAGTGATCAAGAGTAGACCTCATAATTTTGCCACCATACAAAACAACATTTGAAAATTCATTGTTTGCAAAGTTACTCAATGCAATATCTATAATTCTATATCTTGCTCCATAAGGAAGCATATATTCTGGTCTAGAATCTGTTAAATAACCAAAATCTTGTCTACTTTTTCCGCCGTATATAATTCCGATACAATTTTGCATAAATTCCTCCTAACACTCTTCAATTCCATCTTCGCTAACCAAGAAGATTTTGTCGGAGTTTTTTTCACCAATTACTTGATTTTCTTCAATAGTCATAGACTCTGCAACTACACAATTGTAAAGTTTTGCCCCTTTTTTGATAACGGTATCGCTTAAAATAACAGAATCATGAACTTCTGCATTCTTTTCTACAGTTATCGAAGAAAATAAAACGGAATTGTTCACATTTCCGTAAATCAAACAATTTTCATTAATTAAAGATTTTTTGACCTCTGCAACTTCATCAACATAATGAGGAGGAAGATTTCTGTTTTTTGTGTAAATTCTCCAATTAGTATCGTACAAGTCAAGTCTATTATCAGGATTTAATAAATCCAAATTGGCCTGCCAATAACTTCTTACAGTTCCCACATCTTTCCAGTAGCCATCAAATTTCCAAGCAAAAACATTTAGTCCATCATTTATAATATTAGGAATTATATTCATTCCAAAATCGTGTTTGGAATTCTTATCTTCATTGTCTTCAATCAAATAATTTTTTAAAGTATGCCAATTGAAAATATATATTCCCATAGAAGCCAAATTACTTTTTGGATTTTTTGGTTTTTCTTCAAATTCAACAATTTTTCCGTCTTCATCAGTATTCATAATACCGAATCTACTAGCTTCACTCCAATCTACTTCCATTACTGCAATTGTAAGTTCGCTATTCTTATCCTTGTGATATTTTAAAATTTTATTGTAATCCATTTTGTAAATATGATCACCAGATAAAATCACAACATATTCTGCATCTAATTCATCCAAGTAATTCATATTTTCGTAAATAGAATTGGCTGTACCTTCATACCAATTACCACCACTTTCTGTGGCAAATGGAGATAAAATTCTTAAACCGCCAGAATTTCTGGATAAGTCCCAGCTGGATCCATTTCCTAAATGTGAATTTAATTTGAATGGTTTGTATTGTGTTAAAATACCTACATCTCTTATATCTGAATTTGCAGCATTACTCAAAGCAAAATCAATTATTTTATATTTCCCACCAAATGACACTGCTGGTTTTGCAACATTTTTTGTCAATGCTTTTAGTCTTGAACCTTGTCCTCCCGCTAAGAGCATAGCGACAACTCTATTTCGCGCCTTCATACGTCCTCCTATTTCTTATTGATATTTCTAAGTTTATTTAATTTTATAAACATCGCAGAAAATGGTTCTATATCAACTTTGATAGAAAATTTTCTGTCGTTGTGTCCGTTATTTTTGGAATAATAAGGTTTATTCCTTAGCAAATTACCACCATATTTTTTCATTGAAGAGTTAAGTACAACTGAATAAAGCGCATAATAATCGACACCTACAGGATATTTCTCTCTTTTTACAGGTGTGAAATTAAAAATACAAATAATTTTTTCGTTTTTAGAATTTATTCTCTCGAAAATAATCAAAGATTCATTTGCATTGTTCACATCTTCCCATTGAAAACCTGAATAGCTAGTATCCAAATCATAAAACTCATCATTATCTATATAAAATTTATTCAAATCTTTCATGAAATGTTTTAATTGTTGATGTTTCTCGTATTCCAAAACTTCCCATGTGATGTCTTTGTATTCATTCCATTCATCAAATTGTCCTATATCATTACCCATAAATAAAAGTTTCTTACCTGGATGAGCAAACATAAACGAATACAAAAGTCTTATTTGATCGAATTTTTCATCGTAAGTTCCAGGCATTTTACCAATCATTGAGTTTTTCATATGAACTACTTCGTCGTGACTAAATGGTAGAATGTAATTTTCATTAAAGGCATACATTATCGAAAAAGTTAATAAATTATGATGGTCTTTCCTGAAGATTGGATCCATCTTCATGTATTTGATTATGTCATTCATCCAACCCATATTCCACTTAAAATCAAAACCAAGTCCATTTTCTTCTACAGGTTTCGTAACATTTGGCCATGAAGTTGATTCTTCTGCAATGACAAAAGCACTTGAAAATTCTTGTTTGATTGTTTGATTTAATTTTTTAATAAATTCGATAGCTTCCTTGTTCTCATAGCCGCCATCTTCGTTTTTGATATCTTTTCCAGCAAAGTTCAAATAAATCATATAAGCAACTGCATCAACCCTTATTCCATCCAAATGATAGTATTTGAGCCAAAATAATGCAGAAGATATAAGAAAATTTACCACTTCTTTTTTTGAAAAGTCAAAGTTCAACGTTCCCCATTGATCATTATCAGCTAAGTATTGGTCAGATTTTTCGAATAAATTACTTCCGTCAAATTTTCTAAGTCCAAAATCATCTCTACAAAAATGAGCCGGCACCCAATCCATGATAACTCCAATATCATTCTGGTGTAATTTGTCAATCAAATACATCAAATCTTTTGGACAACCAAATCTAGATGTCGCCGCAAAAAACCCCGTGAGTTGATATCCCCATGATCCATCAAATGGATGTTCCATTAAGGGCATAAATTCAACATGTGTGTAATTCATTTCTTTGAGATAAGATACAAGTTCATCTGCTAATTGAAAGTAGGACAGGTAATTATCATCATGTTTTCTCCATGAAGAAAGATTTATTTCGTAGATACTCATAGGACTGTGAAATATATCAGTTTTTTCTCTTTTTGTGAGCCATTTTTTATCATTCCATTTATAGCCATCAATGTCATAAACCTTGCTTGCTGTTTTAGGTTTTAATTCGCTATGAAATGCAAATGGATCCGCTTTATATAAAACTTCTGAATCTTGTGTTACTATTCTGTACTTATATGAATCAAAGATTTTAACATCTCTAATACAAATCTCCCAGATTTGTTCGTCGTGTAATTTTTGAAGCGGAAGTGAATAATCGTCCCAATCATTGAAATCTCCAACTAAATTTACGTGCTTAGCATTAGGAGCCCACACCAAAAATCTGGTGTAGGTTCCAAATCCATCTGAGTAAATATGAGATCCTAAAAATTTGTACAAATTATTATTGTTTCCTTCATGAAACAAATATACATCCGTTTCATTATTTCCCTGATAAAAATATTTTTCCATATTTTCTCCCAGCTATTTAATTAGCCTTTTATACAGACTTATTCTCCAGTTATCATGTTTATTGTCATGATTTTATTCTTCAAATCTAAAATTTGATTGTTAAGTTGATTGTACTCTTCAGAATCCATATTGTTATGGTCGAATAATTCTTTATTTTCATACAATCGATCGATTTTTTTCTTTATCTTTTCTAATTCGGCATACAAATCATTATTTTCTCGGTTTGTAGATATTTCTTGTTCTATATTGTAATTTCCCGCTTCAAATTCTTCTGTTGAATAAATTTTTGGGATAACAGCCTCAACATTATACTTTTCTTTTAACAAATTAGATAAAGTTTCTGCTCCTTCATTTTCACCATGTGTTATGAAGATTTTCTTAGGCTTTACTTTCATATTGTCTACAAAATCCATAAGATTGTTTTGATCGGCATGACCTGAAAATCCGCCCAAATTATATATTTCAGCGTTGACTTTTATTGTTTCGCCAAAAAGTTTAACTTCATCTATACCATCTAATAAAATTCTTCCAAGTGATCCTTGCGCTTGATATCCAACAAAAACAACTGCGTTTTTTTCATCCCACAAGTTGTGTTTCAAATGGTGACGAACACGTCCAGCTGTAGCCATTCCGCTAGAAGAAATAATTACTCTAGGGAATTTTACGCTATTAAGCATTTTCGATTCGTCTACATTTTTAACGTAATGTAAGTTTTCGAATTCGAATACATTATCTCCACTTGAAATATAATCCTTTGCTTTTTGATTAAATAAATCGGTATTTTTCATAAATGCTTTTGTCGCTTCGAGAGCCATCGGACTATCTACGTATACTGGGACTTTCTTCTCATAATGATTTTTTATTTGATAATCGTAATAACTGTTTAGTTCATAAATGATTTCTTGAGTTCTTCCAACTGCAAAACTAGGAATAATTACAGTTCCACCTCTTGATGACACTTTTTCAATTATCTCAATTAAAGAATGTACACTTTCTTTGTAAGGTTCGTGAATTCTATTACCATAAGTGGATTCCATAACTAAATAATCGCAACCAGATAAAACATATGGATTGTTTAAAATAGGATTATTTGAAGTCCCTATATCTCCTGAGAAAATAATTTTTGTAGTCTTCCCATTTTCAGTGATAAATATTTCAAGACTTGACGAACCAAGCATGTGACCTGCGTCTCTGAAAATAACACTTATGTCCTCATTTATTTTAACTACCTCATTATAGTAACGCCCTTGAAATAATGAAATACAACTCATTGCGTCTATCGTCGTATAAAGTGGACTTAAAAGTTTTTTTCCTGATCTTTGTCTTTTTCTATTTTCCCATTCAACATCACTCTCTTGAATCTTGGCACTATCCATTAGCATTATTTCTGCCAAATCTTTTGTAGCTTTTGTGCAGTAGATTGGTTTTCTATAGCCATTTTTATATAAAAACGGAATTCTTCCTGTATGATCAATATGAGCATGAGTCAAAATCATAAACTCCGCTTTACTAAAGTCTATTTCATCATGGTTTTTTTGTTCTAACTCTTTACTTCCTTGGAACAATCCGCAGTCAACCATAAATTTGTGTTTTTCAGTCTCCACAAGATAACAAGATCCTGTTACCTCTTGTGCAGCTCCTAAAAATGTAATTTTCATTAAATCACCCCTTATTTACTATATACCCAAAATGTTATATCATAGTAAAATATCCGCAAAATAAAGTTTGCGGATAAAAAGTTATTTTTGTTTTCTTTTTCTTTTTTCTTCCAAATTTCTTGCTATTAAAGTATCTAGTACAAGTTCATAACCTTGAGCACCGTTTTGTAAAGATCTATTAACTCTACTAATGGTCGCAGTAGACGCGCCAGTATCTTTTTCAATTTCGCTATAAGTTTTTCTTATTTTGAGTAATTTTGCTACTTCTAATCTTTGTGAAATTGAATGTAACTCTCTCATTGTGCAAACGTCTTCAAAAAAACGTTGTAACTCCTCTTTTCCGTTTAACATCATAATTGCATCGAAAAACTCATTTAATGTGTTATCCTTGATATTAATTTCCGCCATAGTTTTACTCCTTAAAATTTTTTTGGGTAACCTTTACCCATCAATAAAATATAATATAATGCATTTGATAATTTAAGTATACACGCTTTTTCTAACTAAAGCAAATGTTTTTTTTAATTAAACTTCTAATACATATCTCTATACTAATTAAATAGAAAAATTATGATACTTTATATTTTTATATACATTATATACCCATTAATGTTAGTGTTTATTCTCGACAATTCAATTTTATTGTTAATTATATTTTAAAAATTTTAAATTAAAAAAAGGGAACTTATCAACTGATAAATTCCCGCTAAAATTATTTATTATATTTTTTTGATTTGTATCTTAATTGAGTATCCAAAATCTTCTTTCTCAATCTCAAATGATGAGGAGTAATTTCAATTAATTCATCTTCTTCAACAAATTCCATCATTTCTTCCAAACTCATGATTTTTGGAGGAGATAGTTTTAATGCTTCATCTGCTGCAGAAGATCTGATATTTGTTTGCGCTTTTTTCTTACATATATTTACTTCAATGTCTAATCCTTTTGCATTAGACCCTACAACCATTCCTTCATATACTTCATCTTGAGGTTGCACGAATAAAATTCCCCTGTCTTGTGCTGAATTTAATCCATAAGCTGTAGCAACTCCTGTATCAAATGAAATCAATGAACCTAATTGACGTTTTGGAATTTCACCTTTATAAGGCTCATATCCTTTAAGTTCTGTGTTGATAACGCCATTACCCTTTGTATCGCTCAAAAACTCTTGACGATATCCAATAAGACCTCTAGAAGGAATTTCAAAAGTAAGCCTTGTATATCCGCTAGAAGTATTTGAAATATCTTGCAACTCACCTTTTCTTGTTCCCAATTTCTCAATTACAGTACCGACAAATCCTTCTTCAACATCAATTGTAACTATTTCAATTGGTTCAAGAACTTTTCCATTTTCGTCTTTTTTGAATAAAACTTCTGGTTTTGAAACTTGGAATTCAAATCCTTCACGCCTCATATTTTCTATTAAAACAGATAAGTGAAGTTCTCCTCTACCACTAACTCTAAAAGTATCTGTAGAATCAGTATCTTCAACTTTTAGACTTACATCCGTTTCTAATTCTTTGTACAATCTAGCACGAACTTGTCTACTTGTTACAAACTTTCCATCTCTGCCAGCGAATGGAGAATTGTTAACTGAGAAATTCATCGCCAACGTAGGACTTGAAATGCTTACAAACTCAATAGGTTCACAATCTTCTTCATTTGCTAATGTGTCTCCAATTTCTATTCCCTCTACACCAGTTAAGGCTACGATAGAACCGAATTTAGATTCATTAACTTCGACTCTATTTAATCCATCGAATTCGTAAATCTTAGTTACTTTAATCTTCTTTTTCTTATCTGGATTATTGTAATTTACTATAACACAGCTATCATTAACTTTTACTTTACCTTGTTCAATCTTACCAATTCCAATTCTACCAACGTAATCGCTAAAATCAGTTGTAGAAATCAAAAGCTTGAACGGTGCATCTTCTTCTCCTTCTGGTGCCGGAATGTAGTCTATGATTTTGTCCAATAAAGCAGTCATATCTTCTGGTCTTTCTTCCAAATCGTCAGTTGCAAATCCTTCCCTAGCAGAAGCAAATACAAATGGAGAATCCAAATAAGATTCATCTGCATCTAATTGAATAAATAAATCCAAAATTTCATCTACTACTTCATCTACCCTAGCTTCTTTTCTATCAATTTTATTGATACAAATAATTGTAGGTAAATTTAATTCAAAAGCTTTTTTTAATACAAATTTTGTTTGTGGCATAGGACCTTCAAAAGCATCTACTACCAACACAACTCCACTTGTCATTTTCAATACACGTTCTACTTCTCCTCCGAAATCAGCGTGACCCGGAGTATCTATAATATTAATTTTATGATTTTTGTAGTCAATTGCAGTGTTTTTAGAAAGAATAGTAATTCCTCTTTCACGTTCTATATCATTACTATCCATTACACGATCTTGTACATCTTGATTTTCTCTAAAAATACCACTTGTTTTTAATAACCCATCTACCAAAGTTGTCTTACCATGGTCAACATGGGCAATAATTGCTACGTTTCTTACATCTTCTCTTTTCAAAATTCCACTTCCCTCTAATTTGTGACACTTCATTATATCATAAATTGAAAAAAATAAAAGAAAAATTTGTGTAAAATCACATTTAGTAATTTTTTGCAATAAAACAAGCTATTAGATCACTAATTAATTAGGTCTTACTAATAGCTTTGCTTCAACACAATTTTCTTTAATTTTTAATTCGTCAGCTAATTTACTTACTATAAATAATCCTCTACCTCTGACATAAATATCATTGTTAAAATAACTGTTCGAACAATAATCAATTCCTGTACCTTCGTCCTGTACACATATTTTTATCGAATCATCATTCAATTTTATTTTAAAAGTTATTTTCTTATTTATATCAAACTGGTTACCATGTTCTAGTCCATTAAAGATCAATTCATTAGTTATTAATCGTATATCATAAAGTAGTTCTTCATCTGGTACAACTTTTCTTAATAGTCTGAGCATAGTATGAATATTTTTAGTAGCAATTGTCCTATCGCTGACAAATTGCCTCTTAAACATATACATATTATCACCCAATATGTATATACCCATATGTTCAATAAATTTAACAATTTGTCATTAAATATTTAAATTTTAAATAAAAACCGAAAAATGATTAGAAATTTTTACAGTGGGTATATATAATTTGTACCTGATAACAGGTAATTATCTTAAAGGGGGAAATTAAACATGAAAAAATATGTATGTGACGTATGTGGATATATTTATGATCCAGCTGAAGGAGATCCAGACGCAGGTGTTCAACCACAAACAGCTTTCGAAGATTTAGCTGAAGATTGGGTTTGCCCAATTTGTGGCGCTGGAAAAGACGACTTCTCTGTTGTTGAATAATCCAACAAAATTATATGATTGGCAATAATAATTCATACATGACATAAAATTATTGTCACACACAAAATATTTAAAAACAAAACCCCAATTACTTGGGGTTTACTTACTTTTATTCTTCAATTCCACTACCGTATTTTAAAATCATTTCAAGCTGTTCCATAACAGCTTTTTTATTTGTTTTGGAAGTTGAACTGTATTCGTAGATGAGGTTATCATCATCTATGTTGAGTTCTTTTTTTATTATGTTCAAATTCTTTTTGATCATTGTTTTGCCGATTTTGTCTAATTTTGTAGCTATTACAAATCCACAAAATCCACTTTGAATAATCCAATTATACATTTCCTTGTCTTGAACGGTTGGTTTGTGTCTAATATCCACAATCAAAAACACTTCGTACAAGTTTCTTCTATTATTTAAATAAGTTTCTATAACTTGAGCCCATTTTTTCTTTTCAGATTTTGATGTTTGCGCATACCCATACCCTGGTAAATCTACTAATCTAAACTCATTATTTGCATTGTAAAAATTTACCGTACGCGTTTTTCCTGGTTTAGAAGAAGTCCTAGCTAGATTTTTTCTATCCAAAATAGAATTAATAAAAGATGATTTACCAACGTTACTTCTTCCACAAAAAGCAATTTCTGGTAGAGATTCATCCGGATATTGTTCTTTCAAAAAAGCAATTTTTTCCAAATCAGAATTAATTATTTTCATATTCACCTCCACTAAATATTTAAGAAATATAACACATATTATAACAAAACTTTAATTTATTTGCACTAAAAAAGCGACTTCAAAAAGTCGCTTTGATTAATCTAAATTATTATCTTTGTCCTAATTCTTTATCTAATATTGCAAGACCTGCATTACTGTTTTCAGTTCTTTCAAGTTTTGCTATGATAGTTCCAAAAGTATCTTCTTCTTCGATTTGTTCGTCGATGAATTTTTGTAGAAGAGTGTAAACTTCATAAAAATTAATTTCGTGAGCTGCATCAAATAATTCTCTGATTCTTCTTGTAACTTCTTTTTCGTGTTCTAAAGCAGCTTTAAAAATACTTAATACATCTTTGTCGTAGTCAGCTTTTGGAGCTTCGATTGTTTTGTATTCAATCTTATGTCCAACTTGTTGTAACCATTTTCTGAAGTATTCAGCATGTTCATATTCTTCATGGGCTTGCATTTCCATAAAGTGTTCAAATCCATCCCAATCCATATCATTGAATTCAGAAGCCATTTGTTTGTATTCATAGCCTGATTGTAATTCAAAAACTAATTGTTCGTCAATTTTTTTTAATAATTCTTCTCTGTTCATTTTATCATACTCCTTATAATTTAATTTATGTGACTGTTAGTTAATCATTTTACTTAAAATTTAAGAATACAAATCATAAACACCGTAAACTTTAAGATTATTTTCTACCAATAGCTTCATGATTTCAGGAATCAATTTTGCTTTTTGTTTGGTAGTAAATCCATTGTAATTTATTTCGGTGTTATTTAAATCCAAATATTCTGATGAGTCAATAACCTTAATTATTTTGTCGTGAACTTCTTGTAAATGCATGTCTGCAATTACAAAAGTAATGTTGCAAATTCTATCGTCATCAATTGTTGGAATTATTCTATTTATCAGTAAAACATTATTCATAACTAACCTCTTTTTCTCTTTCTATATTTATATACCCAATTTCTACTATTTTATTCAATTGACCCTTTCTTTTTTTTATATTATACTGATTAAAAAGAGGTGAGAAATGAAAACATCACATAATAGAGCGAATAAACAAAGAAAAAGAAATAAAATTGCGAATAAAATATTTTTATTGGTTTTATTACTTATCTTTGGCTTTTTCGGTTACAAATACATAAATTCTAGACCAGCTGAGTACAGTCAAATGATTCCCAAAAAATACATACTCAGAGATTTTGATGAGTTATGTAATCAAATTGAAAGTTCATATATGAATTTACCACAAACAAAAAAATACAAAGATATCGACTTTTTATCTTTAAAACCTAACTTTAAATCTAAAATAAAATTGGAATCAGGCAAGAAGAAAGACAAAATGTCGACACAAGAAGTAGTTGATTTGTACAATAATATTTTGAAAAATCTCTACGATTCAAATGTTAGAATAGCAGATAAACACACTTTTAATGAAATTCTACAACTAGATAATCACAATCAAATATTAAATAATTTATCAATGAAGAGATATTCTAATTTGACTGAAGAAATTCCTGAAAAAACTTTCAGAGCGTATTCTATTGACAATTACAAAGATGCATTATATGTAAAAGTATCAGACTTTGATTCAGTAAATATTCAACAGGACGCCCAAATTTTCAGCAGTATCTTGAAAACTAATAAAAAGAAAAATAAAATCATAATAGATTTGAGAGATAATGATTCCGATAATTTAGATTATGCGATTAATGTGATAATCAAACCTCTACTAAAATCAGACATTAAATTTGAGTTTAATGTCGCAAATAAAACTCAACCTATTATATCAAAAAATATTCTAGATAGAAATGATATCAGCTTTAAAACTACAGAAAATGTGGCGAACATCAAAATAAACGATAATCAAAAAAGTATAAAATACATTACTAATTTTAAACTAGCAATAAAAAAATCAGAAGACCAAAAATGCGATGTGTATATATTGCAAAACAAAAATACCAGAAACAGTGCTGATTTCGTGTGTCAAATAGCCAACAGAACTAAGTTTGCAACTACTGTCGGAGAAACAACTTCAGGAAATGGATTAAATATCGTTCACACTTACAAGTCACTTCCTAACACAGGATTAATCGTGGAGTCCCCTCTTGGACAAGGTCTTAATGAAGATGGCACAACTAATGAAGAAGTTGGAACTATACCAGCTATAAAACTAGATGATAACAGCGAAATCGTAAAATTATTATTATCTAGAGTTAATTAAAAAAAACGATCTAATATTAATGTCAATATCAATATTGGATCGTTTTTTAGTCTTTATTTTGTCTTGTTATTATTCAAAAAATCTTGTAGTAAATCATATAATTGAGCTTTTTTCTCATCAGGTAATTCCAAGCAACCATTCATTAATTTTGGAATATCTTTTACTTTTTCTTGTAATTTTTTCCCTTCATCTGTTAGATAAATTATTACAATTCGATCGTCTTTTGAGCTACGTACTCTTTCAAGATAACCTTGTGATTGCATCTTTTTGATAACAGGCGTGATAGTACCGTTATCTAAATATAACTTTTCACACAACTTTCCTACAGTAATTCCATCTTTTTCCCATAGAACTAATAACACAATGTACTGAGTGTATGTCAACCCTAAAGGTTTCAAAAATTGTGTGTAAGTACTTGTTATCATTCTAGAAGCAGCATAAAGTGGAAAACAAAGTTGATTTTCCAACTTCATGTAGGTTTTGTAGTCTTGATCCATAAACTCCTCCGATTTCAAAAATACGTCATTTTAAAATTGTAAATTAATTTTCTTTCATAAGTTTTTCCGATATTTCGCAAAACAGATTGTTTTTTGAAAACATTATCTCATCAATTTGTTTAACAAATCTCATTTCCATTAAAGAATTCGTTACAAAACAACAATCCATATCTTGCAAATTGTTTAGCTTAATTGACTTTTCAAGTATATTATAACCATTTGTCTCCAAAAATTCTATAAGTTTTTTGCGAAAAATTCCTGGTAACATACCATCAGTTACAGGTGGCGTGATGATTGTGTTTTCCTGAATAAAAAACAAATTTGTGTACGTTCCTTCTGTTACATTTCCGTCTTGATTTAGAAAAGCCCCCTCATCAAACCCTTCTTTCAGTAACTCTTTGTGCAAATAATCATTCAGTAAGTAATTATTGGTTTTGTGATAAACAAGAGGATTGTTTTTGTCTCTTAACTGATTGAGAACTTTTAATTTCAATCCTAGTGTGTACTTTAAATCGGAATAATCTGTGTTTCTAGTGTTAATGTATAAATCATAATCGCCATTATTATCCAACACCATTATCCTCAAACAATCTACATTCAAATCAATATTTTGTATTTTTTCGTAGATGTTGTCTCTTAATTCATCCGTATTTATTCCCAGAAAATTCATTGAATTTTCAAGTCTTTCAATATGATTTTCCAAATAAATTGGCTTAGAATCTTTAACTTTTATCGTTTCAAAAAGTCCTTTACCGTATTTTATTCCATCGTTCATATCAAAGCCTCATACACTTTTTTTGATTTTTGAATTGTTTCATCATATTCGCTATTCATTTCAGAATCCCAAGTTATAGCACCACCACCTGAAAAATAACAGCGATCTTTTATTTTTAAAATCGTTCTGATTAAAATATTGAAATCGCAATTTTGATTAAATGAAATGTAGCCAATAGATCCTGTGTAAATATTTCTGTTGTATTTTTCAACGTTATCAATAGCTTCAATTGATGCAAGTTTTGGAGCACCCGTGATTGATCCTCCTGGAAAAATATTTTTGATTAAGCTAAACACATCTTCATCTTCTCTCAATTTACCAACAATTGTAGCTACTAAATGATGAACATTTTCATAAGTTTCCAACGAATAATTGCTAATAGCTTTTATAGTTTCAGCATCACAACTCATTCCCAAATCATTTCTCATCAAGTCCACTATCATCAATAATTCTGAAATATCTTTGTCACTATTTAGTAATTCTTTTTTTAATTTTTCATCTTCATCTTTATCATCAGATCTTCGAATGGTTCCCTTAATAGGTCTAGCTTGAACAAATCCATTTTGACAATCAAAAAACCTCTCTGGAGATGAAGATAATACGCAGTATTCCCCAAAGTCCATATAAGCCATAAAATCTGCCTTGTTAACTTCGCGAAGTTTCTTATAAATATCGAACTTATCTTTAGTCGTATCTACAATGAATTGCTGTGTTAAGTTAACTTCGTACACATCACCATTTTCAATCATAGTTTTTATGTCATCAAAACTTTTCGCATATTCTTCTTTTGTTACAGTTTTTATAAGTTCAGATGTTTCATATTCCTTATCTACATAATCTGGTTTTACAAATGCAGCTTCAATATCTCTAATATCTTTATCATCCAAGTAATAAATCGTGTATTCTTGCGTATTATTGTCAAACTCTATTATTTTAAAGTAAATTCCAAAATAAGCATCGTATACTTCGGTGTTTTTTTCAGAATTTAAAACTACATTACAATTAGAACTTGTAAAATCATAAGATAAAAGTCCAACTGCTCCACCAATAAATTGATTTTCATCTTCTTCAAAATAATCATCCATCAATATTTTGAGTTGATTAAGCGGATTATCACATACTTTTTTGTTTACAAGACCACTGATTTCAACGTTGTTATCCTTTGATTTTAAAACAATTTCCGGATCAAAACCGATATATGATTTGTTACCTTGATTGTAACTTCCCTTTGCACTATCTAATAAAAAAGGTAAACTCTTGTCTTTGATGTTATATAAAATATCTAGAACGGTTACATCTGATTTTATTTTTTTAGAATAAATCATTTCTTACCTCCTTTAAGAAGTTCTCAATCATTTTCAAGCCAAAATCAGTTCCCACACTTTCAGGATGAAATTGAACAGTTTCTATCTTGTTTTTAGAATCTCTAAATCCCATAATTATTCCATCAGAAGTCTTTGATGTTATAACCATATCTTCATACATTCCATTTTCAAATTTGCTATCATCAACGATTAACGAATGGTAACGCATAACCTTTACAGGATTTGGAATATCAGTAAATATTCCTTTGTCGTCATGTTTAATCTCAGTCATTTTCCCATGCATTGGACGTGGCCCTTTTATAATGTTAAGCCCCATTGAGTAAGCCAATGCTTGATGTCCCAAACAAATTCCAAGAATTGGATATTCCCCTTTTAATTTTTCAAATACTTCAAGAGAAATTTTGGATTCTTTTGGAGTTTTAGGCCCTGGAGAAATCACAATAATTTCCGGATTTAATTGTTTGATTTCTTCCAAATTTATCTCATCATTCTTTTTCACAATAACTTCTTCTTTCAAAATTCTCAAATAAGAAACAATGTTATATGTGAATGAATCGTAATTATCTATCATTAATATCATTTAATCACCCACTAAAAATATATAGGATTTTATGCTAAAAATCAAATAAAAAATGAGCTTATTGATTAATAAACTCATTTTCTAATCTTAAATAATATCTATTACATTTTTGTTTGCCGCTGTATTTGCCGGAGAATAAGTGAACACAATTCCTATGCCTAAAGATATTCCTAAAGATATCAAAACCGGCATCAGTTCTAGTTTGATTGGAAATGGCAAGAATTTCGATGCAATAAATGCAGCTATCATTCCAATAATGTATCCAATTAATCCACCAATAACAGTTACAATAATCCCTTCTAACATAAATTGATACAAAATTTCTTTTTTCTTTGCTCCAATTGCTCTTCTAATTCCTATTTCTTTGATTCTTTCAGCTACTGAAATGTACATCATATTCATCATCCCAATTCCTGCAATTAGAAGAGAAATAGCAGCTATTAAAGATATAAATATAGTGACCGAACCTAACACATTACTAATACCTTCAATTTGTTGCGCAATATCAACGAAGTTATATGATCCCGCAGCTTTCATTGGACCATTTTTTTCAAGATATTCTTGGATTTCTTTTGCTTTGTCTTGAACTTTTGTACCATTTTTCAGAATAACATTAATCATCGATATTGAATTATTATTTTTAGGTTTACGAGATTCCAATGTCCCTTTTGGTATATCTACATCATTTCCAAAACTAAACAAATTTGTTGCAGCATTATTTTCTTTTATTCCAACGATAACATAATAATCATTTTTCACAATAACTGTTTTGTCGAGCGGATCTTCATCTTCAAATATTTCATCAGCTAATTTTTGAGTTATAACGGCGACTTTCTGGTTTGTATCTCCATCCAGTTTAGTAATAGCTCTTCCCTTTACTATTTTACTTTCAGTTTCTTCGACAGGTTTGGCAAATGCACTTTCAATTTTCCCGTCATTTTTTTGCATAGAAACATTTACCATATCATTTTGAAATTTTTCTGGATCAGATTCAACTTTTAGAACATCTGTAATCTGTGAAATATCTCGAATATTTTTCTCTGTGAAGACGGATGTATTGCTTCCCACTGAATTTGTTGGATTTTCAGGCTGGAAATAAAACGCAACGCTAAGTTCCTTTCCTTCTCCACCCATTAAACTATCAACAACGTAATCTTGGAAACCTCTACCAATTGCGATAATAGTTATTACTGCTGCAATCCCTATAATAATTCCAAGCATAGTCAGTAAAGATCGCTTTTTGTTTTTGATGATATCTTTGAAGGCAGTATTTAATAAAATATTAAACTTCATAACTATCCCTCTCTTTTAAAACACCATCTAACATAAAATATTTTCGGTTGCAATTATGTGTAATATTTTTATCGTGAGTAACCATTATTATCGTGATTTTGAGTTTTTGATTCAATTCATTAAAAAGCGCCATTATTTCCTTGCTGGTTTCTGAATCAAGCGCACCTGTTGGCTCATCTGCTATTATAAATTTAGGATTGTGAACGATGGCACGTGCTATAGCTGCTCTTTGTTGTTGTCCACCTGAAAGCTGTTTCGGTCTTTTGTCTGCTTGATTTTTAATTCCTACCAAATCCAAAGCCTCCAATGCTTTTTCTCTTGCGTATTTATAGGATTTACCTTGATACAATAAAGGTAGTTCTACATTTTCAGCTATGGTGTAATTTTGGATAAGTTGAAATTGTTGGAAGATAAATCCCACGGATTTATTGCGAAGATCGGACAATTTATTATCTGTAAATTTGCCTACCTCAACATTTTCAAACTTATATATTCCTGTAAATTTTTTATCCAAAAAACCAAGGATATTTATCAACGTAGACTTTCCAGAACCTGACTCACCCATTATTGCGACAAAATCACCACTATTAATGTTCAAGCTAACATTTTTTAGAACGTGAAGTTTGTTTTCACCTGAATTGTAAAACTTATTGATTTTAATTAAATCTATCATAACTAATCTTCAACCTTTATTTCTTGATTATCTTTCAAATCTTTTACTTTAGAAATAATTTTGTCACCAGATTTCAATCCAGAAATCACAGTATAAGAATTAGTATTTTTTTCTAGTTGAACTTCTTTTTTCACAGCTTTTGAATCCTTGTATTCAAACACATAGTATTTAGAATCTTCTTCTTTTACCATGTCTTTTGCAAGTTCAATCTTATCTGATTTTTTTCTTACTTGAACGTTGAATCCAATGTGTATAGGTTTTTGTGTTTTTATTTTAAATACAAAATTTGAAGAATTACTTCCAGATTGTTCTGCCATGTTTTGCATTTGATTAGCTTCAAATGATCCAGCTTGACTTTCTGGAGTATTAGAAATCTCTACTACAGTTCCTTTTGTTTTTTCATCCCCATTAATAGGAATTACTTCAACCTCATCATTTTCTTTTAATTTATTGTAGTCGTATTCAGAAATATTTCCTTCAATAATATTTTCATCGCTAGTAACTTCAACCAATGCTCCTTGACTCATCGGATTATCGATATTTTTGTCATTAACTTTGCAAGTCCCAGCAATTGTAGCCTTGATTGTTTTTCTTGAACTTTCTTTTAAATCATTAAGCTGTTTCTTTTGCAACTCTACTTGATCAAATGCTTGTTTGTAAGCTCTATTTGATTGATTGAGTGTAGGTTCCATTTGATCAATTTGCATTTCTAGTTCTGGAGAAAAAGTTTCGTTGTATTTTTCTACCAATTTATTGTAGGATTTGTATGCGTTATTTCTATCTTCTAATGCATAATTTGCTTGGCTTTTGGCTTGCTCTATTTGCATTTCCATTTGATCAATTTGTTTTTCAACTTCTTTGTTTACAAAAGTAATCAATAAATCTCCTTTTTTAACAGCTTGACCAGTTTTCACATGAACTTTTTCAACTTCACCATAAGCTTGATTGTTGTAAACTTGTTGTACATCGCCCGTTTTTGATATTGCACTAAACACCAAATCACTTCCTGCGGATACTGTATACAAGCTATGCTTAGTTTCGTTTTTCTTATTAGCTTTAACTAATTTAAAGACCAATCCTCCAACACAGGCTAAAGCAATTATGGCTAAAATAATTGCAAACTTTTTATTATTTTTCATACGACCTCCTAATTGTATCTCTGTAATACTATTATAATACAGCGTAACTAATTAGTCAACATATTCAAAATTTCATTGTAGAATTTAATAAATCTCTCTAAAGATTCAATATCTAATCTTTCTTTTGTTGTGTGTACATCGTACATTGTAGGTCCAATTGAAATGCAGTCAATTTTTTTATATTTTTCTGCAAACACTCCACATTCAAGTCCAGCGTGGATTACTTTAACATCTACTTCTTTGTCGTTTACTTTTGAGAAAGCTTTCTTTGCAACTTTCATCAACTCTGATTTTTCATTGAATTCCCAAGTAGGATAATAATTGTAATCGAAGGCAGTTGCGTTGTGTTTGTTCGCTTTTGAAACTATATCTTCTCGTAGCGCTACTAATTTGTCATGATTTGAAGATCGCGTAGATAATATGATTTCGAATTTATCGTCCAAAGAATTTACAATCGCCAAGTTACAAGATGTTTCGACTGTTTCATCAAGTCCTTCAATGTAAGAAATCACACCAGAGTTTAATTCTCCAATTAAATTAGATAAATTTTCTGTTGTATTTTTATCTAAGCATTTTTGTCGACTAACATCTTCAATTAAAAGCCTCAAATCCTTATCAAAATCTTCCAAATCAACCTTAGATATAAATTCTTCTGATTTTTTGTTAAGTGAGTCCATGGATTCATCTGTAGATACGATTATTTCTGCATTTGTAGGAATAGCATTGTCCTTTGATCCAGCTTTGAAATCACAGATATAATAATCATCTAATGATTCCAAGAATTCAAACACAACCTTGATTGCATTTTTGTGGTTCTTATCAATTTCCATTCCAGAGTGTCCGCCTTTAAGTCCTTTTACAGAAATTTTGTAAAAATTGGATAAGCTTTCTGAACCGTAGTTTTTGTTTATTTCAACATTGACATTTTCCCCACCACTGCTACCTACAATCAATTCATTTTCATCTTCTGAATCTATGTTAATGAAATATTTTCCAGACAAATCAAAATCGAAATTCATCGCACCACTCATATCGACTTCTTCACTTGTAGTCACCACAGCTTCTATTTGAGGAAGTTTGTAATTGGATGTCAAAGTAGCCATGGCTATTGCAAGTCCAATTCCATTGTCTGCCCCAAGACTTGTCTTGTCAGCAAACATGAAGCCATCTTTTTCCATGATTTTGATTCCATCGTTAAAATCATAATCTTCATCAGAAACACAAACCATATCCATGTGTGCTTGTAGAATTATTCCTGGTTTGTCTTCCAAACTTTTGTCTGATTCTCTTTTAATGTAGATATTGTTGAATTTATCCCTTTTGCACTCTAAATTGTTGTTATGAGCAAAGTTTTCCAAATAATCTGAAATTTTTTCTTCATGCTTTGAGCATCTATTTATTTTAGAGAAATCTTTAAAATAATTTAATACAGTATTCTTATCCACTACGCACCTATAATCTCTTCAACTACTTTATTAACAGTCTTACCGTCAGTGAATTTTCCGTATTCTCCCATGACGTATTTCATTATTTGTCCTCTCGACTTATTTGATTTTTCAAGTGAGTTTTCTTCCATGAATTTTTCTATGATTTCTTTTAATTTATCTTCAGATAACTGTTCTGGAAGATATGATTTAATAATTTCTATTTTTTGTTTTGTTTCTTCAATCGCTTCAACTCTATCTTGTGGAGTTTGTTCCAATGTATCCATTGTTTGCTTCAATTCTTTTTTAACAAAAGCTAATTGTTCTTCGTCTGTCAAATCTCTTTTCTTTTCTTTTTGTTCCAATAAAATGTTGCTCATAATCAAAGAAATAACTCCCGATTTAACTTTATCCTTGTTCTTCATAGCTAACATTTTGTCTTTTCTTAATTTTTCAATTGTACTCATAATTTCACTCCTAACCAAAAATAAATGTAAAATAATAATTCATTCTGAACATATATATAGACCAATATGCACATATTAGCCCAATAAAACTACCTATTACGACATCCGTAAACCAATGTACTCCCAAAATAATTCTGGAAATGGCAATCATAAACGCAAACACAATGGCAATCAACATCGTCACGAAGAAAAATTTATATCCATAACTTAGCACATAAGCAATCGTCAAATAAAAGCTCATACTAACACATGAATGTCCACTTGGAAAAGAATATCCCATATAATTGATACCGGTTGTAACTTTTGGTCTTTTTCTTCTAAATATAAATTTTAAAGTGTGAACTGCTATAACACTTAGCATAACGCTCATAATTATAGCTGATGCTGATACATAGTTATGCTGACTTACAGTGAAAAAAACTATTGGAATGCTTATAATCATAAGTGTTTCAACATTTCCAAACTTTGTAATTTTTGCCATCATCGCAATAAGGGAATTGTGTCCCATTTTAGTAAAATGTTCCTTTAATCTTCTATCCAAATTTGTTTCATTGTCTTTTAATACAACAAATCCAAGAAAAAAAGTAATCGATAACAGAACAATGCTACTTATTATTACAAACCAATCGTATTTATTCATTTTTAATCCTTCCTTTAATACTTCATATTAAATTTTATACCAACCAAGTTCAAATGTATAGTAGGAAACTTCCAATAAAAAATGAACTATAAAAATAAATTTATAGTTCATCAAGATTTTTATTTGATTTTATTATATATTTTTCTGCCACAAAAATCGTAGCTAGATAACACACATATCCCACTAACATTCCAAAAAACACATCTGTTGGCCAATGCACTCCCACAACCAACCTACTAAAAGCAATTACAAATGGAATTATTCTCAAATAAATGAATTTGTAATTTTTCAAACTGCATAACAAATAACTCAAAGTAAAATAAAAGCTTGTACTTACCAAACTATGACCGCTAACATAACTGTAACCACCTTGTTCTATTTTGAAAAAATCTAACGGTCTTACTCTCACAAAACTATATTTGTACACATTCATAAATACAAGGCCAATTAAACAAGAAATTAATGTTATTGAAAAAAACGAATTCTTGCCAATACGTTTTGAATAATATAAGCTAATAGCTAATATCAAAAAATACGTGCTGAAATTTCCAAGTATTGTGAATGATTTAAAAATATAAAAAGTAAAATTATCTGTAAGATTTTGTGCAAAATTCATTATTTTCGGTTCGAATGAAAGACCCGATTGTTTTCTAATGAAAACCCCAAAAATCAACGAAGCTACAAGAATTGCTGCCGATAAATATATTTTTTTCTCGTTTATTACTTTTCCAATCATAACCCTTTACCATACTCACAATTTGGGAAGTGACACTCTGAACATTGCATACAAAAACCACCATAACCTAAACTATTAATCATATCTTTTGTAACTTTAATATTTGCAAAAATATAAGGCAAAATAATGTCGAAAACTGTAGATTTATTGAACATTACACAACCTGGAAGTCCCATAATTGCAGTATCGTTTTTATAAGCCAACATAAACATCGCACCTGGTAGTACAGGAGAACCGTAAGTTATCACTTCTGCCTTGGAATCTTTTATAGCTTTTGGTGTCATATCATCTGGATCGACACTCATTCCACCTGAAACCAAAATTATATCGGATTTGTTTTCTAGTGCCTTATTAATTTCTCGTGTAATATTTTCACTATTATCGTCGACTATGACGTGATTTATTACTTCACAATTGTAATCCTTCATTTTTTGTTTTAACACAGGTCCAAATTGATCTTTGATTAGACCTTTGTACACTTCAGATCCTGTCGTAATGATTGAACATTTTTTTGTCTTATCAAATGGAATGATTTCCAAAATAGGAACACCATTCATTATTTTCTTAGCTTCATCCATTATTTTTTCTTTTGTGAAAAGCGGGATAATTCTCATTCCAGCAATTTTTTGTCCTTTTCTTACTGGTTGATTGCCAAGAACAGTTGCAATGGATATGTCATCAATTGAATTTAACTTGAATAACCTATCTCTGTCGACTTTCAAAAATCCATCCACATCAGAAACTATTTCTATCTTGCCTTCTTTTATATCAGATGAATGCATATGTTGATTAATACAAATATCTTTCAAAATAATTGCACAATCATTTTCGTGTAAATCATCATCTTCCAATTCCATAACATAAATATGTTCCTTGCCCATACTTAGAAGAACAGGAATATCTCCTTCTGTAATAACGTGACCTTTTTTAAAAGCTCTCTCTTTGACCACGTCCTTTACAATTCTAGTCATATCGTGCGGTAAAATGTGACCTACCGCATCTTCAGTTCTAACTACTTTCATTTTAAAACCCCTCTTAGTTGATATTCCTATTTTATCACGAAACCATTATTTTTTAAAACACACAACGAAAAAACTGGAGTTTCCTCCAGTTTATTCTTCTTCGCTTACCAAATTATAGTAGACGTTACTTGTTATTTTAAATATTACGAAATACACTACAATTATTATAACTACTGATATCGCAAACGGAATAGCAAATTCAGATATATTTCTTATTCCAAAAATTCCGCACAATTGATACAACATTTTTGATGCAACTGCAGAATGAATCACTGCCACAAAAAGCGGTAAGAAGAACATCCAATATATTTGTTGCGATGATGTCTTTTTAATCATTTTGTTTGACAGTCCGACTTTTTTCATTGTTTGAATGTTTTTTCTATCTTCAATTCCTTCTGACAAATGTTTGTAATATGCAATAATTGAAGTTCCAATTAATAAAACAAAACTTATAATGAAGCCAATATACAAGAACGCTCCAAACAAACTGTACACTCCTGTTTTTGTTTCTTGTCTAGATACAAATTGAAGAGAACTGTCTTTAGAGATAAATTCTTTTCCATCTAGCTTTTTATCTGAATTCCAAAAATAAGATACGCCTACATAAAATTGATCATATCCTGAATTATCTTCTGCTGGAATTTTGAAATCATTGCAAAATCTTACCAAATCCTCATCAGTTTTCACTACGACGTAGAACATATCCACAGCGATATTTCTTCCTTCAAGCTCATCAATTTTTTTGAATTTATAATCAACACTTCCCAGTGTTATCTTATCTGATGTTATATATTTCATGTAATTTGAATTCAATAAAATTTCTCCGTCTTTCAAAGAATAATTTTTGGAAAACTTATTGTTAAACGAATCCAACGTTTGAATCATAATATAGATAGGCTTGTCATTATTCTTTCCAATTCTTGTGAATTTATTACCTTCAAGGTTTGCAAAAATCATTGTGCTAACTTGATAATATTCATTTTTAGGATTTGTTTTTTCTGTGACTAAATTTTTTAATCTAGTTTTTTCTTTTTCGATATTTTTAGAAAAATCCTTATCTGGTATAATCGTCCCAGTCAATTTGTAATCTCTGTTTACAGTTGAATCGACAACTTTTTCTGCACTGTTGTAGATCGCCATTGTAGTCGACAATGATACTACAACTCCTGTGCACAAAATTGCAATACTAGCTAATCCGACTGCATTTGATTTCATTCTGTAAAGCATTCCAGAAACTGTAATAAAATTTTTCGATTTATAGAAGAAATTCTTGTTTTTCTTCATCATTTTTAGTACAAAAATAGTTATTGCAACAAATCCACAGTACGTTCCAAACAGTACAAGTAAACTTGCCACGAAAAACATCAACAAGCTTTCCAAGCTTCCTTCGATTGTCAACGCAATGTAATAACCAATTGCAGTTAGAATTATTGCTAGAATGAAAAATACTACTTTGACTTTTGGTTCAGATTCCGATTTTTGTCCTTTTGCAAATAAATCCCTAGTTGTAGCTGATTTTATATTTAATATATCGAAGATAAATGTTAACACACTAATTACAAGATTAAATAGTAGTGATAATATAACTGCTTTGGTTGAAATCCCAAACTGCATTATGCTGAAATTTTCTTGCATCAATTTTCCAACTGCCAAGAACAATACTTTTCCCAATGTAATCCCAAAAACTATTGTTAGGATTGAAATAATCACAAAAAATAACGACTTTTCTTTTAGCAAAATTCTATTGATATGCCTGTTCTCCAATCCGAAAACACGATACAATCCAAATTCCTGAAACCTTCTTTTTATCAAAAACCTATTCGCATACATAATAATTGCAAATGTAAATATCGCAATAATAATTGATCCGAAAACTATTATCGCTCCAAATTGGTCTTTTTGCATAACGTATTTATTATCTAATAGAGATATCATAATGAACAAAATCGCCACCATAATACTCGTTGACAAAACATATGGAATATTTACAATTTTGTTTGCTTTTAAGTTTTTGAGAGCAAATTTTGTAGATAATTTAGAATTCATTATCTACACCTCTATTGTTAATAACTGTCAAGGATTCATTTATTCTCTCCATAAATTCATTGTTGTTGCTATTCCCCTTGTATATTTCATGGAACACGACACCATCTTTTATGAATATTACCCTATCTGAAAACGAGGCTGCCTTCACAGAATGAGTAACCATAAGTATAGTTTGTCCTAATTTATTGATTTTTGTAAATAAATCAAGTATCATTTCAGATGATTTTGAATCCAATGCCCCTGTAGGCTCATCTGCCAATATCAAATCTGGTTTTGTAATCAAAGCTCTTGCAATAGCAATTCTTTGTTTTTGTCCACCACTAACTTCATAAGGATATTTGCCCACAAAAGATTCAATTCCTAACAAACCTTGAATTTCAGACAATCTTTGCTCCATTTCTTTTGGCTTATAATCTGAAAGCACCATCGGCAAAAATATATTGTCTTTGTTTGAGAAAATATCCAATAAATTAAAATCTTGAAATACAAATCCCAGCTTTTCTCTTCTGAACTTTGCAACTTCCGATTCTTTTAAAGTGGATATATCTTTGCCATTTAACACAACCTTTCCATTAGTTTGCTTATCTAATGTCGATATTACATTAAGTAAAGTTGTTTTACCTGAGCCTGATTCTCCCATTATCGCTATAAATTCATTCTTTTCTACAGAAAAATTCACATCTTTTAATGCTACTGTTTCAACATTTTTCGTTTTGTATACTTTTCTTACGTTGTTTAATTCTAAAATATTCATAACACCCTCCATAACTATATGTTAAAAGAATTTAGAAAAAGTAGCATTTATCTAAACTAACAAAAATCACTCAATCTTACAAAATTGTAAGATTAGTTATTCACAATAATATAAAATTTACTGCCTTGACCTACAACAGAGTCGACTTTCAATCTAATATCTAGTTTATCTGCGATAGATTTCGCCAAATACAATCCCAAGCCACTTGATTTTTGTTTTAATCTTCCATTAAATCCCGAATATCCTTTATCAAAAATTCTATTGATATCTTCCTTTGGAATCCCTATTCCCTTGTCTTCTATTAAAATCACGACAGCATTATCTTTTTTGAATGAATCTAAGATAATCTGTGAATTTTCAGAATATTTAATCGCATTAGAGAGGATTTGTTCCAATAAAACACTTAACCATTTGCTATCTGTAATGCATTTTATGTCGTGTTTTCTAAAATCCAAGCTAATATGTGAGTTTATGAACAAAAGTGAGTATTTTTTGACTAAAATATTCAGTAAATTATCCACATCGACAACGCTTATATCCATGTCTTTTTCGTGCAAATTTAACTTCAAATAATTGATAGCCATATTCGTGTAATTGTCGATTGATTTTAGTTGCATCTTCATTTCTTTATTATCATCTGTCAGAATTTCCAAGCAAGTTATCGGTGTTTTAATCTGATGTACCCACATAGAAAAATATTCTTGGATATCTTTTTGCCAAGAAATATACTGATTTCTAATATTTTCAATTTGCATTTCCAAATCTTCTATTTTCTCATCTTTTGACAATTCCTTTTGAAAATCTAAGTATTTAATCATCAAATAAATTAGAAATACTATCAAACAGATTTCAAAACCTTGTAAAAACACTTTTAGGTCTACATTGTTCAAATAAACAACCATAAAATAAATAGCATTTATTGACACAAAAAACAAAATAGAATTGAGATTTTTCTTTAAAAAACACATTAATTTATCCATTTTAATTTCTTCCATCATTTAAATAGTATCCTGAATATTTCTTAGTCAACAAGAAATCGTCCAAGCCAAGTTTGTTTAATTTTTTTCTTATTCTATTGATATTCACAGCTAAAGTATTATCATCTATGAAAAAATCATTTTGCCAGCATTTATCCATCAATTTTTCCCTAGTGACTATTTCACCTTTAGCTTCAAATAGCGATTTTAAAATTAGCATTTCTGTTTTTGTGAGATTAATTTCATTGTCATTGAATTCTAATCTGAATTCATTCACGAAAAGCATGACATCATTAAACTCCAAAACGCTTTTGATGATGTTGTTTCCGTAATATCTTTTCATTACGGCGTTGATTTTTACCATAAGTACATCAAAATTAAATGGCTTTGTAATATAATCGTCAGCTCCCATCTGCATTCCCATTATTATATCCAAATCCTCTGATTTTGAAGATATGAAAATTATTGGAATATCAGTTGTTTTTCGTATTTTTTCGCACCAAAAATATCCGTTAAAACTAGGAAGTATAATATCCATCAATATTATATCTGGCTTTATATTCTTGACATCCTCCATAATATCTATTCCAGAATTTGTGAACACTTCGTATTCCCAATTTTCTAAATATTTTTTAAGTGAATTTAAAATTATTTTATCGTCTTCTATAATTAAAACCTTCATACTAAAATTATACATAAACTTGCGAAAAAATGATACGAAAGCTATTTTTCAATAAAAAAATTAGTGAACTAATAAAAGTCCACTAATTATACTTACTAATCGTTCATTATTCCCAATCTATCAAATACATAGAATAGTAAGCTCAATACTACTGCAACAACTGATGCTAGAACCATTCCTGATAATGATACTCCCAAGAAGTTTATTTTCAATCCTGAAAGTCCAGTTACAAATATTACAGAAGTTAATATTAAGTTTTTGGATTGTGAGTAATCTACTTTTTGGTCTACTAATAATCTGATACCACTTGTTCCAATCATACCGTAAAGCAAGAATGTTACTCCACCTATTACATTTCCTGGTATCGATGATATTAATGCTGATAATGGTCCAATAAATGCCATCAAAATTGATATACAAGCAGCTCCCGCAATTACATAAACTGAATAAACTTTTGTAATTGCCATTACGCCAATATTTTCACCGTAAGTTGTTGTTGGAACTCCGCCTATAAATCCAGATAATGCAGTTGAAAAGTTGTCTGCAAAAATCGATCTATGAAGGCCAGGTTCTTTTAATAGATCTCTTCCTATGATATTACTTGTAACTACTTGGTGTGAAATATGTTCACTTGTTATTACCAAAATTACAGGCAACATTGTGATTATAGATTTTAGGTCAAATATTGGAAGTTGAAATTTAGGTAATGTAAATAATGATGCTTGCATTACCGGTGTAAAATCAACCATTTTTAATGCTACACTGACAATATAACCTGTTATAATTGCGATTAATATCGGTATTGTAGCTAAGAATTTTTTGAATAAAACAGAACCTAAGATTGCTACTGACAATGTAACCAAGAAAACTATAACATCATTTGTAGTTCTTGTATCTGTCATGATATTTGCACCGATCTTACCACCAGAAACAGTTGCTTGTGCAAGTTCAAATCCTATCAAACTTACAACACTTCCCATAGCAGCAGGAGGCAGAACGACGTCAATCCAATCCGTTCCAAATTTATAAATTATGTATGCTAAAATACATCCAATAAGTCCTATTGCAACGAAAGCTCCCTGTGCATAACGAAATCCCGATTGTCCAATTATTATGGTTGCAGGTCCTAAGAACGCAAAACTACTTCCCAAATACGCCGGTGCTTTTCTTTTTGTTATCAAAATAAATAACAGTGTACCTATACCGTTCATCAATAAAACAATACTAGGATTAATCCCCAAAACTATAGGCACCAATACACTCGCTCCAAACATAGCGAAAGTATGTTGAATACTTAGAGGTATTAGCATCTTTGGAGATACTTTTTCGTCTACTCCAATAATTCTTTTCATAAAACACTCCTTTGATTTTTTATCCTATATATTCTACATTGAAGTCAAATATATTTCAAGTGGTTTGACTTGTATATCTTCTAGCTGATATAATAAAAAGCGTTATTTGAAAGGAAATTATTATGGAAAACAATGGAAATTATTTAAGAACAAAATTACTAGACAATGGTATTAAACCTACATATCAAAGAATTGTAATTTTAGATTATTTGGAAAATCATCATATTCATCCAACTGTAGATGATATTTACAGAAATTTAGCTCCTAAATTGACTACATTATCTAGAACAACTATCTATAATACAGTTAAAGTCTTCGTGAAAGCTGGTATTGTATCTGAACTTAACATCGATAACTCAGAGCTAAGATACGACATAACGACTGAAACTCATGGACATTTTAAATGTGATAAATGTGGCAAGATTTACAATTTTAATACGGAAAATACAGTTGAAAGTTCCGATTTGAAAGGATTCAAAATCAATTCTACAAATATTTTGATTAACGGAATATGCAAGGATTGCTTGGAAAAAGAAAATGAATAGTGAATTTTACAAGATTGAGCCTAGAGATGATTTGTACATCAAGTTATTATTTATTTCTAAAACAGAACTTAAAATGAATGAAGAAGTGAAAAGAGGAATACTTCCTTTTTATCAAATGTACTATTGTCTTAAAGGAAATGGAACTTTTATTGTAAATGACAAAAAGATAGAAATTCTTCCTTTTGATGTATTAATAGTAAATCAGGGTTCCAGAATTACAGAAATTTCTAAATCAGAAAGTTTTGAGTTCTATACACTAGCTATTTCTGAAGTATCTTTCGATACAGAACAAAAAGATAAAGCAGTTCTTAGTATCAAACACAATCACATCAACGACCGTGATATGGTAATTTTGTATTATATCAACAAAATATTGGAAGAAGCCAAGTACAAGAGATTTAGATATCAAAGAGTGTGCTCTTGTTTGATTAGTATTTTGATTACAGAAATTCAAAGACGTGGCGATTTAAAATTCACAATGGATGATCCTGCACAAGATTCATTTACTAAACATGTCGAAGATTATATTTATGAAAATTTCAATCAAGAAATCACACTAGATTCTATTTCAGAAAAATTTATGGTCTCTAAGTCACATTTAATCCACGAATTCAAAAATCATTACGGTAAAACTCCAATGCAATTTTTGCTAAACAGAAGAATGGAATCTGCTATGTTGTTATTAAAAACATCAAACAAGCCAATCAATGATATAGCAAAACTCTGCGGATTCAATTCCCAATCTTATTTCGATCAGGCATTTCGTAGAGTGGTGAAAGTTACACCTAACGATTATAGAAACAAATACAAAACAAAAATCAAAAAAATCAAAAAATAGACTTTGTTTAACACATGTTACAAACAAAGTCTTTTTTAATTAATCAGACACTTTTGATTTCACAAAAACAAGCTTATTTATATCACTGTAATCTTCAGAATAATTATATCCATCACAAGAGAACTTCTTCAATTGTTCAATATCTTCAACATTATTTCTTGCTATATAATTTACCATTCTCCCTCTAAGAATTTTAGATGGAGTTGCTTTTGTCTTTAATTTAATATCTCCTTCTACAAATACTTCTTCTTTAAAATCAATCTTAACAGGTGTTTTATCTAAGTATTTGTAAATATTCTGTCCATACTCTTTTGATGCCAAATCGATTATTTCCTCACCTTTAAAGTGATTTCTTATTTCATCTTCCCAAAATTCATACAGATTAATTAATTTGTCTTCAAAATCCAATCTATATTTTGATATTTCATCTAATGGTCTAAGTATTCCGTAAAGTCCCGATAATATTCTGAGATGTTCCTCCAGATATCCTAATTTATTTTCATCCAATGAGTTAACATCCATGTATTGATATTGTATTCCGTCAAAGCTTAATATCGCACAACCTTTTGGTGCCTTATCGAAATTTTGATAAAGGTTGTAACTTTCCTCTGCTATTTTGTCGGAACATTTCCACAAATTTTTGAGTTCTTCGGCTGATTTTTCTTTTATAATTGAAACTAGCTCATTTTTCTTGCTTTCATATAGACAACTACAATTTTTGTTTTTAATTTTTCTAATTTTAAATGTTTTTGCGGGTGAAATTATAATCTTCATACTGTCCTCTACATATTTTTCATTCTACTAATTATATTACCATAAAAAAGACTGAGTAATTTAATTCTAAGATTATTTTACCCAGTCCTATTTTTATGCTTCGTTTTCTTGTTTTGCGATAATATCTTTGACTTTCATAAGTCTCGTAATATTAGCACGTTCGTTTTCATCAAGCTTTGCTCTGATATATTTAATTGTTTCTTCCAAATCAGGAATTGTTCTATATTCCAAAGCATTTACTCTTCTTCTAGTTTGCTCAATTTCATCCGCCATTAATTGTGTAGCTTTTTCGATTTGAGCTAATTCCAACATATCATCCATAACTGAATTCAATGAGTCAATTGCCAAGTCCAAATCTTGTGATGTTTGAGCATATCCATAAGGATATATTTCACTAGAATCAGCTTCACCTTCACGAGAGAATTTCATTTGTGGAATAATTACACTCATTACGTTTTTAGTTTCAATATCTACATTTACCTTTGTTTTAGGAAATGATACTGCTTCATCTAAAAACTCTGGACTCATTATTGCACTTGCCATTAGAAAATCGCTGAATGAGTTTTGAAGTTTTTCTTCAACTTTTTCTCTTAGAGCTTTGTTCTCTTTTATCATGTCGATGAATTGTCTCATAAGTTCGTCTTGTTTATCTTTTAATAACTTATGACCTCTGGAAGATGTTTTGAGTCTAGCTTTTAGCTCCGACAGAGCCATTCTTGTAGGATTGACGTTGAGCCTTGCCATTACTCATCAGTCCCTTCACCATTTCCAAGATATTTATCTATTAATTCATCTTTAATTCTCTTCAATTCTGTACGTGGTATTTCTTTTAATAAATCCCAGCCGATATTAAGAGTTTCTTCGATAGATCTATCAGTATAATAACCTTGATCTACATATTCTCTTTCGAATCTTTCAGCAAATTTTGCAAATGCTTTGTCAGCATCGCTCAATGCAGATTCCCCAAGAATTGCAGATAATTGTTTTGCATCAAGTCCAGACGCATATCCTGCATAGATTTGGTTCATTGTATCTGCATGGTCTTCTCTAGTTTTGCCTTTACCAATACCTTTATCTTTAAGTCTTGATAATGATGGAATAGCATTAATAGGAGGTTCATATCCTTTCTTGTATAATTCACGCGAAAGTATAATTTGACCTTCTGTAATGTATCCTGTCAAGTCTGGTATTGGGTGAGTAATATCGTCTTCTGGCATTGTCAAGATAGGAATTTGAGTTATAGATCCTTCTCTTCCAACGATTCTTCCAGCTCTTTCATATAAAGTTGCAAGGTCAGTGTACAAATATCCTGGATATCCTCTACGACCTGGAACTTCTTTTCTGGCAGCAGATACTTCACGAAGTGCTTCCGCGTAGTTTGTCATGTCTGTCATGATTACTAATACGTGCATTCCCTTTTCAAAAGCCAAGAATTCTGCGCAAGTAAGCGCCATTTTTGGAGTTGAAAGACGTTCAATTGCTGGGTCATCAGCTAAGTTCATGAACAATACTGCTCTGTCGATAGCGCCTGTTTTGTTAAAGTCTCCGATGAAATATTGTGCTTCTTCAAATGTTATTCCCATGGCAGCAAATACTACGGCGAATTTATCATCTTTACCCAAAACTTTTGCTTGTCTTGCTATTTGAGCTGCTAATTTATTATGAGGAAGACCTGATCCTGAGAATATAGGAAGTTTTTGTCCTCTAACAAGAGTATTCAAACCATCAATTGTAGATACACCTGTTTCTATAAATTCTGATGGATAATCTCTGGATACAGGGTTGATAGATGAACCATTGATGTCCACTTTATCTTCTGGAATAATTTTAGGACCATTATCTATTGGTCTACCTAAACCATCAAATACTCTACCAATCATATCTTCAGATACTCCAAGTTCCAAAGGTCTACCTAAAAATCTTACTGTAGTTTCTTGTAAGTTAATTCCTGATGTACCTTCGAATACTTGAACCATTGCTACATCGTGGTCAATTTCTACAACACGACCACGTCTTTTTTCTCCATCTTGTAATTCTATTTCAACAAGTTCATCGAACTTTACGCCTTCTACACCTTCTACCGCCATTAATGGTCCGACTACTTCTGTTACTGAATTATAATCTTTAATCATTAACGTTCACCTCCATTAACTAAATCGGTAATTTGTGATTTAATTTCTTGTTTAATTTCTTCAAATCTTTGTAGTTCATCTTCTGGAATATTTTTAGAACGTGTAATCTTTTCTCTTACAGCAAGTTTTGAAATTTCAGATACATAAGCTCCTTCTTCCAAAGCTCTCAAAGATTCCTTGTGGAATGTTAAGATCAAATCCAACATCTTTGCTTGTTTGTCCAATGAACAGAATGTATCTGTTTCGTGGAATGCATTTTGTTGTAGGAAATCTTCTCTTAATGATTTTGAAGTTTCAAGTTTGATTTGGTCTTCATCGCTTAATGAATCACGTCCAACCAATCTTACGATTTCTAATAAAGATGATTCTTCTTGTAATAACTTCATAGCTTGTTTTCTAAAATCTGAGAAATTACTATCTACGTTACCATCCAAATATTCGTCGATCTTATCTTGATACAATGAATAAGAGTTAATCCAGTTTATTGCTGGGAAGTGTCTCATGTAACTTAATGCGTAATCCAATCCCCAGAATACTTTTACAATTCTAAGTGTTGATTGTGTAACTGGTTCTGAAATATCTCCACCTGGAGGAGAAACCGCACCGATAACTGTCAATGATCCGTCTCTTCCATCACTACCTAAACATTTTACTTTTCCAGCACGTTCGTAGAAATCAGCAATTCTTGATGCCAAGTATGCAGGATAACCTTCATCACCAGGCATTTCTTCAAGTCTACCACTCATTTCACGAAGAGCTTCTGCCCATCTTGATGTTGAGTCAGCCATCATCGCTACCGAATAGCCCATATCTCTGTAGTATTCAGCAATTGTAATTCCTGTGTATATACTTGCTTCTCTGGCTGCTACTGGCATGTTTGAAGTGTTCGCTATTAAAACAGTTCTCTTCATCAATGATTGTCCAGTCTTAGGGTCAATCAATTCAGGGAATTCATTAAGAACGTCTGTCATTTCGTTACCACGTTCTCCACAACCTACATACACAACTATTTCAGCGTCTGCCCATTTAGCTAATTGGTGTTGAACTACTGTTTTACCACTACCGAAAGGTCCTGGAATTGCTGCAGTACCACCTTTTGCAACTGGGAAGAATGTATCGATAACTCTTTGACCTGTGATCAATGGTCTGATTGGATCTTCCTTTTCTTTGTAAGGTCTACCATTTCTTACAGGCCATCTTTGAATCATATTTATTTCAATATCTTTAGAATCTTGTTCTACAACGCAAACTGTTTGATCAACAGTGAATTCTCCAGATTCAATTGATTTGATTTTACCAGATACATTAGCTGGAACCATTATCTTGTGAACAATTACTTCAGTTTCTTGAACTTCACCTATAATATCTCCTGCTTCTACTTCATCACCTACAGACTTAACAGGTTTGAATTCCCATTTCTTTTCTCTGTTTAATGATGGAGCGCTAACTCCTCTTAACAAGAAGTCTCCAGCTTTTTCTTGCAATGATTTTAATGGTCTTTGAATACCATCAAACATTTGCTCTAAGATACCAGGTCCCAATTCAATTGATAGTGGGTGACCTGTAGATACAACTTTATCCCCAGGGCCAATTCCTGTTGTTTCTTCATATACTTGAATTGAGGCTTTATCGCCTCTCATTTCAATAATCTCTCCAATGAGCTTATCGTCTGAAACCTCAACAACGTCATATACGCTTGCGTTTTCCATTCCTTCAGCAACTACCAAAGGTCCGGATACTTTTAATACTTTACCTTCTTTCAATATAAGCTCTCCTTTACAAAATGTTCGCTCCAACAGCTTTTTCGACATTGGTATTGATTCTGTTCATTCCAATGTTCAAGCTACCTTGATTAGAAGGTATCAAGATAATAGCTGGTGAAACTTTATCATTATATCTATCTATTGTTTCTTTGATTTTTTCTGCTATTTGTTCAGTAATAAAAATCACTCCGTAGTCTTCTTTTGCTAATCTATCAACTGTTTTTCTAGCATCAGTGCTTTCAATAGATTCAAAAACATCTACTCCCAAAGCTTTGAAGACCAACACAGAATCTCTATCACCTACTACAGCTACTTTTTTACGCATAACTTAACCTCAACTTACTCCTGATATAATCAGGTTTCAATGAGTTAATCTTTCCTACAAAAATAATCCTAAGATTCTTAATTTCAGTTTCTTTTGCAAATAAATATCCAAACAAAACCTCAGGTCCATAAGTAACCTTTTTGATTTCTTTGATTTTTTCCATCAAATAATCATCCATTGCCTTTTCAAAGACAGATAAACTATTTGATTTCTTATACTCACTGATAGCTTCTTTTACATAATAGTAAATTCTAGCTTGTTTGAATAATGGACTATCTTCGGTAATTTCAGAATGCAATTCACTTTCAAACTTTTCAGATTCAATACTACCATTAGGAATAATGACTTTTTTCAAAAATTCTAAACTTTTCTTTTGGTTTTGAACTCTAAGTAAAGTTTTAATATTAGTAAAATCTATCAAATCTTCAACGTATTCATTTATCAAATCTGAATCAATTTGTTTTGCAATTTCTGAAGTTTCCACAAAATACTCTCTGTCGGCATAAATATCTACCATTTGAGGATCTTTGTTTTCTTCGTAATCAGCGATTGAATCTTTGATAACTTTATCAAAATGTTCCATTTCAATTTCAGTATTTTCTCTAATTGAATCTCTCATGCTTTTGAATTCAATTCTAGTTATATCGCTTAACATTGAAGAAAAATCTTCATCTTTTAGATATTCTTTAATCAACACTTTTAAATTATGATAATCGTATTTTAATGCCATTAAGTCGACAGGAAATTGGAAACTACTCATATCATACATGTATTTATAAGTCTTTTTTAACTCATTTTTCAAAGCAACATCGTAATTCTTATAATTATCAAGCTTTGCAAATTCTGATTGATACACTGAATCCGAAAGTAATCTTACAGTTTCTTCTAAATTACTTGCATCTATCAGTCTTTCATAATCATTCTTACTCAACAATTCCTTTTCTTTGACACGAGTTATAGCAGATTGATGTATGAAATCTTCTTTTTTCATATTATCACCTACTTCTTAAAAAGAGTTTTTGCAATTTCTACTTCCAATTCATCTTTCATTGAATCGACCAGTGAAGAAAAATTATTATTGATTAATACATTACCTCTTTTAATACAAAATCCGCTGTCAACAGTTTCATCTGATATTTTTACATTAAAGTTTTCATTCTTCAAACTATCATACTTATCAGATTGTAATACTAACAAATCATCACTATTCAAATTCATTTTGGATAAACTATTTGTTAGGTATTTTTTATAATCTTCAAGTGACATATTCTTTAATTTATCTTTAATTTTTTGTAAAACACTATCGATTACTTCTTGTTTTGCAAAAAGCGCATTATCTCTTGATTTTAAAACAACTTGAGATAAGTGTCTGTCGTACACGCCTTTTGCTTCAGATTCTGCTTTGTTTAATATTGTATCTTTTTCTTGATTAGCCTGGTCTATTTTAGTTTCAATGATTTTTTCTTTTTCTTGATTTGCATTATTTAGAATTTGTTCAGATTCTTTTTTTGCATCTTCAAGAATTTCATTAATTATATTATCTAAATTAGACATCTAAATCACCATTAAGCTTGGATTTGGTTCATTAATAAGAATGAAATAGCGAATGCTAAGATGGCATATAACTCAACCATTACTGCATAGATAATACCTTTTGCTTGTTGAGGTTCATTCTTTGCTAAGATATTGATACCACTAACTGCTACTTTACTTTGAGCAATTGCTGAGAAATATCCTACAACTCCTACTGGTAATGCTGCTGCAATGTAAACATATCCTTGTGCTAAGGAAATACTTCCACCAGCAAGTTTGAATAGAATTAAAATACCAATTACGAATCCGTACAAACCTTGTGTACCTGGTAATAATTGAAGTACTAATGACTTACCGAATTTTTCTGGTTCTTCAATAACTACTCCAGCTGCAGCTTCCCCTGCTCTACCTACACCTTTAGCAGATCCCATACCTGAGAATAAAACTGCTATTACTACTGATAATACTCCTAAAACTAATCCACCGTTTTCTAAAAAGAATTTTTCCATAATATCCTCCTATTTGTTTGTTATGTTAAAATATTCTGATTCTGTTATAAGTTTCTTGAATGGCACTCCACCACCTTCGTAGAACTTATTGAACATTTCTACGAAAATCAATCTTGCAGAGTGAACGTATGCTGACAAGTACGATAAGAATGCGTTAAATGCTTGGAATACCACAAATACGATAAGTCCAAATATGAATCCTATAATACTTGATCCAGCCATCATTTTTACAATCATATTAATTGCTACAGCAATATATGCTCCTGATAAGCCCAATGCCATTAGTCTCATATATGATACGAAATCTCCAATCCAGCCAGATATTCCGTACAACGAATACAATCCTGAGCCAAGCTTACCACCAATGCTTTTTGCATCTCTTCCTGCTGTTAGGACTATCCCCACAGCTGATGCTATGGCAATCCATTTTGCAATTGTCAATGCCACAGCTGGCAATGCTAAAGTCTTACCAATTAGTAAAACTAATATACTAATAATAATTAAATACCATAGTCCTACATCATAAAATGCATCTAAAGGTTTGTGATCTCTGATCAACATGTAAGCCTTGATTCCCAATGCAAAGAATAAATGTATAAAACCAAAGATTAAGCATAAAACTATTAAAGTCATTGCGTTTTTGCTTGTGTCAATGATAGGTGTCATTGGTATAATTCCACCGAAGAACGATCCATAAATGTATCCCCAGAACATTGATGCAATTGATATGAACATAAAGAATTTCAAGAATTGTTTTTTCTTTTCATCAAGATTAAAAATCTTGAGAGCTACGATTATTGCTAAAAATACAATCAATCCATATCCCAAATCACCAATCATCATTCCTGAGAAGAAACAATAGAAAGGCGCCAATAATGGTGTTGGATCAACTTCGTTGTATTTTGGCAATGAATACATTCCCGTTATACTTTCAAAAGCTTTTGCAAATCCTCTGTTTTTTAAAATAATTGGTACATTTGGATCATTCTTATCTGCTGGATTCATTTCCAAATAATACTTATTATTCAATGAGTTTTGTAGTACATTTTCAAAATCTTTTTCCTTGTCGGTAGGAACATATCCTTCGATAATATCAATCTTATCTGTCCTCTTAATTTTGCTTGTAGCTTCTTCTTTTAAGCTGTTGTTTTCAAGATAATCATGATAAATCTTAAATTGTTCAGTCAAATCTGTTTTTGATTTAATTTGATTTTCTATTTCTTTGTATTGCTTTTTATTTGCAATGATTTGTTCGTCAATATTTCTGATTTCATCTTTTACAAGTCCATGTGATTTAATATTAATATTGACAAATCCATTGTCTCTTAGGATATCTTGTGCTTTTTCATAATCCTTAGAGATAACCAGCAAGTAAACAAAGCCTGAATTACGAGAAATTTCTTCGATATAAATATCTTCAATATCTTTTGTGTTTAATTTCAACTGATCGATGAATTTATCACTTACAGTTCCTGTAACTACCTTAACCCTTTCAAAATCATCAATCTTTGAAATATCCAAATCTAACTTCTCCCATGGAGTTAATTCAGATTTTTTTTGGTTCAAGGTTTGATTGTTCTGATCAAGTTCAGTTAGTTGTTTATCCAAAGATGAAAGTTCTTTGTAGTGTTCATCAAAGTCAAAATCAAGTGCTTTTTTAGTAAGCTCATCTAGTCTAAATGTTTTCTTACCTTGTTTTAATTCGTCTATCTTATTGTGCTTTTCTGAATACTTTTCAAGCAAATCTATAGCCCATTTTACTTTGGTAAGCTTTTCACTAGTGCTAACAATTTGTTCAGAATTATCTAAATTCCTTACACCTTGATTTTCGTCATCTGCCTTCTTTTCATCAATATGAACATAATTAAACTTTTGAAGATCTTCGAGTAATTTTTCCCTATCATAATCAAATGAATACAAATCAAATTTGCTCATTTTTACAATAGCCATTAACTCACTATCCTTTCAACGATTTTGTCTACAAGTCCTTCAACTGTATCAATGTCGATGTTTTTAATACTTTCGTTATTCATCTTAGCTTTTTGTTCCAAATCTTTTGATTCTTCAATTGCTTTATTCTTTGAAGATTCTAGTTTTTCATTTCGAACTTTTTGTGCTTCATCGATAATGTCGTTGTATTTTTGTTCAGCTTCTGATTTTGCATCCTCTAAAATGCTTTTTCTTTTTTCATTAGCTTCATCGACAATAAGCTTAGCCTTCTCTTCAGCTTCTTTAATTTTTGATATAGCAGTATCTGACATTGTTTCACCTCCTAATTAGAGATGGTTTTAGAATATGAAAAATACTCTAAAACCATAAGTATATAACTAAAAGCCTTAAAGCTATTTAGTACCAAATAATCTGTCTCCTGCATCCCCTAAACCAGGTACGATATAACCGTGTTCATTTAATTTTTCATCAAGACCTGCCACGTATATATCTACATCTGGATGCTTTTCTTGAACCATTTTGATTCCTTCTGGAGCCGCTATGATATTAACCAATTTGATGTTCTTACATCCATGCTCTTTTAAAAAAGTAATCGCTGCTTCTGCTGAACCACCTGTTGCAAGCATTGGATCCACAACGATAATATCTCTTTCTTCAACATCTTTTGGCAATTTACAATAATATTCAACAGGTTTTAATGTTTCAGGATCTCTGTACAATCCGATGTGTCCAACCTTTGCTGCTGGTAGTACACTCAAAAATCCTTCAACCATTCCCAAACCTGCTCTTAAAATTGGAACTACTCCCAACTTTTTACCACTAAGAGTTTGGCCGGTAGTTGTTCCTATCGGAGTTTCTACTTTGCAATCTTCTAATTTAAAGTCTCTAGTAACTTCATAGCACATTAAAGTTGCTATTTCAGAAACTAACTGTCTAAATTGATTGCTTCCTGTGTTTTTATCACGTAAAATTGTTAATTTGTGTTTAATCAACGGATGATCAAATACAGTTACTTTACTCATAATTCCTCCTATAAAATAAACTTTATACTCTTTATTATAACATACTAAATTAATTCTATATTATTGGCACAAGATTTTTTAAGCCTGTTCATTATACTTATACCCATTTTTTGTTCATTTACCCCTTCACAAATTAATAATTTATAATTTAATTTATCTAACTCCCTGAGGTAAGAAAAGATATTGTGTGCAAAATTCAAATAATCATTTCTTTTTGAAATTATTTTTACATTTTCGAAATTTACATTCGTTGCAGTTTCTTCACACAGTATAAATCCAATTTCGTCGGTATTTATTCCCAAGCTATTAACATAACTTTGTATGTTATCCATGTTTCCTTTGATTACTATGAGTTTTGTTTTAGGTGCATAGTGCTTGTATTTTTGTCCTGGGGATTTCGGAACAGTGTTAGAATCAACTAATGATTTATCGTACACAACCTCATCCAAATATACTTCCAGATCTTCTTTTGTGTAAAAACCAGGTCTAAGTATGGTGTACGGTTTCTCCGTCAAATCGACAACAGTGGATTCAATTCCAATGTTACAACTTCCTCCATCCAAAATCATTTCAATCTCACCTTTCATATCACTATACACATCTTGTGCATTAGTTGGTGATGGCCTTCCCGATTTATTTGCAGATGGAGCTGCTATTGGACAATTTGATTTATCTATCAAAAATCTTGCGATTTCATCCGATGGATTTCTAATTGCAACTGTATTTCCTCCACAACTTACAACGTCATTAACTTTGTCACTTTTTTTGAAAATTATAGTCAATGGACCTGGCCACAAATTATCCATCAATTTTTTTTGATCTTCAGTGATTTCTGACGATAAATTTCTGACCATTTCATCATTAGTTACGTGCAAGATTAGTGGATTGTCTCTTTTTCTTCTCTTGACATCGAATATTTTTTTGCAAGCTTCTTCATCTAATCCATTTGCTCCTAATCCGTATACTGTTTCTGTTGGAAATGCAACTACACTTCCATTTTTTATTAAATCTGCAGCTTTTTCAAGTGCATGTATTTTGTTTTGTCCGTCTAATTTTTCAATAATCGTATTCATACTAATATCTTTCTAATATAGTTTTCATCAATTTATTCGAATCATGCACAATATAATCATAGCTAATATCACATATATCAGCTTCTATGATTTCTATGCCTAATTTTTCCATATTTTCACGATCTTCATCTGTAATATAAATCGGCGTAGAGTTTTCAATTGATTTGTATCTGTATTTCGCATATTTGTCTACTTCCTTGGAATTAACGACAATTTTGTCTATAATGTTTGAATTTGCGTGATCAATAATGGCAACTACATGATCTGTAACGTTGTAACCATTAGTTTCTCCAGGTTGAGTCATGATATTTAATATGTACACAACTTCCGCCTTTGTTTCTTTTAGTGCGTTTGATATATCTGTTACTAAAAGATTGGGAATTATTGATGTGTACAACGAACCTGGTCCTAATAGAACAATATCTGCATCCATTATGCTATCTATGGATTCTTTTAATGGCAAAAGCAGTTTAGGTGATGTGAATACTCGTTTGATTTTACCTCCGTTTTTTCTGTTCAAAAACGTGATGTTCGATTCACCTTCAATAGTAGATCCATCTTCTAATTCAGCAAATAATTTGACATTATCCAAAGTCATTGGCAGTACTTTTCCTGTAATCGCAAGTACGTTACTTATTTCTTTTATTGCCTCGTTGAAATCGCCACATATATCATTCATCGCAGCTATCAATAAATTCCCTAAGCTCTGACCTTTTAATTGACCATTTGAAAATCTATAATTTATTAATTTTTCCATTATAGGTTCAGTATTAGCAAGTGCCACAAGACAGTTTCTAATATCACCAGGAGGTAACATTCCCAAATCTTCCCTGAGAACTCCACTTCCTCCACCATCATCAGCTACAGTTACAATCGTCGTTATGTTTGATGTGAAATTTTTGACGCCTCTTAGCAATATAGAATTACCTGTCCCTCCGCCTATAGTTACTATTTTTTTACCAAAATTTTTGGTCTCTGTGGGATACATAAACTTTTTCTCCATTTCCCTCAAGCCTTGTTGTCAAAGCTTGTGCTATTGCAACGGACCTGTGCTTTCCGCCGGTGCATCCTATTCCTATAACCAAGTTTGTTTTTCCTTCTTTTGAATATTTGGGAATCAAAAATTCCATCATATCCACCAATTTATCCAAGAATTCATTTGCTTCTTCAAATCCAAATACATACTCTTTTATATCTGTATTTAGTCCAGAAGATTTTTTTAATTCTGCTATATAGTAGGGATTCGGAAGAAATCTGACATCAAATATCAAATCTGCATCCAGCAAAATTCCATGCTTAAATCCAAATGATACTACAGATATTGCTAGTTTCGTGTCTACATCTTTAAGTGAAAATGCAGATAATATTTTTCTTCTCAATTCTCCCAGTGTCAAATTAGAAGTGTTGATGATTGAATCTGCTGAATTTCTGACTTCACTTAGAAGTTCTCTTTCATTAGCTATGCCTTCTGAAATATTTCCATTGACTGCCAACGGATGTGGCCTTCTATGTTCTTTGTATCTTCTGATTATAATTTCATCTGATGCATCCAAATACAAAATTTTAACATCAATACTTTGATTTTTCAAAAGTGTTATGGACTTCATCAAATCAGCGAAGAATTCTCCACCTCTAATATCTACTACACAAGCTATTTTGTTGATTTTTTTCTTGCTTTTTGTAGTCAAATCGATAAAACTTAATAAAAGAGATGGCGGCATATTATCTAATGTATAATAACCCAAATCTTCAAAAATATCGCTACTGGCACTTTTGCCAGCTCCACTCATTCCTGTAATAATTACAACTTCCATGAAATCTCCTAATCGATGTTTATAATTCTACTAATATCCAACCCTGATTCAATTACTCTTTTGATGCTGTCATTCACATTTGCAATATTTTTTCTGTGATGAGCATCACTCCCTAAACTAAATTTAACATTATAATGTGAAGAAATTTTGATTTCTTCTACAGATAAGTGCGGATGATGGTTGTTAATCTCCATAACTGTGTTTGTTTTTTCGCATGTTTGTGCGATTTTTTCGATATCAACATCTATTTTATCTCCTGGATGAGTTATTATAAAAATATCGTTGTTCTCCAATGCTTTTACCATTGTATTTGTATTCAAATCAATCATTTTTTCCCTGACCGATTGTCCCATCCGGCTCAATCTTTTTAAAACATGATAATTATAAAAAGATTTGTTGTCTACAAATCTAACTCCATCATGAAACCCAAGATTGATAAAATCAAAATACTTTTTCTCTTCTTCTCTAATATCAATCTCTCCGTTGTAGCCAATTACGTTGGCTTCAACTCCCATCAGAATTTCAATATCGTCGTACTTTTCTTTGAGCCTATCAATTTCTTCACGTTGTACAGGAATTAATTTTCTTTTTATTCCGTACATTAAGTGTCCAGGGCCGTGATCAGTTATGCTTATAGTCTTTAATTTTTTTGATCTCGCTTCTTGTACAATTTCTTCGATTGTACTTTTCCCGTGATTGTTACGACTGTAAACTGAATGCACGTGATATTCTCTGGTTAATTTTATTTTATCTTCCACCGATAATTCTCACTTCTGGTTCTAACTTCACATTGAACTTATCAAACACGACTTTTTGCACATGTTCTATAACGGCTACAACATCACAGCATTTTGCATCTCCAACATTGACTATGAATCCACAGTGTTTTTCACTAATCATTGCATCATTGTATCTGTAGCCTCTAAGTCCTGCTTCATCAATCAATTGTCCAGCAAAATGTCCTTCTGGCCTTTTGAATACAGATCCACATGAAGGAAGTTCCAATGGTTGCTTTGATGTTCTTCTTTCTGTGTAATCGTGAAAATTATTGAGGATTTCTTGTTGGTCACCTTTTTTTAGCAAAAATTCAACTTCCAAAACGACTAATTTTTCATCTTGAACTCTTGAATGTCTGTAGGAAAAATCCATCTCATCACAGTTAAAATATTTTACATTCAAATCTGTATCAATAACCTTAACTCTGTGAACAATATCTTTCATTTCTGTTCCATATGCACCTGCATTCATTGTAATAGCCCCTCCAATGTCTCCAGGTATGCCGCTAACAGCTTCAAAACCAGCGTAAGAGTTATTAATAGCTAATTTACTGACAGCGCTCAATAACGCCCCTGATTTTGCAGTTAGAATATCACCTTCAATTTTCATATCGTTGAAATTATCGTGTAATTTAATTACAACTTCTCTCAAGCCTTCATCGCTAACTAACAGATTGGATCCATTACCTATAATTCTGTAAGCAAAGTCATTTTGTTTTATTAATTGAATGGCATTTATTATTTGTTCTTCAGTCTGAGGAAATATCATAACATCACAACTACCTCCAATTTTGAAAGTAGTGTGATTTTTCATTGGCTCATCGTATAAAATTTCTCCGATATTTTTCCCATCAAAAACTTTTTTATAAATGTTCATAAGCTTGCTCCGCACTGTACAACGTTCCAAAAATTATAATTACATCGTCTTTGAAATGTTCAATTGCATAATCCACAGCGTCATTTACGTTTGATTTTGCGACAACATTATCGCTGTAGGCTTCGATTTGCTTTTTCAAATCTTCTGCTTTTAATGCTCTTGGTGAATCTGGCGTAAATGTCACAAATGCTTTGGCATTTTCATGGATTAGTTTGATTTCATCGTTATAGTCCTTGTCTTTCAATACACCGTAAACAAATACGATTTTCTTATCACCAAACACAGATTCTATTGATGATTTCAAAGCTTTAACCCCATCGGCATTGTGTCCGCCATCGTATATTACTGTTGGGTTTTGTCTAATCACATCAAATCTTGCAGGAATATATGCGTTTTTGAAACCATTGATGATATCTTCATCAGACAAATCGAGTTCATCTCTTAATACATCAATAGCACTCAATGCTAATTGCGCGTTAAATAATTGATATCTTCCAACCAACCTAGTTTCAATATGCAAATTTTTCCAATCAAAAGAATTATGAGTAGCGTTGATTTCAATATTTTTCGCCTCATCAAAATCGCAAATGTATAGTTTGTTATCTCTTTCTTCTGCAACTTCTCTGAACACATCCAATACACTTTCTTGTTGATTGTAAACGACACATCTTCCATTTTGTTTCATGATACAAGCTTTTTCATAGGCGATTTCTTCCAAAGTATTTCCCAAATATTCTTGGTGATCCAATCCAATTTTTGTAATTACAGATAACAAAGTTTCATCTGTAGCGTTGGTAGCATCCAATCTTCCGCCCATTCCAACTTCAAGAACCACATATTCGCATTTTTGTTCTGCAAAATAATAAATCGCGCACAAAGTTATAAATTCAAATGTAGACACCTTTATATCATTTTCTTCAATAGTGTCCTTGATAATTTCGAAAATTCTCATAAAATCTTCTTCTGAAATTTCTTTGTCGATTTTTATTCTATCGTAAAAATTAATAATGTGAGGTGATGTAAAAAGTCCAGTTTTATAACCATGTTCTTTTAGTGTTTGATATATAAAAGTTGATGTAGAACCCTTACCATTAGTTCCTGCAACGTGGATTATTTTAAAACTTTTTTCGGGATTACCTAGAATTTTCAAAGTTTTTTGCATTCTATCAAGTCCCAACTTGTAACCATCTCTTCCAATTTTATCCAAATATTCATAAATTAATTCACTATTCATTTTTATCTCCTAAATTTAAATATATATCTAATTATATCATTACTTGCTATAATATAAAAAACTCGAGCATTTAAACTCGAGTTAATTTTTAATTCATCATTTTTAATTTTTCAGCTTGATCGTAACTTGTCAAATCATCGATCATTTCTTCAATATCTCCATCTAAGAAATTTTGTAATTGGAATATAGTTTTGTTGATTCTGTGATCAGTTATTCTTCCTTGTGGGAAGTTGTAAGTTCTAATTCTTTCAGAACGATCCCCTGTACCAACTTGAGATTTACGAGCATCTGCTCTATCTTTGTTCTTTTCTTCTTCCATCAAATCATATAATCTAGATTTCAAAACTTTCATAGCTTTGTCTTTATTTTTTATTTGAGATTTTTCATCTTGACAAGTCACTACAAGGCCTGTTGGAATGTGCGTTATTCTAACAGCAGAGTCAGTAGTGTTTACGCATTGTCCACCGTTACCACTTGCTCTGAACACGTCAATTCTCAAATCTTTTTGTTCAATCTTAATATCAACATCTTCGGCTTCCGGTAAAACAGCAACAGTTGCCGTAGATGTGTGAATTCTTCCTGAACTTTCAGTTTGAGGAACTCTTTGAACTCTGTGAACTCCTGATTCGTATTTTAATCTAGAATAAGCGCCTTTTCCTTTAACCATCATAACAGCTTCTTTAACACCGCCAACACCTTGTTGTTGAATATCCATAACTTCAGTTGTCCAGCGTTTTTTATCAGAATACATTTGGTACATTCTCAAAAGTTCACCAGCAAATAAACCTGCTTCATCACCGCCAGCGCCTGCTCTTATTTCAATAAATACGTTCTTTTCATCGTTAGGATCTTTTGGCAACAACAAAATTTTCAATTCTTCTTGATCGTTTTCGATTTGTTCTTCCAATGTTGAGATTTCATCTTTCAATAGTTCTTCCATTTCACTATCTCCAGTAGTACCCAACAGCTCCTTATCTTCTTGTAAATTTTTCAAATTATCTTTGTATGACAAATATTTATTAACAACTGGTTCTAAATCAGCGTGTTCTTTCATTAATTTCGTCCAATTTTCCATGTCAGCGATAACTTCAGGATCTGCGACTTTTACTTCTAAGTCTTTGAACTTATCAACAACACTATCTAAATTTTCAAACATAATTACCTCCTCGCAATTATTACTCTATCAAAACCGTTAAAATCTTTAATGCAATAGTGATTTCCAAATCCGTTTTCATCTAAAATCTCAAATATGCTCTCTCTTTGATTATAACCTATTTCAAAAGCAAGCATACCATCTTCATTTAAATAATCACTAGCTTGATTTATTATCTTTCTATAAAAATACAGTCCATCATCTCCACCAAAAAGTGCAGATCGTGGTTCTTTTAAAATTTTTGTTTCAAGTGAATTGAAATCTTTTTTGTCTATATAGGGCGGATTGGAAACTATCAAATCATACTTAGAATTCACATTCTCATACAGATCAGAATAAATAAACTCAACATTAGTAGCATTTAAGGTTTCTGCATTTTTCTTGGAAAGTTCAATAGCCTTTTTGTTTATATCCACACCCAAAACATTTGAATTCAATTCCAAATTCAAAGTAATGGATATTATTCCAGATCCAATCCCGATTTCAAGTATATTGTCAAACTTACGATTAATCTTGATTATTTCGTCTACTAAAATTTCAGTATCAAATCTTGGAATTAAAACATCAGGATCTGTATAAAACTTTCTATTGTAAAAGTACTTAAACCCAAGTATATATTCGATTGGAATATCCTCATCGTAAAGTCTTTTGTATTCTAAAATTATTTTCTCATCACTCTCGTTAATCTCATCATTCGAATGAATAATAGAATCAGAAAAACTATAGTTATATAATTTTTCCAAAATCATCAGACAATCAGATTTATCGAATAAACTGTAAATATCCTTGATTACCATAAATCTTCATCTTCTTTTTCTGGAATAACACTTTTAAGTGCCAATATAGCAACTTCTATCATCTTGTCGTCAGGCTCTCTTACTGTAAAATACTTTTGAACCCATAATCCAGGTTTAACAAGTAGTGCCGTTATTGTATTATCGTATTTTCCGATTAATCTGTTAATTTCATACGAAATTGATACAATCACTGGAAGTAATATTATACGATACAACATTCTCATCAACTGATTTGGCCATCCAACTAAACCTAACACCAAAATTGAAATTATCATAACCGTAAACAAAAAACTAGTACCACATCTCGGATGAAGTCTACTTTGTTTTCTAACATTTTCAACAGTCAAATCCAGTCCTTGCTCATAGCAATAAATACTCTTGTGTTCAGCACCATGATATTCAAAAACTCTTTTCATATCTTTTGAATGAGAAACTATAAAGAGATATGTGAAAAATATTATAATTCGTATCAATCCTTCGATTAAATTGAAACTGAAAGATGAATGATTTAGCTTAACAAATGATGTAAGAAAAGTTGGAATGAAGAAGAAAAACAGTAACGCCAATGCCACTGATGCAATTATAGAAAACACATTTTCTACTTTTCTGGCATTGTTTTTAAAATGCTTATCGAAGAAGTTTTCGCTATCATCTTCGTAAAAACTTGCTGAATACATCAAAGCATCCATTCCCAACTTCATCGAATCAAACAAACTAACAACTCCTCTTATAAAAGGAATCTTCATCAAATTTATTTTATTGTTTTCTAAGTCTTTTACAACCAAATCAATTTCTTGATCAGGCTTTCTGACCGCTATGGAGTACTTTGAAGGGCCTCTCATCAGAATTCCTTCGATTAAAGCTTGTCCACCAATTGTAGTTTTCTTCATTTCAATTTACCTTTTCATCGTTCATTATCTATTTTTTAACACAAAAATACCAGCACCAAAAAGGTACTGGCAAAAATGCTAATCCATGTTGTATTTTTTCTTGAATTTTTCTACTCTACCACCATGTTCTACAAATCTTTGACGTCCTGTATAAAATGGGTGACATTGACTACAAACTTCGACGTTTATGTTTTCTTTAGTAGATCCTACTTTAAAAGTATTGCCACAAGAAGCGCAAGTTACTGTAGCTTCGTGGTATTCTGGATGTAAATCTTTTTTCATATTATCACCTCGTTTTTCTCAAAATTATTTTCGACTTACCTATTATAACACATGAGTATGAACTTGTCTACAAAATTTGAATATTTCAGTATAAATTTATTTACAAACTTTGCAAATTATTTATTGATTTTACAAATTCTTGGTTTGATTTTGTGTTTTTGATCATTTTTATAATTTGGTCTGCAATATTTTTGTTTTCTTGTGAATTCAATTGTTTTCTTATTTTATTAATTGCTGATAATTCTTCTTTTGTAAGAAGTAATTCATCTTTCCTAGTTCCGGATTTGTTCAAATCAATTGCAGGGAACACTCTCTGTTCCGACAGGCTCCTATCCAATTTGATTTCCATATTTCCAGTTCCCTTGAATTCTTCGAAAATAACATCATCCATTCTGGATCCTGTTTCAATCAAAGCCGTCGCCAATATAGTCAATGAACCGCCTTCTTCAATATTTCTTGCCGCACCGAAAAATCTTTTAGGACCATTCAATGCTAAAGGATCAAGTCCGCCGGACAAAGTCTTACCTGAATAAGGACTAGTAACATTATATGCACGAGATAATCTAGTAATTGAATCGACCAATATTACGACATCTTTTTTGTGTTCTACAAGCCTCTTGGCCCTCTCTATTACGATTTCAGCAACCCTAATATGATTTTGAGGCATTTCATCAAAAGTAGATGCTACAACATCTGCTCCCAAAACAGAACGCTTCATATCTGTAACTTCTTCCGGTCTTTCATCAATTAACAAAACAATAACATGAATTTCCGGATAATTTTTTCTTATAGAGTTTGCTATATTTTTTAGTAAAGTCGTCTTACCTGTTTTAGGTGATGCCACAATCAAGCCTCTTTGACCTTTTCCAACAGGACTTATCAAATCCATAATTCTCATTGAAACATTCTTTGAATCTCTTTCTAAAGTCAATCTTTCTCTTGGATAAATCGGCGTCAAATTCTCAAAATCAGATCTATTTCTAAGATTTTCAACAGTATCTCCATTTACACGATTCACATAAATCAAAGCATTGAATTTTTCTTTATCCTTTTTCTCACGAGATAATCCCTCTACAAAATCCCCTGTCTTTAGTTTAAATCTTCTAACTTGAACAGGAGGTACGTAAGTATCATCATCTCCTGAATCGTATCCTTCCGATCTCAAAAATCCATATCCGTTTTCGTGTAAATCCAAGATTCCTTCCACTTTCAAAGGATCCTTCAAATCTTTTTCTTCATTAGAAGAAGAATCTTCGTAATCATCCTCAGAATTATTTCTCTCATTAATATTAACTTGACTAATAATCTCTTTTATCAAATCTTGCTTATTATATTTACTAATACCTGCAACACCTACAGCTTTAGCAATAATCTTTAAATCTTGTAATTTTTTAGATTCTAATACATTTTTTTCCAATAAATTTCCTCCTACATACCTTGGTACAAGAAATATAATCCAAATAACATCAATACTGCACCAAGAACTATTTCTATTATTTTAGAAACTTTAGTATATGAATCATTTTGAATAATCTCTTCGACTTTACCCATCAACAAAGCAGACATAAATACCAAAAAGCAATTCCCAATACCATAAAATACAAACAAAATAATAGAAAATAAAATATTTCTAGTATTAGCCGCTATAGCCATCAATGAAACTAAAACAGGTGTTGAACATGGAGATGCAAACACCGCTTGAATAACGCCAGCTAGAAAAGCTCCCAAAAGTCCAGTTTTTGTAATTTTGCTAGACTTATTTAAGCTAATAATCTTAATAACATGCCAATTTTGAAACGCCATAAGAATTAAAAGTATTCCAATAACAATATAAAAAACTCTACTAAATTGATTTAAAATTTTTCCTACTAAGGCAGCCGTCAATCCAAAAATTGTAAAAACTAAAATACTACCTAAACTAAAAACCAAAGCCACCTTGAAAGATTTTTTCTTATCGTAATTATTCCCCGACAAATACCCAATTATAATCGGAATCATCGGCAATGAGCAGGGAAGAAAACTAGTCAAAATCCCCGCAACCAAAGAAATAATAGGAGCCAAATAAACATAATCCTTGACTAATTTTGACAAAAATTCTAATAAACTATCCATTTATCATATCCGAAATCAATATTTCTAATTCGTTTTCCTTCAACAAACCTTCGTGAATGTATCCCTTTTTACCATTTACAGTAACCTCTTGGAAATACTCATCCATCACGATTTGAGCCTTATCAGAAAATTTAAAATCTTCTTTTAAAGGAATAAAAATTTGTGTAGGAGTAACTCTAATACCAGCTTGTGACGCGAAATCATTGTTCACATTAACTTCAACATCCTTAACAACGGCTTTCCCCTTGAACTTATTGAAAGTATTGTCTATATATGGAGCCATTTCCTTACAAGGAGCACATTCAGTCCAAGTAAAATTTACAAAAACAGGCTTATCGTAAGATAAAAACTTTTCAAAACCAGCATCCTTGCCAGCAAATAAAACATCTTCCTTGTCTACTTCCTTGTAAGCTTCCTTGAAATTATTTAAATTTGATGAACTTGTATTCTCACTACTAGAACTACTATCTTCTTTAACATTTCCATCAGTCTCAGTTTGCTTAGCACTATTATCATTATTAATTGGCATAACTGGTTTATTCTTTATAAAAAACATAATCAAAACAGCTACCGCAATAAATGCAATAACTAAAATTGATTTTGATTTATTACTCTTCATAATCATTTCCTTTCTTTAATTCTGATCTATTATATATTCAAATTACTATTGATTTACTATACTATTATATCAAACTTGCGTTCTTATTTACACCTCAATTCATTTTCATAATATAAGATTTTAGCTGTGAGGCTGAGCGAGTGAGAACATTAAATTTTCCACAAGATATTCGTGCAAGATGTTTACATATTTTTTGACCTACGTGTGTCTTACAACTGTTCTCTATCGAAATTCTTTTTACAATTTTCTATCCTCATCTTGCAATCCCCAGCACTGCGAAACGTTAAAGCAAACAATCGAAGCTAAGAATATCAACATATAAAATTTAATGCTTCTTATGAGCGACGCTTCGAACGATGAAATCTTCAGTTAAATTTTCTTAAAAGAAGATTTCTGAAGTGAGGCTGAGCGAGTGAGAACATTAAATTTTAACCAAAGATATTAGTGCGAGATGTTTGCTTATTTCATTACCTATGTTTATCCTGCAATCCCTAATACAACGCGAAACCTTAAAGCAAACAATCGACGCTAAGAATATCATACGGAGAAAATAATCATAAATTCAAGCGAAGAGAACCGTTAAAAAATTGTGCTGTCTGAGTGCGTAGCACGAGTTCACAATTTTAGGTTCATAAGCTTAGAATTTATTTATTTTCGTAGTCTAGATATTCGTGCAAGATGTTTGCTATGGTCTCAACCTATGTGTATCTTGCAACCGTCGTCTAGCGAAACCTTATAATCATTTTCTGTCATTGTCCTGCAATCTCCAAATTCACGAAAGCTTCAAGCAAACAATCGAAGCTAAGAATATCATACGGAGAAAATAATCATAAATTCAAGTGCAGTGAACCGTTAAAAAATCGCACTGTTTGAGCGTTAGCGAGTTTGCGATTTTAGGTTCACAAGCTTAGAATTTATTTATTTTTGTAGTCTAGATATTCGTGCAAGATGTTTGCTATAACTCTTACCTTTGTGTGTCTTGCTACTGTCATCTAGCGAAACCTTATAATCATTTTCTGTCATTGTCCCTCAATTCCACAACTTCGCGAAACCTTTTAGCAAACGATCGAAGCAAAGAATATCATCATATAAAATTTAATGCTTCCTATGAGCGACGCTTCGAACGAGGAAATCTTCCATTAATATCTTTTAAAAGAAGATTTCTGAAGTGAGGCTGAGCGAGTGAGAACATTAAATTTTTCTCAAGATATTTGTGCGAGATGTTTGCTTATTTCATTACCTATGTTTTTCTTGCAACTTTTATATAACGAATTCTATAAACCATTTTCTATCTTAATATAGTTAAAAGAACGCACAAAAAAAGACCTAGCGGACATTGTCATCACTAGATCTTAATTGTTTGGCGACTACCTACTCTCCCACGACGTTTCCATCGTAGTACCATCGGCGTTAAGAGGCTTAACTTCTGTGTT